>JAFDEK010000081.1 GCA_019310385.1 Deltaproteobacteria bacterium
CGACAAAGCTGCTGGACTGCCGTGCGCTCGCGTAGTCGCGCTCGTAGCGCTTCCGGTCCCCGAGGCCGCGGAAGGGCAGCTCCCAGGGCGCGCGATGCTCGCGGGTGTAGTCGCGAATGTGCTCGATGTTCGACCCGCGCTCGATCATCAGCACCGTGAGGCCGCGCTCCGTCAGCTCCTTGGCGGCCCAGCCTCCCGTGATGCCGGAGCCCACCACGATCGCGTCGACCCGCCGTGCCACCGTCATCTCCCGCGCACCACGCGATCACGCTCCGATGCGGGAACGCAGCCTTCGTAGCGAGCGGGCACCGGCTCGAAGACGTGCTCCGCTGTCGCTCCGACCACTGAGGTGTAGTAGCCGACGAGGGTCAACTCCTTGAGTGCCGGAAAGAACGCCGGCTGTGTCCGTCGGTCCGTGGAGAAGACCCTGGCGCGGCGGCTGGCCGGCTGCTGCGCCAGTCCCTCCTGCTCGAGAGCCTCCAGGATCTCGAGCTGCTGCGCGTGGCCCGCGTGCACGAAAGCCTTCCCCGAGCGTTCCCGGGCCAGCGTGTCCAGCCGCGCGAGCCCCGCGAGGAAGCGCTCGCGCTCGTCGTCCAGGTACCAGTCGACCAGGATCATCTCGACAAAGACCGGCACCCCCGCCCCGAGCGCGCCCGGGGTGTCCGTGGCCGGGAGGATGAGCTCCGTGGCGGTCGCGACCAGCTCCCGCTGCGCCGGCGTAAAGAGCGCATGGGAAGGCCCCGGGATCTGCGTTGGCTCGCACCCCAGGAGAAAGGAGGTGCAGCTCACGGAGAGGGCGCCCCCGGCCAACGCCGCGGCGCGCTCCAGGAACTCGCGTCGATCCAGCAGCGACGGGACCCGCCCGGTGCTTCGGACTTCACTCACCGATCACTCCCCGGCAACTCGGAAGGAGCCGAGGCGGCGGGGACCAGGAGCTGCTCCTCGAGGTGCAGCTTCTCGATTCGCCAGCCCTCTGCGGTGCGTATGGCATCGGCGGTGTAGAGACCGATGCCGCTCATGTGGCGATTGTGCTGATAGGCCCGCACCCGAGCGCGATCCCCGTCGATTTCGACGATGTGAGTGCTCATGAAGTGCCAGGGCACGGCGTTCTCGCGCTCGCCGAGCATCGAGCGCAGCCACCCCACGATCGCATCGAAGCCCTCGAGGTGCTCCCGGATTCCGAGGGGCTCGATTTCGTAGTCGGCGACCGCGTCGGGAGTGAACACCGCGGCCAGGAGCTCGCCGTCCATCGAGTCGATTCCGAGGGCGTAGCGGTTGATGAGCTCGGTGAGCTCCAGGCGATCCGAGAGCGCACGCATCTCGGCGGCGCTCCAAGTAGGCTGCGCGGCCCGTTCCGCCACCGTTCCGGGAGTGCCTTCGGGTGGGTGGTCCGCCCGGTCGCAGGCCAGGCCCCCACAGGCCAGAGTGAGGCTCCAGATCGCCAGGATCGACGTAGCGCGAGTCATGCTTCTCTCCTTCGATGGTCGGGGTCTGCCGGTGGCTCAGCCTGGCTCCGTGCAGGAGAGGAGAATCAAGCGTGGAATCCAGGCGCGGGTCACGGGTACGCGACGCTCGGTGCAGCCGGGCGCCCGAATGAGGAGCTGCGGTGTCGAAGACCCCCTGCGTCGAGATTCGCTGCCGGGCGGCGACGGAGAGGCGATGGGCCAGCCCGTGACGAACTGGAACTTTCCGTCTGCATCCACCTCGACCTTCCGGTTCTTGCCGTTCGGGCGCTCGGCCACGATCTCGGCGGCTCCGAGCGGCATGATGCGCCCCTCGGCGCGGTAGCCGACGCTTCCCTCGATGGTGACCGCTACGGGCAGGACCGGGGAGGGGGTCGCGCAGCCCTCTTCGGGGCAGGGGGCCGCCTGGGTGAGCGGGTAGAGGCGAACGAGGTGCATCACGATGGAAGAAGGGTCGACCAGGCCCGTCATCATGAAGAGGAGGCCCACGGTCACCGCCGACGCCACGCACACCGCGACCAGCCAGCGGAGCGCCTCGGGGAAGGGTCGAGTTTGGTTCTCGGGCGGGATGCCCGTCGGGCGGCTCATGACGAGAGGATACTGGATCCTGCCGTCCTACCCATGAGACACGGAGCCTGGGAGCCCCCGGGTCTGGGGGTCTCGTGGGATTTCAGCGCCGGATGCGCTGGGTTCAGCGCGCGGTGTGGCTGGCGGGGACGGAGGCCTGTGCGGTCTCGGGCACGCTCGCGCAGGAAGCGGCGGCCGAGCGGGCTCCGCATGCAGACCACTCGTCGCGGATCGTGACGACGTAGCGCGGCCCCTTCGGGATCGAGGCAGGGGTCTCGTCCATGTTCTCTAGGCGAGGCCCGGCGAGAGCAAGCTCGACGTATACCTCGATCTCCTCCACCTGCTGCTCGAGCTGTTCGGAGACGAGGCCGCGCGCGAAGCGATCGGTGGCCGCATCGAGATATGCAGCGAACTGCTCGAAGAGCGCCGCATCGTCGTACGCCTCGTAGGCGTCGGCGACGGCGTCCGCGTCGATCGTGCCGCCCGCGTCGTTCGCGTCGTTCGCGTCGTTCGCGAAGCTCGAGCTAGCTAGGGTGAGCGCAAGGATCAAACTGATCGTGAGGTGGGGGGGATGCATGGATTTCCTTTCCATGCTGATCGTCCGCACCCCGCGCGGGCTTGAGCCCATCGCGCCAGGGAGAGGCGGCAGGCGGCAGGCAATGCGTGCGCAAGAATCGAAGCACCCCGGGAGGGACGCGGAGAGGGGGGGAATAGCGCGAGGAGTGGGACAGTCTGCCACGCCGGTGGGGCGAGCAGGTAGCCGCGCCCTCTAGCGCCAGCCCTCGAGGATGGTGCCCAGGAGGCCCTTGGCGACGTTCACCTCGTAGGGGTCGGCCTCGTCGGGGAGCAGGCCGAGGCGCTTGTAGATACACATGATGCGGTAGATGATCACCGCCAGGCGCCAGGCCGAATAGAGCTCCCACCAATCGACGTCGCGCGGCTCGTGGCCGCTCTGCTCCTGATAGCGCGCGAGGGTTTCCTCCCGGCCGGGCAGGTGGGGCAGGCGCTCGACGTGGAGTCCCTCGGAGAGGAAGCGGTCGATGAAGATCCAGTGGACCAGGTCTTCTTCGGGCGGGCCCAGGCTCGCGAGCTCCCAGTCGAGCAGGGCGGCGGCCCGGGTGCCCTGGTAGATGATGTTGCCGGGCTTGGCGTCGCCCCAGGTGATGCCCGCGGGCCCCTCCTCGGGCAAGCGGTCCTTCAGGCGGGCGAGACCTTCTTCGAGCAGGGGAGCGCTGCGCTCCCCCACCACTTCGCCCATGAAGTGCTCCCAGGAGGCGAGCTTGGCCGCCACGCCGGGCTTCTGCCAGCCCTTTTCGAGGAAGGCGAGCTCCGTCGTCTCGGGATCGATGGAGCGCAGCTTCACCAGGGCGTCGATGGCGCTCCACCAGGCGGCCGCTTGATCTTCCGGGGAGGCGTCGTGGAGCCAGCCCTCGGCGTGATACGAGGGATTGTCGGTCGGGACGCGCCCCGCGACGCGTTCCATCAGGTAGAAGGGCGCGCCCAGCAGCTCCGGCTCGATGTGGCAGGCCACCATGGGCGCAACGGGGACCTGGGAATGGTCGCCGACGAGCGTCTGCAGGTGAAACATCCGCAGCATGTCGTACTCGGGGAAGAGGCCCTCGCCGAGGGGCGCCGCCTGCAGGGCGAAGCCTCGCGTCTGCTCCCGGCCTTCACTGTGGTAACGCACGTCGAAGACGAAGGTCTCGTTGGAGAAGCCGCTGCCCGAGGGCTTCTCGAGGCCGACCAGCTCCGCGGCCTCCACGCCCAGGGCCTCGGGGAGCCAGCGTTCGAGAGCGGCCTTCACCAGGCCGGGGTCGCGAACCTTGCCGCTGGTCATCGTCCGCCGGCCTCCGTGGCGAAGAAGCGCCGCGCCGCGGACGCGCTCCAGTTGTCATGGTCCTCTCCGTAGGCGCGGATGCCGCCGAAGCTCCACTCGGTGAGGCAGTTCCAGGTAAAGAGGTTGGGATTGAGGTGAACTCCGAGCTTGTTGAGACAGCGCCCCTCGGCGACGAGCTCCCGGCCCAGCTCATCCTCCAGCTCCAGGCGCACCCGGGTCGGCGCGCCGCCCGCGCGCTCGAGAACCGTGCGTCCCCCCTTTGCGGGAACGAGCTTCGAGTACACGCCCTCGCGCAGCAGGAAGCCGTGGATGGGAATGCACTGATCGTCTCGAAAGGCCATGGTGATGGCGTGGAAGGCGTCGCGCTCGGACACGGTCGCATAGCTGTAGCCGCCGCGCAGGGCGCTCGAGTGGTGGATGTCGGGGCCGATCTGGGAGCGCACACCCCAGGAGCGGTCGCGCATCCCGAAGGCGTCGACGGGAATCTCCTCGTCGTAGAGCCGGATGCCGCCGCGATAACGGCCGGGCTGGTCGAGGTGGGAGCCGGCCAGGTAGTTGGGCGGGCACACGGCCTCGAAGGTGAGGTCGATCTCGAGGGCGTCTTCGTCGAGGTCCCGGTAGCGGACGCGGTAGCGCTTCTGGGCTTCGAGGGTCTGGTAGTGCAAGCCGCTGGCGAGCTCGATGTCGTTCAGATCGGCATCCGGCGGCATGGGAATGTGCCAGAGGTTCTTTGCGTAGAGGCAGTTCCAGAGTTCGTGGCCCGAGTCGTCCCACAGGAAGACGCCGCTCGAGCACACGCCCTGGTTCGGTCGGAAGAAGGGATAGAGCTGCCCCGAGAGCTTCCGCTCGGGCACCGCAAAGGTGAACCAGCAGGTCTCGGTCCAGAAGGGATCGTCGCTGGTGGGGGGATGGAACTGGTCGTCGGGGTGCATTGCGCCTCCGGTGCACAGAGCGCCATTCTAGCCGCTCAGCTTCTCCCGGCGAAACTGGACGTCGAGTGACTGCTCCTCCGCCTTGAGCGCACGGATCGTGATGTTTCCGCTGGCGAGGCCCGTCGTATCGAGCCAGTTGGGAACCCCTGGATCGCGGTGCGCGATCGATACGCGAAAGGAGCCGTCCGGCTCGAGGATCGTGTTCTCCTGGGTGAAGAAGACCTGGTGGTGGAGGAAGTCCGGCGACTCCATCCAGCGGGAGAGGAGCTGGATCGACCAGTAGCGCGCCTTGGGGGGCCTTCCTTCGACCACCATGACCTCGTCGTCGCCCAGATCGTTGACCCAGGAGCCCGTGTAGAGGATGGCCGGGGTGGGCATGGCCTTGGCGACGTAGCTCGGGTCGATGGGGGGGCCGCCGGCCTCGCCTTCCTTCTCCGCGTATTCCTCGCCGTCGCGCAGAAGGTGGGGGGTGGAGTGCTCGGCGAGGGCGCTGATGGTCGCCTCGACGTGGATCACGTCGAGAACCCACGCCACGACCGCGTCCAGGCGCGCCGCGAACTCTTCTTCGCTGAGGGCTTCGGGTGCCGGCGGCTTGGGGGTGGCTTCGATCCCGTAGGTCGCGGGCTCCTGCTCGCCGGGCACGAGAAAGTACTGGCGAACCAGCAGGTCGCTGGCATCGGCCGCCAGCTCGATCCAGTTGCGGGCCTCGGGCGGGCGCTCGGCGCCGAGGAAGAGCTCGAAGGAGCCGTCCTCCTCGAAGTGCATTTCACTGTCGTCGAGGTTGCCGACGATCCGTCGCGCGCCCTTCTTCGCCGTGTCCTCCGCCGTACCGTAGACGCAGAAGCCGAGATAGGTTGGAGCGTTTCGCCGGCCATGAACGCGATAGCAGAGCTTCGGGTCGATCAGTGCCGCGTCGTAGAAGGTCCAGGGATTGTCCCCCAGGAGCTTGCGCCAGGGGTTGATCCAGCGGGTGAAGGCCGGATGGGCCCGGTCGCCCTTCTCGAGGATCATTTCGAGGGCGACTGAGAGGACGCGAGTGATGTTGCGGAAGCCCTCGGCGCGCTCGCGGGCATTCCTTGCGCCGATGGGGCCGGTAATGATGTCGGCCGCATCGCCCAGGGCGTCGAGCAGGCGCCGGTACGCACGCTCGCTCATGGAGAACTCGTCATTCGGCATTGCGCGTTCCTCGTTCGTTGCTCTCGCCAGGTGGAGATCAGCCCTCCGCGGGGCCCATGCAGGCGTCCATCGCTTCGTCTCCGTAGATCTTCCGGCACAGCTTCTCGAAGGAGACGCCCTCGGGTATCACCATGCCGCCGTCCACCGCGAGGATCTGCCCCGTCACCCAGCTGCCCGACTCGGCGGAGAAGTAGAGCACGGCTTCTCCGATCTCGTCGGGACGGCCCGGCCGCCCGAGAGGCGTGATCTCGATCAGCTCCCGCGCGCCTTCCTCGTCGAAGGCGAGGGCGGTGCCTTCCGTGGGCACGAAGCCCGGCTGGATGCAGTTGACCCGGATCTTGAATGGCGCCAGCTCCAGGGCCGCGCAGCGAGTCAGGGATTCCACGGCGGCCTTGGTGACCGTGTAGGGCGACATGTACTTCGCGATCTTGAAGCCCTCGGACGACGAGATGGTCACGATGCTCCCGCCCTGCTCCTTCATCGCCAGCCCGGCGTGCTTGATGGTGAGCGCGGTGCCGAGGATGTTGAGGTCGGTGGCGAAGCGCCAGTGCTCGCTGCCCAGGGCCAGGACCGGCCCCGGGGCGCCGCTGCCCGCGTTGGCGACCGCGACGTCGAGTCGGCCCTCGGGCCCGGCCGCGCTCGCGACGGTTGCCGCGACGTCTTCTTCGACGGTGATATCACACTGGCGGATTGCGACCTGTGCATCGCTGACCTCGGCGCGCAGCCGCTCGGCGGCCTGCTCGAGAATCTCCAGGCGCCGCGCGGCCAGGGTGACGCGCGCACCTTCGCGGGCCAGGGTCAGCGCGATTCCATAGCCCAGCCCGGTGCCGCCGCCGGTCACCAGAGCCGTCTTGCCTTCCAGTCTTCCAGTGCCCACCCTATTCTCCCTTCTCCTATCGCGTCTTGCGCACCACGCCGTAGCGCTCGCAGTAATCGTCGAAGCCCCGCCCGTGGACTGCGGCGTCGATGCCGAAGGTCTCCAGGCTGTAACGGTGCGTGCCGTGTTTGTCGCGCGCGTTGTCCGCAAGGAAGCGGGCCATCTCTTCCTCTGCTTCTTTCGTCAGCTCCAGGTCGAAGTGCTCGTAGATGCGCTGCACGCAGGCGAGAGGATCCGCGAGCAGCTCGGGGAAGTGCACGTCGAAGAACTGATTCACGTGGGTCGTGGCGAGCTCGCGTTGCTCGATCCCCGTGCGCAGCGTGCGGGACCAGAGGTCGACCTGCTGCGGACCGATCTCCAGCGGGTCGACCGCGTCGCTGGCCGCGCTGCGCAGGACACATTCGAGGCTCGACACCGAGGCGAGTACGTCGAGGGGGTCGCGGTGGGTCTGCACGATCATGGCGTCCGGGTAGACGTCGAGGAGGGCGCCGATGAAGGGCAGGTGGCCGGGCGACTTCAGCACCCAGCGTTCGCGCGCGCACTCCGACTGAAGGTGCTGCAAGAACGCGTAGTGGAAGCGGTAGGAGGGGCGGAGATCCTGCTCGGTGAGCCAGTCCTCGTAGGAGGGGACGTTGTAGGAGGCGCCGAACTGAACGCTGTGGAAATCCATGGCGGTGATGGCCACGCACTCCTGGGGGAGCCGGGCCGCCATGGGGTGGATGGCGTCGAAGCCCGGTGCGAGGCGTCGGAGCTGGTCGAACTCAGCGTCCATCCGGGCGATGCGCGGGTCGCTCTCGTAGGTCTCGGGTCGAGGGGGAGGGCAGGGGGCAGCAACCTCCCAGCTGAGCGGGGAGCGGTGGGCGGGATCCTGGGCGAGGAGGCCGTAGAGGATCGTGGTACCGGTGCGCGGCAGCCCCAGAACGAAGAGCGGGCGCTCGATCCGCTGCTCATCGAGCTCCGGATGCCGCTTGCGGTGCTCGACGAGCTGCAGCCGATTCGCGAGCGCGGAGCCGATCTGGCCGCGCGCCATAGAGCGGCCGATAGTCGTGAGCTGCGCGTCGCGCTCGAGGGACGCGAGAAGCTGATGCAAGCCGGCCCGGAAGCCGCCCTGACCGAAGTCTCTCAGGCCGGTCTGCTTGCGGGCGGCCTCGAGGAGGGCGTCCTCCGCCAGGCTCGGAAGGCGAAGGCCGAGGCGCGCGGCAGCGCCTCCGGCGGCGTTGATGGCGCGAATGGGCAGGGGGCGGTGGGGGCGCGGTGCTTCCATGGGGGGCCTCGGCGGGTCGGGCGCGATTCTCGCCATAGGACGGTACGCGAGGGACGCTAGCAGGGCCAGCGTGTATGCTCATGCCAAGGGGGATTCGCCGTGAGCTTGCTCCTTCTTCGACACACACTGCGGGGTCGCAAGCGGCGGTCTCGCGGCTCTCGGAGCTCGCGGCTCCTCGTCGGGACAGTCGCGCTCTTGCTGGCGCTGGCTTCGAGCCTGCCCGCGCTCGCCCAGAACCGCGATCGCCACGGGCCTCCCGACACGGAGGCCTACATCGCGCAGCTGCTCCGGGCCGATCGCCTGGAGATGCTGCAGCCCGAGCGGGTCATCGCGAAGCTCGCGCTGCCCGAGGACGCCGTTGTGGCCGACCTGGGCTGCGGGCCGGGTGTGTTCGCGCTTCCGCTGGGCCAGCACCTGAAGCGCGGCATGGTGTACGCGGTGGACGTGGAGCCGCGACAGCTCGATGCCTTGCGCGGCCGCCTCGAGGCCGAAGGCGTCACGAACGTGGTGCCGGTACTGGCCTCCTACTCGAATCCCCATCTGCCACCCGGCCGGGTCGACCTGGTGCTGGTCGTCGACACCTACCACCACATCGACGACCGCGCCCAGTACTTCCGGGGTCTACGAGCGGCCCTGCGGCCTGGCGCGCGACTCGTTCTCCTCGAGTACGAGCCGGGCGATCTTCCGGTAGGCCCTCCCGCCAGTCACAAGGTGCCGACGGAGAAGCGGATGGCCGAGCTGCGCGAGGCAGGCTACGAGCTCGAAGAGAGCTTCGACAGCATCCGCTACCACGACTTCGAGGTGTGGTCAGCGAGCGGCTCCCGCTAGCCCGGCGCTCCACTTGTGAAGCGCTCGGCATGCGCTCACGTGCAAGCCATGCTTCATCGAATGCCGATTCGCTCCTTGCCCTTCGAATTCTGATGCTATTTCGCCCCGACGCCGGAGGTGTAACGCGACCGCCCGAGGGGAGGGCCGCGGCGCAGTGGCCGGCGTCGGAAGGCTTGATACCGTTCATCGCCTGGAGGCCCCATGCCGCGTCCCCCCCGCGCGCGTTGGTTCGGTCGCTACCCGTGCGAGTCCGCTTTGCTCTCCCGCCGTCAGCTCATGCGGGTGGGCATGGGCTGCGCGTTGGCCGCAATCACCACTCCCCTGCGCGCGCTCGCGCTCGCGGCTCCGCCCGCTTGGCGCGAACTCGAGTTCACGAGCATTCATACCGGGGAGAAGCTCCGGGTGGTGTACCGGGTGGGCGACGTATACCAGAGGGACGCGCTCGCCCGGGTGAACCAGCAGCTGCGCGATCATCGCACCGGGCAGGTCATGCCCATCGATCCCACTTTGCTCGACCTCCTGCACGATCTGCGTTCGGAGACCGGAGCGCGCGAGCCCTTTCAGGTGATCTCCGGCTATCGCACCTACGCGACCAACGAGATGCTGCGCGTCCGGGGCGGCCAGGTGGGCCGGCGCAGCTATCATATGGAGGGCATGGCGATCGACATTCGTGTCGCCGACGTCCCGGGTCGCCAGCTGCGGGACGCCGCGCTGGACCTGAAGCGCGGCGGGGTCGGCTACTACGCCAGCTCGAACTTCGTGCACGTCGACGTGGGACCGGTGCGATTCTGGTAGGATCAGCGCCATCGTCCACCCCCGACGCTCTTGCCTTGCGTCTTTCGCATCGAGGAAGTCATGTCCAGCGAATTCATCCTGCAGGAAAGGGAGGGAGGCGTACTCCTCCTCACCTTCAACCGTCCCGAGCGAAAGAACGCCTTCAATGCCCAGATGTGGCGAGAGCTGAGCGATGCCCTGTCGGCCGCAAAGGACGACGACCAGGTGCGGGTGCTGGTGGTCACGGGCGCGGGCACGGCCTTCTCGGCCGGCGCGGATCTGACCGAGATGGCCGCTCCGCCCCCCGGTGTGACGAGCGCCGCCGAGCATCCCTTCGCCCATTGCGTGGACGTCCTGCGCGGCTTCGACAAGCCCGCCGTCGCTGCGGTGAACGGCGTGGGTATAGGAGGAGGACTCACCCTCCTGCTCTTCTTCGACTACGTGTACATCTCCAGCAGCGCCCGGCTGCGGGCCCCCTTCGTCACCCTGGGCGTAGCCCCCGAAGCGGCGAGTAGCTACATGCTGCCGGCGCTGCTCGGCTACAGGCCGGCACTGCATCTCTTGTACGAGTCGGAATTCATCGACGCCGAGCGCGCCCTCGAGCTGGGCATCGCGACCCAGCTCTGCGAGCCCGACGAGCTGATGGAGAAGTCCATGGAGCGGGCGAAGTGGCTCGCCCGCAAGCCCCTCGGCTCCCTGCGTTGGTGCAAGCGTCTGCTGCTCGCCACTCGGGACGATCAGGTGCGCGCGGCCCAGGCTCGGGAGAACGAGGCCTTCGCCCAGCGCGTCGGATCGCCGGAGAACGTCGAGGCCATCAAGGCCTTCTTCGAGAAGCGCGACGCCGATTTCTCGAACATCTCGCCGGCGGACAAAGACGGCGATTGAGACCGTCCCGTTCCAGTCGATCGCTGGCAACGTGGTACCGTCAGCCATCGAAACAACTACCCACTAGAACAACTACCCATTTCAAAAACGAGGAGACAGCCGTGGCTGCCGATCGCGCTCGTCTGCGGGGGCCCGAGGCAACACCGGGCGAATCCAGATCGTGGTGGCTGCGTGAGGCCCTGGCGGCGGACGCCGGGACGCCGTGCCCCCCGCTGGAGGGTCGGGTGCGCGCTGACGTGGCCATCGTCGGTGGGGGCTATACGGGCCTGTGGACGGCCTTCCACCTGAAGCAGGCCGACCCCGGTGCGGATGTCGTGCTGCTCGAGGCCGACATCTGCGGGAGCGGTCCCAGCGGCAGAAACGGCGGCTTCATGTACGGGCTCTGGGACGACTTCGCCGTGCTGGCGGATCTCTTCGGGACGCAAGAGGCAGCCCGAGTCGGCCACGCCTCCGAGCGGGCCGTCGATCTTGCGGTAGACCTCTTCCGCGAGGCCGACATCGACATCTGGCTGCAACGCGCGGGTCATCTCATCGTTTCTACCTCTCCTGTTTTCGATGAGGGGCTCGACGAAATCCGCCAGCTTCAGTCGCGCGAGGGATTCCCGGCCGACTTCTATCAGATGCTCTCGGCTTCCGAGGTGGCCGACCGATGCCGGTCACCGCAGTTCCGCGCCGGAGCCCTGCAGGCTCGAGGCGCCACGGTGCAGCCGGCGCGCCTCGCGCGCGGACTGCGCGCCCTGGTTCTCGCTGCGGGAGTGCGCATCTACGAGGGAACGCCGGTCGATCTGATCCAGGGTGGCTCGACGGTCGAGATCGTGACACGTGGCGGCGAAGTCGCAGCCGACCAGGCCGTGCTCGGCCTGAACGCCTGGTCCAACCAGATCCCCGGATTTCGCCGCAGCATCATCCCGCGCGCGAGCCACATCGTCCTTACCGAGCCGGCACCCGACCGGCTTAGAGAGATGGGGTGGACCGGAGGGGAGGCGATCGGCGATTTCCGGGCGACGCTCAACTACCTACGCACCACTCCCGATGGCCGGATCGCGTTCGGGGCCGCCACGGCGACTCCCGGTCACGGAACGGATGGCCGGATGTCCAACGACGCGTCGTGGTACGAGCGTCTCGAAGGCAGACTGCGAAGGTGGTTCCCGGAGTTCCGCGATGTTGCAATCGACTCGGTGTGGGGCGGGCCGATCGACGTCGGAGCCCACCACGTTCCCTTCTTCGGCTCCATATGGGGCGGGAATGTCCACTACGGGATGGGCTACACGGGGGGTGGCGTGGGCCCATGCGTTCTCGGCGGCCAGATCCTGTCCTCTCTGGTCCTCGGCAGACAGGACGAGTTCTCCAGCTTGCCTCTCGTGGGATTCCGATCGAAGCGCTTCCCGCCGGAGCCGCTCCTCCACATCGGCGCGAGACTCACCCTCGAGGCGATCCTGCGCACGGACGATGCGTGGGAGGCCGGCAGACCCGGTAACCGCTTGCTCGCGACGCTGGCCCGGCTGCCCCGGCGCCTGGGATACAACCTGGGTCACTAGCCCGCACCGTCATCGAGGTTTCGACGGCGAGCTCCCCGCCGCGCGGCCCGCGGCTCGCGGGGGGGTAGCGTGCACTGCTTCGCGAGCTCGGGAAAGCCGTCTTTCGAATGGGGCAGGTCCATCGCGTTCACGAAGTTCTCCTGGAAGGCACTCTCGACCGCGGTCTCGATCTTCTCGACCTGGCGCACGCGGCTCTCGATCGTATCCCGCAGCTCCGAGTCGAGCAGCGCCATGACGGCGCCCGTCCCGGCCGCATTGCCGGCCGAAGAGACCCGGCCGAGGTCGCAGTCGGGAATCATGCCCAATACCATCGCGTACTTGCCGTCGATGTGACTTCCGAAGGCGCCCGCCAGCCGTATGCGCTCGACCCGCTCCACGCCCATGCGATTCATGAGCAGGCGCACACCCGCATACAGCGCCGCCTTGGCGAGCTGCACCGCGCGCACGTCACCCTGGCAGATCGTCACGGCAGGAATGCCCGCGTGCAGCACATATCTGTAGGCGCGGCCGTCGGGCTCGATGCGCGCGCTGCGTTCCGCGAGCGCAGCGTCGATACGACCGCCCGCGTCGATGACTCCGGCAAGGAAGAGCTCCGCGATCGCCTCGATGATGCCCGTGCCGCACAGGCCGGTGACGCCCTCCGGCCCCAGCGCTTCGTCGAATCCCTCGTCATCGGACCAGAGATCGCAGCCCACCACCTTGAAACGGGGCTCGAGACTGTCGGAGTCGATGCGAACCCGTTCGATGGCGCCCGGGGCGGCGCGTTGTCCGCAGGAGATCTGTGCGCCTTCGAATGCTGGGCCGGTGGGGCTCGACGCTACCAGGATCCGCCCGGAGTCGGCCAGCACGATCTCGGCGTTCGTGCCGACATCGACGAGCAATGTCGTGACATCGTCGTCCCACGGCGTCTCGGCGATCAGCATCCCGGAGGTGTCGGCACCGACGTGGCCCGCGATGCAGGGCAATAGGTACGCCCGAGCGCCCGGGTGAACCGACAGGTCGAGCTCTCGAGCCCGCAGCGTGACTGCGCCATCGGTCGCAAGGGCGAAGGGCGCCGTACCCAGTGGCGCAGGGCTGATTCCGAGCAAGAGGTGATGCATGATCGGGTTGCCCACGAAGGTCATCTCCAGAACATCGTCCGGAGTCGCGCGGCTGTCCGCGTCGTCTATCTGTTTGCACAGGTCGGCGACGAGCCCATCGATCGTCTCGCGTACGACCCGAGTCATCTCGATCTCGCCGCCGGGGTTCAGCATGACGTATGAGACCCGACTCATGAGATCTTCGCCGAAGCGGATCTGCGGGTTCATGGATCCCGCACTCGCGAGGACCTCTCCGCTCGCCAGATCACACAGATGCGCAGCGATCGTCGTCGAGCCCACGTCGACCGCGACGCCGTATACCCGCCCCTTGAGGCCCGGCCACAGCGCAACGATCTCCCGCTCGTCGCGAAGGGCGGCGCTCACACAAAACTCGCCCTCTCGCAGGCAACCCTGCAAACCGGGCAGGAGCCGGGGATCGATGGCGAGATCGGGTAGCTGCCACTCTCGCTCGAGCGCATCCAGCAGGCGCTCGAGGTCGCCGCGCGGCCGGTCGAGGCGCGGCGGCTCGACCCTCACGTGATGGATACGAATGAGTGGGTTGACCTCGATGTCGAGGTGCTGGTAGTCCTTTCGCACCACCTGGTGGTGCACCTGGCTACTCGCGGGGACGTCGATCACGCAATCGCCCCGCACCCGCGCATGGCACGCGAGGCGCTGGGCCTCCCCGAGCTCGTTCTTCATTGCATAACGCTTCTCGGGATCGGAGAAGCGGCTCAGGTGGGACCGGGCCGATCGGATTCCGTAGGCCGCAAAGTCGCCTTCAGCGGGGACGATCTTGCAGCGTCCACAGATCCCGAGTCCACCGCAGACCGAGTCGATGTCCACCCCGAGCTCGCGAGCCGCCAGAAGCAGCGGTGTCCCGAGCGCGAAGCGAGCTCGCTTGCCCGAGGGGGTGAATACGACGAGTGCATTCTTGGGGCGTGCTGCCATTCGGCGCTACCCGCCCCCTTCCTCGGCGAGTCCGCCCGCGCGAACGACACGCTCGAGAACATCGGACGGGAACTCGTGCTCCAGTCGGTCCACCTCGGCGGTGACGGCCTCCGCGAGATTGGCATCACAGGGTTGGCTCACGCGACGCCAATCCGCCAGGTAGGCGTCGCTCGAGCCGCGCCCGGCGCGCATGGCCGCACGGTCGATCGCCTTCTCGAAGCGTGGAGATAGAGTCTGCTTGACCGCGCTCTTCCGACCCTTGCGCCCGATGACCTGAGACGGGATGTCTCTCCAGTAGATCGTGATCAGCTTGTACACGACGCCTCATCGGACGTCGCCTCTGATGGAGGATCCACGCCCAGGGCCTGCTCGAGGCGCTCCATACCCGTGAATCGCTGCTCGAACTCGAGTCCGAGGCGATCTGCGCAGGCACGGGCGCGCAGCGTGAATTCTTGCGAGCGCGACTGCGCGAGATGAACGACCCGACGGTAGTTGCCGAAATAGATCGCCTGGAGCTCGGGGTGGCGATCGATGCCGAGGCCGCGAATCACGAGCCGATCGAAGTGGCGAGCGAGGAAATCAGTCAGGTAGAAGGTGCCGGGCTCAGCATCCTGCAGAGAGGCGAAGCTCTCCGCGCCCGCAAAGACCTCGTAGCAGTGTGCCCCGGGGAGGCGGCGAGCTCCGTACTCGGCAAGAACTGCGTCCAGCTGGCCCCGGGTCCCACAATCCGCGTAGGCGACGAGGATTTCATCGAACTCGCTGTGCGTGTCTTCGAGCAGCTTGCCGACGGCCTTGGGGATCTCGTCGGGCCGAAGGTGGAGCTCGGCAGGCAGGCATCTCACGGTGACGTGGTCCCAGCCGCCGAGGCGCTTCAGCGCGACGATCTCACGGGCCAGTGCACCACAGGCGATCAGCAATACGGAGGTTCTCGAAGTCATGATCCTCGGGTCAGGCCTGGGCTCGGCGTTCGGCCACGAGCTTGGTCGCGGTTTCGACTGCGGTGGCGGCATCGCGGCAGTAGGCGTCTGCTCCGATCGAAAGAGCGAACTCTTCATTGAGCGGCGCGCCGCCGACGAGTACGATGAGCTTGTCCCGTCGCCCCTCCTTCACGAGACCGTCGACCACGACCTTCATATACGGCATCGTGGTCGTCAGCAGCGCGGACATTCCGATGATGTCCGGTTCGTGCTCCTCGACCGCCGCCAGGAACTCCTCGAAGGTGGTGTTCACCCCGAGATTCTCCACCTCGAAGCCGGCACCTTCCATCATCATCGAAACCAGGTTCTTCCCGATGTCGTGGATGTCGCCCTTGACCGTACCGATCACCATCTTGCCGGTGGGCTGCGTGCCCGTCTCGATCAGGATCGGTCTCAAGATGGTCATTCCCGCCTTCATGGAGTTGGCGGCAAGCAAGACCTCCGGGACGAAGAGGATCCCGTCGCGGAAGTCGATCCCGACGGTCGTCATGCCCGCGACCAGGGCCTCTTCGAGGACCCGGCCAGCCGGCCAGCCACGATCGAGGAGGAGACGCGTGGCTTCAGCGATCTCCTCGGCCAGACCGTCGTACATGTCTTCGTGCATCTGCACGATGAGCTCATCGTCCGATAGATCCGCGAGGACGACCTCCGCTTCTTCTTCGCCTACGTCGTCTACAGTGTCCGACATCGATATCCTCCGCGTCGTAGTGGCAAACCCGGCTCGGCGGCAGCAAGACGCTGCCGGCGAGCATCATCCGTCCCAGCGGCCGTTTCCCGACTTCATGTCTTCGCGCGCGAGCTTGATCGGGAAGCGATCGCGAATCGCCTGATCCACCCCCGGCTCGATGTACTCGGGATAGTGGCTCCCGAGGATCGTCTTGACCTTCTCGTGCGCGAGCTCGAGGATGCTTTCCCCACCGCCGGCCTCCCACTCGCCCGCCGTTCGTCGGTCTCCGACCTCTGGGTAGAGATACTCGGTCTGCATCAGGTCGAGAGTCTGCTGCTGATCGAGAAAGTGACCTTCGCCGAAGACCGCCTGCTCGATGCCCTCTACGGCGAGGGTTTCGTCGGTGACCTCGATTCCGCGCAGGACGCGCAGTGCCATGCCCATCATGTCGTTGTCGATCACCATGCCCTCGAAGGACTGGGCGAGCAGGCTCCCAACGATCCCGGGGTAGGTGCAGACCATGTTTCCGCCGGCAAGAACGGAGGCCAGCGTGGTAATGGCCTTCTCGTAGCCCGCCTGGGCGTCCATGCACTTGGAGTCGGTCATTCCGGTCGGCACGCAGGAAATCAGTCCGTAGTGGTTGATGAGCTGTGTAGTCGCCGCGATGGCGAGCGCCTCCTCTCCACTGCCGCCGCTGAAGGCACCCGTACGCAGATCGGAGATGAAGGGCCACATGCCGAAGTTCATGGGATTGCCCGGGCGGATCAGATTCACCACCGTCAGACATGCGAGGGTCTCGGCAAAGGTCTGGACCATCGCCCCCGCCAGGGGCGCCGGTGCGGTGGCGCCCGCCTGGGCGGCGATCGCGACGTCTGCCACGAAGCCTTCGCGTGCGACCTTTACGAGCACCTCGGCGTTCTCCTTCGCGAAGCGAAGGGGAGAGACGATGGGGCAGCCTCCGAAGGTACAGAAGGGTCGCTCCCGGAACGCTCCCTCTCGCCCCAGGAAGAGATCGAACATCTCGATCAGGGGATCGATGTGTCCCGCGGTCGCGATGCCCAGGGCGAAGGACTTGTGCGTGCCGGACAACGCCGCGTATGCGGCGTTCATGTCGTGGACGTAGAGGTCGTGGCTCCACTCCGTTGCGATGAAGGGCTGTCCGTAAGAGTGGATGTGCTCCATGCGGTCGGCGAGGCGAGCCGCATCGTAGAGGTCGGCGAGCTGCGACGGGCGATAGCGCTGGGTCTCGTAGTCGAGGATATTGACCGCCTCACCGGAAGAGGTAAGCAGGACTTCCTCGTCCTTGACTTCGAGGTCGAAGCTCGGATCGGGTGCGTGGAGCACGTAGCTCCTGGTGGCCATCGCGATGGCGTCTTCGACCAGTGCACGAGGGAAACGCAGCCTGCCGTCGTCTCCCAGGATACAACCCTTCGGCACCACGGCAGCGAGAATCTCGGGGATCGGATCGCCGATACCGATTCGCTCGAGTACATCGAGGGCGGCGGAATGGATCCGCTCGATGTCGCGATCGCTCAGAGGTTTGTACAGCCCGCCCGTCATGCCGGGCCGCACCGCCAGACCGGCCGCGCCCGCCCGGCGACTCGCCCGCCGGGCCTCCCGTCCGCCCCCTCGGCGCCCGGTGCGGCGCTTCGAGCCGCCCGACGTCGTCGCTTCGGATGTCATGCCTCGATGCCTCCTGCTAACCCTGACTCGCGTCCGGAGCGGCCGGACCCGCTCTGCGTGAACGGCGCTGTCGTCCCTTCTTGGCAGCGCGCCGCGGGATCGGACCGAGCGCCGCTTCGATGGCGGCCGTGTCTGGAATCTCTCCGGGCACATAGCCTTCCAGCGAATCTGCGATCGCCTTGAGGCGCTCCGGCGTCGTACCGCAGCAGCCTCCGATGATCCGGGCCCCGGCGTCTCGAGCCAGGCGCGCGTAGCGCGCCATGGTGGCGTTGTCTCCGCTGTAGACCACCGCGCCGTCCACCGTCTTCGGAACCCCGCAGTTGCCCTTGGCGACGATCACGTCGTCCTCCAGCGCGGATCGACGGAAGGCGCAGAGGGTATCGACCAACATGGCGGGGCCCGCGCCGCAGTTCGCTCCGTGGGCGATCAGCCGGGGGGAGATCCCGTGGATGAACTCACACGCCTTCTCCGGCGAGTCGCCCATCATGGTCTTGCCCGCGGTGTCGAAGGTCATGGTCGATACGACCGGCAGGCCGGTTCGCGCCGCCGCCGTCGTCGCGGCCTCGAGCTCGGCGAAGGCGAAGATCGTCTCGATCCAGAGCACGTCGACGCCGCCGCGCGCCAGGGCCTCGGCCTGCTCGGAGAACGCGTCCTCCGCGGCCTCTCGCGTCATCGTGCCGTGGGGCTCGATCAGCTCGCCCGTCGGTCCCATCGATCCCGCGACCACGACGGGGCGTCCGGCGGCCTCCCTTGCCCGGCAGGCGATCCGGGCGCCGGCCTCGTTGATCTCGCTGGCCCTCCCTTCGGCCTTGTCGAGCTTGAGTCGATGGCGATTGGAGCCGAAGGTGTTCGTCAAGATGATGTCCGAGCCCACCTCGATGAAGCTCTCGTGAAGGCGGGTGACCTTCTCGGGTGCATCGACGTTCCACAGGTCCGGCGCCTGCCCGGGCGGCAGACCCATGGCCATCATGTTCGTCCCCGTGGCACCGTCCGCCAGGAGGTAGTCGCGTTCAGCGAGCAGGTCGGCGAGCAGGTTGCTCATTGGCAGTCACCTCCGGTGGGGCCCTAATTCTATTACATTTCGGCTATTTGGCGATCTGCCGGACATGAGGCGATCGGGTCGCGGGGTCAGCAAGTCCTTTCCCCCCTACCTCTGCGGAATCGGAACAAATCTCCTGCGATCTCGGACAGTTCGATTTGTCGCCGCGCTTCGGCCCTGACTCCCACTCCCCTAGACTCCAGGTGCCACGGCCGAAACTTGGGGGAGGCCGCAAATGGCCATATCGGGTAGCTGCCTCTGCGCTGCGGTGTCCTACGAGATCGAGGGCACGCTGAGCGACGCAGGCCACTGCCATTGCACGATGTGCCGCAAAGGGCACGGGGCGGCCTTTGCTTCCTATGCCAGCGTGGACCCGGATCGATTTCGCTGGGTGTCCGGCAGCGATGCGGTCGCGCGCTTCGAATCCTCGGCGGGCGAAGATCGTCTCTTCTGTCGGATATGCGGCTCCACACTGGGCGGCATGTCGCGAGGTCGAGTCACCTCGATCACCCTCGGAAGCGTCGACGACGACCCCGGGGTCCGGCCGCTCTCGCACATCTTCGTCGGCTCGAAGGCCAGCTGGCACGAGATCACCGACGATCTTCCCCAGTTCGAGGAATGGCCGCCCGGTGAGAATTGGTCCTGAATCGACTCCGCGAGCCTGCGCTGAGACACAGGAGACGCAATAGCCACGCTCCCCCGATCGAGCCCAATCCCCAACCGAGTGCGGCGCAGCGAAGCGAGCTACTTCTTTGCGT
>JAFDEK010000175.1 GCA_019310385.1 Deltaproteobacteria bacterium
CTGACGCCGATCATCACGAAGGGGATGGTGAGGAGGATGATGAAGAGTGGCCGATAGGCGTTGAAGAGCGCCACGATGATGAAGAGGATGATGACGACGGCCGGAACGATTCCGCGAATCAACCCGGCCTGGGCCTGGACGGTGCTGTAGTACTCGCCGTCCCAGAAGAGCTGGTAGCCCGGCGGGAGGGGGATGGCGTCGAACTGCGCGAGCACCTTCGCGCGCAGGGCGGGGAAGGTCGTCCCGTAGGCGGCGCCCTGGACAGTGGCGGCGCGGCGCCGGTCCCAGCGCACGATGATGGGATCTTCCCACTCGAGCTCGACGGCGCGCGTGACGGCTGCGAGGGGCAGGGTCTCCGTAGAGCCGGCGGGCTGGACCTGGAGCTGTTCGAGGTCCGCCGCGGCGCGACGGCGCTCCTCGGAGGTCTGTCGCACGAGAATCGGATAGAGGTCGTCCCGCTCCCGGTAGAGTCCAACGAGGGCGCCGTCGAAGGCGCGCTTCGTAGAGCGCGCGATGTCCTCGCGCGAGACCCCCGCCCGTTGGGCGTTCTCGTCGTGGTATTCGGGCACCAGCCTGCGCACGCGCTCGCGCGTGTCGGTGCGCACGTCGGTCGCCATGGAGTCGTCCGCCAGGATCGCGACGCCCTGGGCCGCCAGGCTGCGCAGGGTGCCGATATCCGCCTCGGCGGGGCCGCTGAAGCGCGCCTCGAAGGGCCAGGTCTCGGCGGGGCCCACACCGTACTTGCGCACGCGCACCATGGCGCCCTGCACGTTGTCGCGCAGCCAGGGCTCGAGCTCCGCGATGAGTGGGGCGATCTCCTGATAGGAGGGTGTGTTGACGATGAACTGCCCATAGGTGGGGTTCGCGCCCTGGGGATCCACGGGCAGGTAGAAGCGCGGCGGGCCCTCGCCGACGAAGGTGGTGACGGATTTTACGTAGGGGCTCTCGAGGAGGCGGGCCTCGATGGACTGCATCTCCTGGGAGACGGTCTGGATGCGGGTCCCCTCCGGCGCCCAGTAGTCGAGCATGATCTGCGCTCGGCTCGAATCGGGGAAGAACATCTGGCGCACGCCGCCAAAAGCCACCACCGAGGCGGCGAGCAGCGCGACCGCGGAGCCGATGAAGAGCCAGCGGAAGCGGATGGCGCCGGTCAGGGCGCCGCGGAATCGCTGATAGAAGGCGGAGCCGAAGGGATCCTCTCCTTCGGCTCCGTCCTTGGGCTCGGGCAGCATGTCGATGCACTGCAGGGGCGTAATCGTCATCGCGATGAGCCACGAGAGCAGGAGCGCGATGGCGACGACCGAGAAGAGGGTGCGGCAGTACTCGCCCGCGTTGGCGGGTGACGCGTAGACGGGATAGAAGGCCATGACGGCCACCACGGTCGCGCCGAGAAGCGGCCAGGCCGTCGAAGAAGCGCTCTCGATGGCGGCCCGCTTGCGATCGATGCCGCGTTGGATTCGCACCGCAATGCCGTCGGCGATCACGATCGAGTTGTCGACCATCATTCCGAGGGCGATCACCAGGGCGCCCAGGGACATGCGCTGCAGGTCGATGCCGACGATGGACATCACCATGAAGGTGCCGAGGATCGTGAGCAGCAGGCCGCTTCCGATGATCACCCCCATGCGCCAGCCCATGGGAATGGTGATGACCAGGAGCACGATGGCGACCGCCTGGGCGAGACTCACGAGGAAGCCGCCGATGGCCGCGCTGACCTCGTCGGACTGCCAGGAGACCTTGTGGACCTCGATTCCGATGGGGAGGTCGGCGACGAGCTCGCGGAGCCTCGCATCGATGGCGCGCCCCGTGTCGACCACGTTGCCGCCCGCCACGTTGGCGAGGGCGATGCCCTGGGCCGGCGTGCCGTCGTAGCGCATCTCCCAGAGAGGGGGCTCGAGCAGGCCCGTGCGAACGGTCCCGATGTCGCGGAGCCGCAGCAGCTCGTCTCCCGCGTTGGGGAATCCGTCGGCGGTATGCAGGTAGTCCATGGCGCTGGGACGAATGACGAGGTTTGCGATGTCTTCCGGCGATTCGAAGGCGCCGGTGGGAGCGATGCGGAAGCGTCGGTCTTGCAGGTCGATGCGGCCTGCGTCGACCACCATGTTCTGGGCGCGCAGGGCCGAGGCCACGGTCTCGGCGCTCAGGCCCAGCTCGGCGAGCTGTGACTCCGAGACGTCGACGTAGACGACCCGGTCCGGCTCGCCCCACTGGTCGGCCCGCGACACGCCGGGCACCAGCGCAAGCTCCTTGCGCAGGTGATCCACGTGGTCGTCCAGCTCCTCGGGCGTGAATCCGTCGCCCGTCACCGCGAGCACGAAGCCATAGACGAAATTGAAGTCGTCGGTGACGACGGGTGTCTCCGCGCCGGGGGGAAGCTCGGCCTCGATGTCCCGGATCTTGCTGCGCAGCTCGTCCCACACCTGGGGCAGCTCGTCGGCCCAGTACTGGTCCTGGATGTCGACCTTGACCACCGAGAGACCCGCCGTGGTGGTGGAGTAGGTGTGCTTGAGCTGGGGAAGCTCCTGGATCGCCTTCTCGATGCGGTCGGTGACCTCGAGCTCGACCTCGCGCGGGCTGGCGCCGGGGTAGGCGGTCGCGACCAGGGCCGTCTTGACCGTGAACTCCGGATCCTCCAGCTGCCCCAGGGCGAAGAAGCTCCAGATGCCCCCGACGACGAGCAGGAGGACTGCGAAGTAGGTGACGGTGCGCTTCTCGATGGCGGTTTCAGTCAGCATGCTGGAGCCTCGCGCCTCAGTCCTGGATCCGCACGCTTTGGCCTTCGCGCAGGGTGTTCACGCCAGCGGTGACGATGCGCTCGCCCGGTTGGAGACCGCGCACGAGCACGCCCCGGGCGTTGATACCGACGCTCTCGATCGGGCGCCGGGTCACGCTGAGGGCCTGCTCGTCGACGATCCAGACGTAGCTCTGCTCCGACTGGGAGGCGTCGTCGGCGAAGACCGCCGAGACCGGAACCTCGATGGACGATTCGCCGGATTCCTGGGAGAGCCGAGCGCGCCCCTTCGCCTGGCCCGCCATGCCGGGCAGGATCGTGACGCCCGCCGGCGGGTCCATCACCAGGGTGACGGGGTAGGTGCGGGTGGTCGCCGAGGCCTCGTTGCCGATCTCGCTGATCGAGGCGGAGATCGCCGTCTCCGGAAAGGGATCGAAGCGAACCTCGATCTCTTTGACGAAGGGGGTGATCGAGATCAGGCTCTCCGGAATCTGGATCACCATCTCGATGCGCGAGGCGTCGAGCAGGCGCAGGATCTTCTGTTTCTGGCGCACGTTCTCGTGGTTCTCGGCGTAGGTGGCCGCGACGGTTCCCGCGAAGGGCGCGCGGATCAGCGAGTCCTCCAGGGCCTTGGCGGCGAGCTCGACCTTGGCCTCTGCGATGTCGCGGCGCGCCTCCAGGCGGTCGTAGTTGACCCGGGAGATCACGTCCTCGGCGAGCATCTCCTTGCCCCGCTCGAGGTTGGTCTGGTCGCGCTTGAATTCCGCCCGGGCGGACTTGAGCTCGGCGCTGAAGTCCCGCGGATCGAGGCGCGCCAGCACCTGGCCCGGCTCGACCGCGTCGCCCACCTGCACGGGAAACTCGATGAGCTGCCCCGATACCTCGAAGGCGAGGTTCGCTTCCTGGATCGCGCGGGCCTGGCCCGCGAAGCGCCGGCCCTCGATCCCCGCGACGTCGGCCACCACCAGCGAGCGCACGGGGCGGATGGGCTCGGGCGGCGGCGCTTCGCCGCCGCAACCCGCCAGCGCGGTCGACGAGAGCAGCGTAAGGACCGCAGCTCCCAGCCGTCGAATTCCGGATTGCACTGCGAATCCTCCTGCCAGCCGATTTCGAGCTTGGGATCTTCCGCTCATCGAGTCTTCTGCTTCTCAGCGCAGCGCGCTCGCCTCGGGCTGGTACGCTTCGTATCCTCGCTGATCTCCTCACACTTCTCAAATGCCTGCTTCGAGAGCGGAGAAATCGAGCGACCGCGGAGCTGAGGTGGGAAGCGTGAGCGAGCCCTGGTGGAAGCGCGGGGCCAAGCTGCTGTAGCGTTGACCGGAGCGAGTGGAACTCGGTGGGCTCCCCGTGCCGAAGCTGCTCGCGGGAAGATGCCCTCGGATCACATCGGCCTGCTGGTCCGCTACCGCTTGAGCTGGATGCCCGAAGGCGGGTAGGATGTGCCTGTGATCTGCAGCGCTTGCGCCCACGAGAACCGCGCCCAGGCTCGCTTTTGCGAGCAGTGCGGCGCGCCCGTCGACGGCGCGGCCGAGAGCTATACCCCCAAGACTCCCAAACGCTACACCCCCAAGCACCTGGCCGACAAGATCCTCGGCCAGCGCTCGGCCCTCGAAGGGGAGCGCAAGCAGGTCACCATCCTCTTCGCCGACGTGAAGGGCTCCATGGAGCTCTCGGAGCAGCTCGATCCCGAGGAGTGGCATCGCATCCTCGACCGCTTCTTCGAGATCCTGAACGAGGGGATCCACCGCTTCGAAGGCAGCGTGAACCAGTACACCGGCGACGGCATCATGGCCCTCTTCGGCGCACCCATCGCGTGCGAGGACCACGCCCAGCGCGCCTGCTACGCCGCCCTCTGGCTGCGCGATCGGCTGGGGGACTACTCGGACGAGCTGCGGCTGCGGGGCCTCAACTTTTCGGTGCGCACCGGCCTCAACTCCGGTGAAGTGGTGGTGGGCCGCATCGGCGACGATCTTCGCATGGATTACACTGCACAGGGTCACTCGGTGGGTCTTGCGAAGCGCATGGAGCAGATTGCGGCGCCCGGTCACATCGTGCTCGCCGCTCCCACCGCCCGCCTGGTGGAAGCCTATTTCCGGCTCCAGCGCCTCGGGCCGCTGAGCGTAAAGGGTGTGGGCGAGCCCGTGGAGATCTTCGAGCTCGAGGCGCCGGGCGCTGCGCGCACCCGCCTCGATGCCTCGCGTGGCAGCGGCTTCAGCCGCTTCGTGGGGAGAAGGGCGGAGATGGACTCCCTGGAGTCCACCCTCGAGGCTGCCGGCCG
This sequence comes from Deltaproteobacteria bacterium, assembly GCA_019310385.1. Lineage (GTDB taxonomy): Bacteria > Myxococcota_A > UBA9160 > UBA9160 > UBA4427 > JAFDEK01. The sequence goes on from JAFDEK010000175.1 coordinate 5,010, forward strand.
GGGCGAGGGGCTCGCCGTGGGCGTCGTGGGGGAGGCCGGAGTGGGGAAGAGCCGGCTCTGCGACGAGTTCGTCCGGCGCTGCCGGCGCCGGGGTCTTCCCATCTACGAGGCCCAGTGTCTCGCCCACGCAACCGCCTTGCCCCTGCGCGCCTTCCTCGAGCTGACGCGCAGCTACTTCGGGATCGTCGAGCAGGATGGGCCGGCCGAAGCGCGCCGGAAGATCGCCGGCACCCTGGTTCTGCTGCAGTCCCGCTTCCAGGAGAGCCTGCCCCTCCTCTTCGACTTCATGGGGGTGCCGGATCCGGAGCGGCCGGCGCCCGATCTGCGTCCCGAGCAGCGCGAGCGCGCAATCGTCGAGTTCATTCGCGAGCTCGTGAGCGAGCGCAGCCAACGCGAGTCGGCCCTGATCTTCGTGGACGACCTGCACTGGGTCGACCCCGAGAGCGACACCCTGCTGGCCGAGCTCGTGCTTGCCGCACGCGGCACCCGGACCCTGCTCCTCTTCAACTTCCGGCCCGAGTACCGCGCCCCCTGGATGGAGGGCGCGGGCTATCGCGGGCTGCCGCTGGCTCCCCTCAGCGAAGCGGACGCGGCACGGATGCTCGACGAGCTGCTCGGCGGTGCTGCCGAGCTCGCCGGGCTCAAGGCCCAGATCACCGCGCGTGCCGCCGGCAATCCCTTCTTCACCGAGGAGATCGTGCGCGAGCTGGTCGAGCGGGGTGAGCTCGCCGGAGAGCGCGGGGCGCGCCGGCTGGTGGGTGCGGCTCGTGAGATCGAGGTGCCGGCGACGGTGCAGGCCGTGCTGGCCGCTCGCATCGATCGCCTGCCCGAGCGGGAGAAGCGGCTGCTCCAGCAGGCGGCGGTCATCGGCCGGGAGTTCTCCGAGGCGCTGCTGGCGCGAGTCTCCGGGTTGCCGGCTGACTCCCTGTCGGAAGCCCTGGCACAGCTGTGCAGCCTCGAGCTGGTTCAGCAGATGGCCTTCTACCCCGACGCCGAGTACCGCTTTCATCATCCCCTCACCAACGAAGTCGCCTATCGCACCCAGCTCGGCGAGGCCCGCGCCCGGATCCACGGCGCGGTGGCCCGGGCGATGGAGGCGCTCGGGGGGGATCGCGTGAACGAGCGTGCTGCGCTCATCGCTCAGCACTTCGAGCAAGCTGAGGAGGCGCTCGAGGCGGCGCGCTGGTTCTTGCGCGCAGGCGAGCTCAACCGTGAGGTCACGGCCGGGCTGCGCCACTGGCGCCGGGCCCTGGAGCTCCTTCGTGGGCTTCCCCCTTCTAGCGAGGTCGATGCCCTGCACGCTCAGGCCTGCGCGCGGGTGCTCTTCGCGGGCTGGCGGGTGGGGCTCGATGACGAGGAGGCCGTCTCCATTTACGAAGAGGGAAGGGCGATCGCGCGGCGCCACGACTTCGCGGGTCAGTTCGTGACGCTGAACGAGGCCGAGGGTCTGCTCACTCCCGATTCGGACCCTCCACTCGTGGCCTCCATCCACCAGCGCCTGGGCTGGACCCACATGATGGCGGGGAATCTGCGCGAGTCGCTCGAGCACAGTGATACGGGCCTCGAGGCCTGCAGGGACGAAGGGCCGGGCAGCGAGCGGGTCGGT
>JAFDEK010000017.1 GCA_019310385.1 Deltaproteobacteria bacterium
CCTAAACCGCTGCAATCAAAGCATTTTCTCGCAGATGGAGTCATCTGTCGAGCGTTCCTCTCGAAGTCGCTTTCTGAAATCGACATTGATTTTCAATTTCAGACTTTTATACTGGACCCCGATTCAGGTGAGGGTTGGGCCGGTAGCCAGGCAGCTGGCGCCGAGGCTGGAAGAGAGCTGGAAGGCCGGAAGAAAGACAGCCGGTAATTACCGGCAATGAAATGAAACGAGGGGCGAAGATGTTGGTCTGTCATTGCACCGGGGTTTCGGACCGCAAGATCCGCAAGGTGATCCGCTCGGGCGCCGCCACGACCTCCGAGGTCGGCCGGGCCTGCGGCGCCGGGAACTGCTGCGGCGGCTGCGTCGAGAGGATCGACGAGCTCATCAACAACGAGCGGGCCGCACATGAAGCCGTCAGCGCGCCCACCACCCCCTCCGTCGACCGTCCTCGCCTCTGAGCCAATCCTCCCCGCCCCACCCCATCGCGGCGCGCCGCGCCAGATCGCTTTCGCAAGCGAGAACCATCGAAATTGCCAGTCATTTTCAGTTGAGTCGACAGCGACCCGGCTCCGGGTAGCCTGTATCCCTCACCGACACAGAAACGAAACGAAGAGCGGAGGGAACCCCCAGTGAAGGGCAACAGCGACATCATCGAGGCGCTCAACGACGTATTGACCGCGGAGCTCACCGCCATCAACCAGTACTTCATCCACCACAAGATGTGCGAGAACTGGGGCTACAAGAAGCTCTCGGCCAAGAAGCGCGAGGAGTCCATCGAAGAGATGAACCACGCGGATCGCGTAATCGAGCGCATCCTCTTCCTCGACGGCGTCCCCAACATGCAGCGGCTCTCGCCCGTCCGGGTCGGCGAGGACCCCATCGAGCAGCACAAGCTCGACCTCGCCCTCGAGCTCGACGCGGTGAGTCGTCTCAACGAGGCCGTCTCCCTCGCGCGCGAGAAGGGCGACAGCGGATCCCGCGACCTCTTCGAAGACATCCTCAAGGAAGAAGAGGAGTCCGTCGACTGGCACGAGGCCCAGCTCCACATCGTGGAAGAGATCGGCAAGGAGCCCTACCTCGCCGAGCAGATCCACGACTGACACCCGGGAAGCGGGCCGTGCGTCGCTGGGGTCACTTCTCGGGCGTCACTTCCCGGGCATCGGTGAGCCAACCCGGCTGAAGCGTCCAATGCGATCGCCCGCGAAGGTGCCGATGAAGAACTCACCGTCGACCTCGACGACCGAGGAGGCTGCACCAGTGGCCGTCGCGGGGTGATCGAGCAGCACCCGCGTCTCCAGGCTGCGCGGGTCCACCTCGACGATGGAGAAGGGCAGCGCGCAGGTCCCGCCCTCGACGCTCCCGCAGCCGATCGCGTCTCCGACGCCGCCGGACTGCCCTGCGACGAGCAGGGCTCCCGATTCACTCCAGCTGAGATTGTCGGGGTTGTGGGGCAGCGCAACGGAATCACGTTGCCAGCCGCCGGCGCCGTCCGGCCGCAAGCGCGTCAGGCGGCGCGAGCCCCATTCGCTGAAGTAGACCTCACCTGCCGCGGAGTCGACCGCGATCCCATTGGGCCCGCTGCCGCGCCCGCCCTCGAGCTCCCGCCAGCCCGCTTCTCGCCGCCACTCGTAGACCCCGCCCGTCTCGCGGCCGAGCAGGATGCGGACCAGGCCGGGCAGGGCCGCTGGGAATTCACTGGACGACATCATCTTCGTCACCATCAGCCCGCCGTTCGCCAGGGCGACGACGTCGTTGGCCCAGACCTTCGGCGGCGTCTCCACGCAGCCGCGCCAGGTGAGGGACGGGCGGCCCCCCGGTGTGGTGATTTCGAAGAGCTCGATGGCTTCGCGCCCGCCGTGGCGTACCACCGCGAGCCGCAAATCCCCGTTCGCGTCGCTGTGCAGATCGATGCCATGGGGAGCGAAGGCCGCCGCATCGGGCGGGCCGGGGCAGTCAGCCGCCCCCCATGTCGGGTGCCGCGCAGCCGCCGCGGCCGCTGCACTCCCGGCAGCCGGGAAGAGCTCGATCACCTCGCCGTCTACGATGCGAAGCCCCACGAGGCTGCCCGAAGACCCGCCCGGCTCCGCCATCTGGCTCACGATCAGCCATTCGCCACCCGGCAGCACGGCAAGATCCTCGGGGTTCTGGAGGCCGCAGATGGGGGTGACACCATCGGCCGGAATGCAGTCCGACAGCTTGTCCGGGGCCCCGCCGCAGGCAAGGGCCAGCCAGCAGAGCAAGGCGATGCAGACAGTCGTGCGCATTTCGACTCCCCCTGCGACCCGTCGGGTCTGCGTCGCGCTGGCACACCCCTGGTGTGAGGAGCACCAGCGCACGACACTTCGTGCGGGCAGCGAGCGTAGGAGATCCCGCGGCGACCGGCCCGCGGACCGGACCGACGCGGCAGCAGTCGCAGTACGGCGCAGCCGGTTCCTCGGAGGACCTGCCGCGGGGTGGAGGATGCGGGCCGTGAAGCCCTGGCTGGACGATAGCGATGACCCGAGGTGCTACTTCGCCTACGGGTCGAACATGAGCTCGCGGCGCCTGCTGGCGCGCATCCCTGCGGCGTCGGCGCTCGGGCGAGCCCGCTGCTCGGGCTATCGCGTCGTCTGCAACAAGCCCTCATTGGACGGCTCCGGCAAGGCGAACCTCGTCGAATCCCCCGCAGCCGCAGTGTGGGGCGTGGTGTATCGGGTCGCCCGCGAAGATTGGCTGGAGCTCGACCGCTACGAGCCCGGCTATACGCGACATCTCTGCCGCGTAGGGCTCGACGACGGCTCGATCGTGAGGGCGGGCGTCTACCTGTGGCTGGGTGAGCCGACCGTCGAGGCCGCCTGGGACTGGTACCGGGACCACCTACTCCACGGCGCCCGCGAGCACGGCCTTCCCCACGGCGCGATCGAGCAGATCCGCTCCTGGGCGACCCGCCGCGATCCCAAACGCAGTCGCTGACGAGCTCCAGCACCGGACGACGGCGTGGATCCGCGCCGCGCCCGACAGCTCAGCCGAGGCGCCGGGCCAGGAGCGACATGGCATCGCTGATCTGCTCCGGCGGCGCCGCCGTGTAACAGACCCGCACCCAGTCCGCGTAGGCCTCGCCGCACGAGGCTCCGGGCGCAACGAGCACCCCGTCCTCGAAGCAGTCGGCGAGAAAGCCCGCCATGCCGCGTTCGTCGAGCTTGCGCGATGCATCGAGGAAGAAGAAGGTCGATCCCTCGGGCGGATCGATGCCCAGAAGCTTCGCCGAAGCGTCGCCGGCCTCGCGGTAGAGCGCACGGGCCCGCTCGATCCAGGAAGCGCCGCCGCTCAGGGCCGCAAGGGCCGCGAGCTGCCCGGCTGTCGGCGCTGCGTAGAAGGTATGGGTCGCGACCTTGCGCGCCTGCTCGAGCAGCGCCTCCGGTCCTACGACGTAGCCCACCCGGTTGCCCGCCATCCCGTAGGCCTTCGAGAAGGAGAAGGCCGAGAGGGTCCGCTCGGGAGCGAAGCGCGCCATGGAGCAATGCTCGCCGCGATAGACGAGCTCTTCGTACACCTCGTCGGAGAGCAGCCACAGGTCCTCACGGCGGGCCAGCTCTGCGAGGGCAGCCAGCCAGCTCTCGGGCAGCACCCGGCCGGTGGGATTCGAGGGCGTGGAGACGTAGAGCGCCACGCTGCGGGGGCTCATCCGCTCCGCCACGGCCTCGAGGGCGCCTTCGACGTCGCTCACGCGATCGTAGAAGGGCACCTCGACGGGCACTCCGCCAAAGAGCTGCACGATGCCGCGGATCAAGGGCCAGAAGGGAGCGAGGATCAGCACCTCGTCGCCCGGCTCGAGGATGGCGCCGAGCGCGCAGGCCAGGCCCCCGGTTGCACCCGCGCTGACCAGCAGGGACTCGCGCTCGCAGGCGAAGCCATTACGGGCGCGCACCTTCTCCACCAGGGCATCCACGAGCGGGGCGATTCCCTGGGTGTTGCAGTAGCGGTGCATCCCCGGGTGCTCCTCGACCCGAAGATCCTCCATGCGCCCGCCCTCGAAGGGCTCCATCCAGGTGTCACCCACGTGAAGGGGATGGACGCGGCGCCCCGCCGCGGCCGCCTGGTCCGCAAAGGGCGAATAGACGGCTCCGGGCATGGCGTTGACGTTGGCTGAGAAGCGCGGCCGTCGAGGCATCGTGGGTCTCCGCAGCTGGGGGATGAATGGAAGGGGAGCCACCGCGAGCGCGGCGCCCAGACGGTCGGGGCTTCAGTCCCCTTCCCGTAGCAGCGCCTCATAGCCCTCGCGATAGCTCGGGTAGCGAAAGCGGTAGCCGGTGGCGAGCAGGCGCGCGTTGCGGCAGCGCTTGCTGCCGGTGCCGCGGCGCGCGGCGCTGCTCGTCTCCCCTTCCGGGGGATAGGGCCGGCCCAGGCGATCGGCCAACCAGCACAAGACCTCGGACTCGTCGGCGGGCTCGCCGTCGACGCCCAGGTAGAGGTTCTCGGGCTCTGACGCCCGGGTCATGAGATGACGCAGCGCACCGGCGGCGTCGTATCGGTGGATGCGGTTCGTGTAGTGCGGGGGTCCGGGACGGCGCAGCGCCGTTCCGCCCCGCACGCGCTCGATCAGGCTGGTGCGGCCCGGCCCGTAGATTCCACCCAGGCGCAGCACCGTTGCGGGAAAGGAGCTTGCCAGCAGGAGACGCTCGCTCAGGAGCAGGATGTCGCCGCTGAAGCGCGTGGGCGCCGTGACGGACTCTTCGTCGACCCATTCGCCGCGCTTCTGCGCGTACACCGAGGTGCTGGAGGTGAAGAAGACCCTGCGAGGACGCTCGCCCTGCTCGCCGAGGGCGCGCAGCAGGTTTCCGATACCGTCGAGGTAGGTGGAGCGGTAGGCCATCTCGTCCCGGGACTTCGCGCCCGCGGTGAAGAAGGCGAAGTCGATGCCTTCGGGCAGGCCGCCCAGGGTCTCGGCGCGGGTCAGATCGCCGCGCACCGGACGAATGCCTTCGGGCAGCCCCGCGGCGCCGCGCCTCAACCCCCAGACCTGATGGCCGTCTGCGACCAGCATCTGGCCGAGAATGCCGCCCACGTAGCCACAGCCTGCGATGAGTACCCGCGCCATGGGCGTAGGATGCCGCAGAGCGCCTCCCGACACACCCGCCGCGGGCACAGGGACCCTATACTGCGCGCCATGCGGCCCCTCATCGGCATTCCCCAGTGCCTGGACGATCGTGGCCGCTGGCGTCCGGGTCGCCGCTACCTCTATCTCGACCACGCCTATGCGCGCGCCGTCGCGGCGGCTGGCGGCATCGCCTTGCATCTTCCTCTGCAGGGCGTTCCCCTGCAGGACAGCACGAGCTCCGGCGACGACGAGGTGGTCCGGCGGCTCGTGTCCGGACTGGACGGCCTGCTCCTGCCGGGGGGCGACGACTTGCTTCCCGAGAGTCCGCCGCCGGAGATCTCCTTCGACCCCGCGCCACCCGAGCAGATCGCCTTCGACCGCGCCCTGCTCGCCGCGGCCCTGACGCGGGGGATCCCGGTCTTGGGGATCTGTTACGGCGAGCAGCTGCTCGCTATACACTTTGGCGGATCACTCCACCACCACCTGCCCCTGGATCTCCCCGAGGCCTCGCGTCACGACCTGGGCGTCGGCGGCGGCCGCCACGAGGTCGTGGTCGAGGCCGGCACCCGACTCGCCGAGGCCATCGGCGGCGGCCGCGAGATCTCGGTGAACAGCCGCCACCACCAGGCCGTCGCGGAGCCGGGCCGCGGGATGCGGGTCTGCGCCCGCGCCCGCGACGGGGTGATCGAGGGCATCGAGCGCGAGGGGGAGGACTTCTGTCTCGGCGTGCAGTGGCATCCGGAGGACCTCGAGGAGCCTCACGCCGCGACTCTCTTCCGGGCCTTCGTCGAAGCCGCCCGGCGCCGTGCCAGGGACCGGGACGAAGGCCCGGCTACGGGATAACATGGACCGATGATCCGCTTCGGCTTTTCGCTGTTCTTCTGGACCTTCATCACGGCGAGCTCACTTGCGCTCTTCCCGGTTGCGGTCCTGCTGTGGGCGATGACCGGGCCCTTCGACCGCCGCAAGGTGCTGCTGCACCGCTTCACCTGCTTCTGGGCCTCGCTCTACTCCTGGTTCAATCCCGCATGGCCCGTCACGGTGACGGGGCGCGAAAAGATCCCCCGCGATCAGGCCTGCGTGATGGTCGCGAACCATCTCTCCCTGGTCGACATCCTGATCCTCTTCCGGCTCCAGACCCACTTCAAGTGGGTATCGAAGTCGGAGAACTTCAGAGTCCCCTTCATCGGCTGGAACATGTCCCTCAACGACTACATCCAGCTGAAGCGCGGAGACAAGGCCAGCGTTCTCCGGATGATGCGCCACTGCGAGCAAACCCTCGCCGCGGGCAGCTCGGTCATGATGTTCCCGGAAGGGACCCGCTCCCCGACCGGCCGCATGCGCTCCTTCAAGACGGGGGCCTTCGAGATGGCGCTGAAGGCGCGCACCCCCATCCTGCCCATCGTGATCCACGGCACCGCGGACGCGCTCCCCAAGCGCGGCTTCGTGCTGCAGGGACGCCACCCCATTCGCATCGAGGTGCTCGACCTCATCCCCTACGAGAGCTTCGCGGACAAGAGCGTCGAGGAGCTCACCCGGGACGTACGCAACGTAATCGCCGAGCACGTGGTCACGGACGGGGGCGACGCCGTGGCGCCCCGCTCCAAGCGGGCCGCACGAGCGGCGCGTGCGGCGGCCGAAGCATGATCCTCGACCGCTTCAAGCTCACGGACCGGGTCGCCCTGGTGACGGGAAGCGGCAAGATCCTCCAGGTGGATGGCGGCACCGAGGCCCCCGCCATCACAGTGCCGACGCCGCCGCTCTGAAGCCGCGCCACGCAATTACGAGCCCTGTCACGCGCCCGAGGAGACGCCATGATCCTGCTCGATCCCAAGAACCACGATCGCCCCTATCCCGACTCGCGTTCCTCCGAGCTCATGCGCAAGACCATCGGCTTCTTCGAGGGTAAGGGGAAGGCGAAGCTGCTCGAGGACTACTATGCCCGCCCCTGGTACGCGGACTTCCTCGAGTTCGTGAAGAGGGAGCGCATCTTCGCCTCCATGTGCACGCCCGCCGGCGAGGGCGCTGCAGATACGCGTTGGGACACCTGGCGCAATTGCGAGTTCGCCGAGATCCTCGGCTTCTACGGTCTCCAGTACTGGTACACCTGGCAGGTCTCGATTCTCGGTCTCGGACCGATCTGGATGAGCGGCAACGAAGCGCTGCGAAAACGCGCCGCCGCGGCGCTCGAGGACGGCGGCGTCTTTGCCTTTGGCCTCTCCGAGCAGACCCACGGCGCCGACATCTACTCCACCGACATGGTGCTCAGCCGCGACGGGGATGGCTGGAGAGCTAACGGACGCAAGTACTACATCGGGAACGGCAACGAGGCCGCCATCGTATCCACCTTCGGCCGCTTCGCGGACAGCGACGACTACGTCTTCTTCGCCGCCGACCCGAGCCACCCGAGCTACCACCTCGTCAAGAACGTGGTGGCGAGCCAGAACTACGTCTCCGAGTTCGAGCTGCGCGACTACCCCGTAGCGGAGGCCGACATCATGCACCGCGGCCGCGCGGCCTGGGACGCGGCGCTCAATACCGTGAACATCGGGAAGTACAACCTGGGATGGGCATCCATCGGCATCTGCACCCACGCCCTCTACGAGGCGATCTCCCACGCACACAACCGGAAGCTCTACGGCATGCGGGTGACCGACATGTCCCACGTGCGCCGCATGTTCGTCGAGGGCCATGCGCGCCTCGTCGCCATGAAGCTCTTCGCCCTGCGCGCGGCCGACTACATGCGCAGCGCCTCGCCGGAGGACCGTCGCTACCTGCTCTACAACCCCATGGTCAAGATGAAGGTCACCACCCAGGGAGAAGCCGTGATCGACCTGCTCTGGGACGCCATCGCGGCAAAGGGCTTCGAGAAGGACATGTACTTCAGCCAGGCGGCCATCGACATCCGGGCGCTCCCCAAGCTCGAAGGAACCGTGCACGTCAACATCGCGCTGATCGCGAAGTTCATGCCCAATTTCTTCTTCGCTCCCGCGGAGTACCCGGAGATCGGACGTCAGGATCACGAGCGCAAAGACGACTTCCTCTTCGATCAGGGGAGCGCCCGGGGCCTGGGCCAGATCCGCTTCCACGATTACCGGCACGCATTCGCGGGTGTCGATCTGCCGAACGTACGCGTCTTCTTCGAGCAGACCGAGAAATTCCGCGACATGCTGGCGGAAGCGCCCCCCGGTCCCGATCAGATGAAGGACGTCGACTTCCTCCTGGCCGGGGGCGAGATCTTCGCCCTTGTCGTCTACGCCCAGCTCATCCTCGAGAACGCCCGTCTCTACGACATCGGCGACGACCCCCTCGACCAGATCTTCGAATTCATGGTTCGCGACCTGTCGAAGTACGCCCTCCAGCTGCTGGGCCAGCCGAGCAGCAGCGACGCGCAGATCGCCGCGTGCCGGGAGATGATGCGCAAGCCCCATCACGACCCGGAGCGCTACGAGCGCGTGTGGCGCGAGCAGGTGGAGCCGCTGGACGGCGCCTATGCGATGAATCCCTGAGACGCCGCCCGACGGCGTCCCGCCACGCTCCGCGCAAGCCCTCAAGCCCTCGAATCGGACCGGCAGAGCTCGCGACGCAGGAGCTTGCCCGCCGCGTTGCGCGGCAGGCAGTCCACTCGATGGAAGCGCAGGGGAACCTTGTAGGCCGCGAGGCGCGCCCGGCAGTGCTCGCGCAGCGCCTCCGCGTCGAGCTCCGCGCCCTCGTGCAACACGAGCCAGGCAACGGGACGCGCGCCGAAGTCCGCATCCGCCACTCCTGCAACCGCGGCCTCGACGATCGCGTCGTGATCGAGGAGCGCGGCCTCCACTTCGGCGGGATAGACGTTCTCGCCTCCCGAAACGATGAGATCGTCGCGGCGGTCGAGAACCCGCAGGCGCCCGCCCGCGTCCAGCTCGCCCATGTCGCCGGTGTGGAGCCAACCCTCCCGAAGCGCCGAGGCGCTGGCGTCGGGACGTTTCCAATAGCCCGACATCACCATGGGGCCGCGCACGCAGATTTCGCCGACCGCATCGGGCGGCTGCGCGGCGCCTTTCTCGTCGACGATGCGAACTCCGAGGCCAGGCAGGGGATGGAGGCCTGTCGAATCCGCAGCGGCGCGGCCGGGCGGGCGGGTCGCCACCTGGGAGCAGGCCTCCGTGAGGCCATAGGTGGGCGCCACGGGATAGCCGAGCTCTCGAGCGCGCTCGAGGAGCCCCGGCGACGCGGCCGCGCCACCGAGCAGAATGCAGCGGAGCTGCGGGGGCGCAGCCCGCTCGCCGCGTGCGACGAGGAGCCGCTCCAGCATCGCGGGCACCAGAGAGACGATGCTGATCTGCTCTTCGTCGATCGCGTGGGCAACGGCCTCGGCGTCGAAGCGTTCGTGGATGACCGCGGTCGAGCCCGCCAGGACGCTGCGCAGCAGGATCGACAGCCCCCCCACGTGGAAGAGGGGCATGCAGAGCAGCCAACGGTCGTCGGCACCGTTTCCGAGCAGGGCCGCGGAGGCGGCCGCGCTGCTGAGGAAATTGCGATGGCTGAGCAGCGCCCCTTTCGCAAGACCCGTCGTGCCCGAGGTGTAGAGAAGCGCCAGCGGCGCAGTCAGATCGAGGGGCGCTTGCTGGGCGTCTGGGGAGAAGGGAAGAGCCGGCAGCTCACGCGCCAGCTCCGAAGGCGCGCGCCCATCCGGCAGCTCCAGGGCTTCGAACTGCGGCAGCGCCTCGCAGCTTCGCAGCGCCACCTCGGACGCATCGTGGATCAGCAGGCGAGCGCCGCTGTCCCGCAGCGGATGAACCAGCTCGGGCGCGGTGAGCCGCAGATTCAAGGGCAGCAGCACGGCGCCGACCAGGGGCATGGCATGGAGCAGCTCCAGCTGCGCGAGCCCGCTGCCCAGGTGAAGCGCGACCACGTCTCCGCGGGACACCCCGCGCTCCTTCAGCAGCGCGGCGGCCGCCCGAGCGCGCGCTCCTTCAGCAGCGCGGCGGCCGCCCGAGCGCCCTGGGCGAGCTCACCGTAACGCAGCTTCCGGTCCCCCAGCTCCGCCGCCACACGATCCGGGGAGAGACCTGCGCGCACCTCGATCCAGGGCCGCCGCCATTGCGCCTCGTCATAGCCTTCGACATCGATTGTGCGATCTCCCACGCGATGACCCTCGCCCTTTCCCTCGCCCTTCGACTCGCCCTTCGACTCGTCGCGTGACTCGTCTCTTTCCTCAACTACTTCCTCATCTCTTTCCTCAAGAACAGGCCCGCCCTTCACCCTCGAATCTCCCGAGTGGGTCCGCAGGCGAGAGCCGCGAGTGCACGCGGATCGGGCGCGACGCCGAGCCCCGGCCCGGGCGGCAGCGCGAGCGAGCCCGCGCGCACGCGGGGAAGCCGGGCGAGGTCCTGCTCGAAGAGGCCCCCCGTCGCGAGACCGCTGGCACGGGGCTCGACCTCGTCGGGTCGAATGGACGCCGCGAAGTGCAGCGCGGCCGCGACCGCGATGGCGCCGTCGAGAAGAGAGGTCACCACGATCCCCAGGCCCGCGTCGAGCGCCGCCGCGGCAACCCGGGCGGCGGGAGCCAGGCCACCGGCGGCGCTCGGCTTGATGACCACGACATCCGCGGCCCGGCGGGCCACGACCTCGAGGGCCGCCGCCTCGACCACCGCCGACTCGTCGGCCGCCAGGGCGATACCCGATTGCGCTCGCAGCCGCGCGAGGGCGTCCAGATCGCTGGCCGCAACGGGCTGCTCCAGCAGCTCGATATCGAAGGACGAGAGCCGATCGAGTGCTTCGCGCGCGAGGGTCTCGCCCCACCCACCGTTGGCGTCGAGGCGCAGACGGGGCTCCGCCCCTATTGCGCGGCGCAGGGCCGCGACCCGCGCTTCGTCGTCAGCCAGACTTCGCGCACCAACCTTGAGCTTCAAGGTGTGGTGCCCTTCCGCGAGGGCGGCGCGGCCGCTGGCCGCCACCTCCCCGGGCGTGTTGCCCGACACCAGGGCATTGACCGGCAGGACCGAAGGCAGCGCTCCCCCGGACCCTTTGCGAAGCAACCGGGCCAGGGGCAGGCCCCTCGCCTTTGCGACCAGATCGTGGAGGGCACAGTCCAAGGCCGCTCGCGCGACGGGGGCGTCGGGCGCCGATGCCCCCGCGTCTCTCAGGTGCCCTTCGATAGGACCGAGCTCCTTTCCGAGCTCCTTCCCGACCTCCTCTCCGACCTCCTTTCCGACGAGAGATGCGGCGAGGCTCGAGAGCGCTTCGCGGCAGCGCGACGCGGACTCGAGGCCGAAGCCCGCGATGGGAGTCGCCTCGCCGTAGCCCTCGATGCCCGAGTCGCCGACCAGGGTGAGCAAGGCGCCCTCGCGCAGGTCGACCTCACCGTGGGAAGTCGCCAGGGCACGCACGAGCGCAAGGCGAAAGGGTGTGATGCGTGCGGCGCGGATCCTCACCACCCTCTCCCGGCAACTCCGAGGCGGAAGCCGTGCGGATCTTGCATCCACGCCCCCACTCAGAGCCACCACCCCAGGGCCAGGAGCAGCGAGTAGAGCAGCGAGAGCTGCGCGGTCCCCGCCAACGCCTCGTTGAGGGTGGGACCGTCACTGTGCCGGAACACAGTGTCGATCAGCTTCCAGGCCTTGGGGAGGCTGAGCAGCGGCAGCATGACCCAGAGAGAACGCCCGAAGGAGAGCGAGAATACCGGCAGCACGACATAGGCGAAGGCCACGAGAGCCAGGTACTCCAAACGCGCGCCCCGGGGTCCCAGCCGCACCGCCAGGGTGTGCTTGCCCGCCTTGCGGTCCGTGTCGATGTCACGAACGTTGTTCACCACCAGGATCGCGGTCGCGAGCGCGCCCACGGGCAGCGACGCCGCGAAGGCCGCGGCGCTGAGCTCGAGGGTCTGCACGTAGCTCGTCCCCATCACCGCCACGAGACCGAAGAAGAAGAAGACCGCGGGGTCGCCCAGGCCCCGGTAGCCGAAGGGCCAGGGCCCGCCCGTGTACGCGATGGCGGCCGCAATGGCGAGGAGACCCACGCAGACGATGGGCCACCCGCCCACCGCCGCGAGGTAGAGGCCTACCCCCACCGCGGCCCCGAAGACCACCAGCATGCCGCGGCGCATCTCGCCGGGGCTGAGCAGGCCCAGCTGGGCCGCCCGAGGCGGGCCAATACGCTCTTCGGTGTCGGCTCCCTTTTCGTGGTCGAAGAGGTCGTTGGCGATGTTGGAGCCGATCTGCAGCAGCAGTGCCCCCGCAAGGGCTGCGAGGGCGGGCAACACCCGTGCACCGCCCTGGGACGCCGCGACCGCGGTACCCACTGCCACGGGCGCCGCCGCCACGGGGAGGGTGCGCGGGCGGATGGCGAGCAGCCAGATCTGCCGCTTGGAAAGGCTGGTGAAATCGGGCGCACTCATGAGCTCTCTTCCTCGTCTCTCTTGCTCGATCCATCCCGAGCCCTGCGCTCTGCATCGACATCGTTCTCTGCATCGACATCGTTCTCGGCATCGACATCGTCGAAGAAAGCGCGAGCCACGCGCCCGAAGGCCGTCGGGTTCTCGAGGTGGGCGGCGTGGCCCGCCGCCGGGATGACTTCCACCCGCCCTCGCGGCAGGGCCCCGGCGAGCTCCCCCGCCAGGGCGCGAAACTTCGCGTCCTCTTCCCCTGTAACGAGACAAACAGGCGCGGAGATGCGCCGCAAATCGCCGTGGAGGGGAGGCATGGCGCCCGTCCCCATGCCGCGCAACGAGAGCGCGAGGCCCTCGGGCCGGCACTCGAGACGCTGGGCACGGGCCTTCGCGAGCTGCGCCTCGCCCAGCCTCCGTTGACTCGCGAAGAGGGGAAGCGCCATCCAATAGTCGACGAAGGCCTCGAGCCCCTGGTCGAGGATACGCGCCGCCAGGGCCTCGTCGCTGCGCCTGCGCTCGCCGCGCGCCTGCGGGTCGGCGATCCCCGCAGTCGCACCGACCCCCAGCGCGGAGCGGAAGGCCTCGGGATGGGCGGCGCAGAGCGAGAGGGCAACCCGTCCGCCCATGGAGTAGCCGAGCAGATGGGGACGCTCGAGGCCGAGGGCGTCGACGAGCTCGCGCAGCTGCGCGACGCAACGCTCCATGGTGTAGTGCACAGGGTCTTCGGGCACGTCGCTGGCGCCGTGGCCGACGAGGTCGACGCAGACGCTGCCGCGCTCGCCACGGAAGTGCTCTGCCACTCCGGCCATGCTCTCCAGCGAGCCCGTAAAACCGTGAAGGACGAGGACCGGTGCGGCCTCCGCTCCGACCGCCGGCGCGACGCGCACGTTGAGCTCGACGCCCTGCACTGCGAGCCGGCCGTCGACCGCCCCGGCCACTGTGCCCGCGAGTCGGCTCAATCCACCTGCCGTCACGCGCCTTCGCCCCCCGCAACACCGACCCCGGCCCCGACTTCTCGAGCGCACTCGCATAGTCCTCCCACGAGCTCACCCTGCAGTACGCAGCGCCCGCGAGCTCGGCTGCGGGCCGCAGATCGACGCCGTGGGGCGTAGTAAAGAGCTCCTCGAAGTGGACCGACTCGCCGTGCTGCGCGATGGGGAGGAAGGAGAAGATCCCGCCGCCGTCGTTGTTCAGGACCACGATCGTCCCGCGCAGCCCGTGGCGGCGGGCCGCCAGCAGGCCGCCGAGGTCGTGCAGCAAGGCGAGGTCACCGGTGAGGAGCACAGCGGGCCCGACACCGGCCGCCGCGGCGCCCAATGCGCTCGACACCATGCCGTCGATTCCGTTTGCGCCGCGGTTGGAGAGGACCCGCGGGCCGAGCTCGGCAAGGGGCATGACGGCGTCGAGGTCGCGCACAGGCATGCTGTTGGAGACGTAGAGGATCGCGTCGTCGGGAAGCCGTGCGCAGAGCTCACGGACAGCGCGCGGCTCGAAGAGCCTGCTCTCATCTCCCAGGCCCCGGTCGACCGCCCGCGCCGCCGCCCCCTCCGCCGCCTCGAAGTCCGCGAGCCAGGCGCTCTCCCGTGACCCACCGAGGCCTTCCGCCGCACGGCGGCACAAGAGCGCTGGATCCACCGACCAGTGCTGGGTCGCCAGGTGGCTGGGGTCGTTCCACGCCCCGGCTGGATCCACCAGCAGCAGGTGCTCCGGTGGCCGGGCCTCCAGCCAGAGGCGAAAGGCCTTGCTCACCGGAGAGCCGCCGATGCGAAGCACCACATCAGGCGCGTGGGCCCGGGCAAAGGCCGCGTCCCGCAGGATCAGGTCTCCCGTGGCGAGGATGGGCGCGCCGGCCACGTGGGCTCCGGCGCGCAGCTGGGAGCAGGGATCGGCAAGCACCGGCCAGCCCGCTGCTCGCGCAAGGGCGGCGACGGATTCGCACAGCTCGACGTCCGCGTCCATGGGACCGCAGGCGATGAGGCCGCGAGGCCTGCCGCGAGCCAGCTCGACCAGCTCGGCCACCTGGGCGTCCTGGGGCGGCACCCGCGATCGACCGATTTCCGTGTAGGCGCGACCCTCCGCGCGCTGCAGCTCGCTCGCGAGAGCCACGGATTCGGCCGCCTCCCCGGCGAGCTCCCAGGCGGGATCGAGGGGCTCGCGCAGCGGCCAGTTGAGATGCACCGGTCCCGGCGGAGACCCGGTCGCCTCGGCGACCGCACGACAGGCGAGCATTCCCCCATGACGCAGCAGCTCCTCACCGCTGCCATCGGGTGTGGGAAGCTCCGCGAACCAGCGCAGGTGGGAGCCGAAGATCCGCGACTGATCGATGGTCTGCCCGGCCCCCCACTCCCGCAGCTCGGCGGGGCGGTCGGCGCTCAGCACGATGAGCGGCACGCCGGCGTAGTGGGCCTCGACGACCGCGGGCAGGAAGTTCGCGACCGCGGTGCCCGAGGTGCAGACGAGGGCCACCGGCTCACGACTCGCCTTGGCGAGCCCCAGGGCGAAGAAGGCCCCCGAGCGCTCGTCGACGTGGACCCAGGTACGCAGCGCCTCGCAGCGCGCCGCGCACACCGCGAGGGGCGCCGAACGCGAGCCGGGAGACACGCACACGTGTCGCACCCCGGAGCGCGCGAGCTCGTCGAAGAAGCGCGCCGCGAGTGCGTAGCTGGCGCCGGGCTTGGAGTCGCTGGCGGACATACGCCGCTAGATCTCCGTCAGCGGCGCGAGCAGCGCGCGCAGCTTGAGCCGGGTCTCGCGCAGCTCGTCTTCGGGCTGCGAAGCCTCGACGATCCCGGCGCCGGCGAAGAGCCGCGCCTCGCCGCCCCGGATGTGCGCGGAACGCAGCGCGACGCGAAAGCTCCCGTCACCGCGGGCCGTGACGAAGCCGACCGGGCCCGCATACCAACCCCGGTCGAGCCCCTCCCAGCGATCGATCCACGCCTGCCCCGCGGCGCGGGGAGCCCCGCCCACCGCGGGCGTCGGGTGCAGGCGTGCAACCAGATCGAGGACGCCGGGACGGTCTTCGAGGGAGGCGGCCAAACGCCCGGCCAGGGGTGTCTCCAGGTGCTGTATGCCCTCGAGGCGCAGCAGGACCGGGGTCTCCGGCCCCTCGAGCTCGCCGCACAGGGGCTGCAGCGCCTGCTCGATGGCACGCCGCACGATGGCGTGCTCCTCCTGGTCCTTCTTGCGCTCGCGCAGCTCACGCCCGATGCGCTCGTCCTCCTCGGGGCTGCGGCCCCGGGGCGCCGTCCCCGCCAGTGCGACGGTCTCGACGCGGTCTCCGGCGAGCTCCACCAGGCGCTCGGGCGAAGCCGACACGAAGTAGTGACCGCCCCTGCGCAGCGCCAGGATCGCGCAGGAGGGATAGGTTCGGCGCAGGGTGTCGAGGAAGTGGGGCAGATCGAAGTCGCCGTCGTGGGAAACGTGCAGCGAGCGGGCCAGGACGACCTTCTCGAGCTCGCCGCGGGCGATGGCCTCTCGGGCGGCCTGCACCTGGGCGCAGTAGCGCGCGTGGCTGCGATCGGATCGAACCCGATATTCGGGCCCGGACTCGCCGGCACCGGCATGGCCCAGAGCCGGGGGAAAGCCGCGCCAACAGGCCTGCTTGTCCGGCGCGCCCATCGTCGAGGCCGCCCCCGAGGCGGGCGTGGCCTCTCCGTTGACATCCCTGAGATTGACATCCCTGAGATCGACACTCTCGAGATTGACACTCTTGAGCGTCTCCTCGAAGCGCGCCCGGAGGCGGGTGGCCTCGCGCCCGGGATCGTCGCCCTTGGCGATGCGGCCGCTGGCGCTAAGCCAGGCATCGTTCCCCTGCCGAAGGTAGACGCGTTCGGGCAGCACGAGCCGGCCGGCCCCGAAGGCCTCCCACTCGCCACTCCCGGCGCCCGGCTCCCCGCTGAAGCTGAATCCCCCGACGAGCAGGGGCCCGGTCCAGCCCTGCACCTGCCCCGCGCCCTCTTCCGAGCCCTTCTCCGCACTCGCATCCGCGCCCTTCTTCTCTCCGACCGCCGCCCCGAGGTCCACCAGTTGGTGATCGGCAAAGAGCTCCCGGGAAAGCCGGGCCGCCTCCTCGACGCGATGGGCTCCGCGGCTCTCGATAGCGTGAAGCCGGCCGAGCCCCGCGATGGCGAGCCCGCGGGCGGGCTCCTCCCAGTAGAAGGCGTCTTCCGCCTGGCAGTCCGCGAAGAGCGCCAGGGCGTCACACGGCGCGACCGGGGCGCGCAGGGAGAGCCACTGGGGACGCCCCGTTTGCGCCGCTCGCTGCGCCCCGCTGTCGAAGAGCCCATCCACGGCCTCGCGCCCTCGAGCGATGATCTTGGCCACCCGAGCCTCCCTCATGTCTTCACCGCCGTCAGGATCTGGGCCGCGCCGAGCATCAGCCCCTTCTTCTCGATGGAGCCGAAGCCCGCCTTGGCGAGCATGGCGTGCAGCTCTTCCGCCGTCGGCAGATAGGCGGTGGACTCCGGCAAATAGCGATAGGCCTGGCGGTCGGAGAGGAGGCCTCCGAGCAGGGGCACCAGACGATCGAAGTAGAGGGAGTGGGCGCCGCGCACGATTCCCGATCGCGGCCGGTCGACCTCGATGAGCGCGATCCGGCCACCCCTGTCGAGCACCCGCGCCAGCTCGGCGAAGATCTCGGGAAGCGAGACGAAGTTGCGCAGGGCGAAGCCGCAGGTCACCACGCTCGCGCAGCCATCGGCCAGGGGCAGCGCCGCGCCGTCGGCCCGCACGAAGGCGGCGTCGATGCCGCGCGCCCGGGCGCCCCGCAGCATCTCCCCGGCGAAGTCGATTCCCATCACCCGCGCACCCCGGGCGGCGGCCTGCTCGCTCAGGTCTCCGGTGCCGCAGGCCAGGTCGATCACCCGATCGCCGGGCCCCACCCCCACCCGGCCCAGTGCGTCGCGGCGCCAGCGCTGGTCGAGGCCGAGGGTGATGAGGCGGTTCATGAGGTCGTAGCGCGGCGCGATCTTGTCGAACATCTCGCGAACGGCCCGGTGCTTCTCCTGGCCCGTGGGCAGGCGACTCATCGCCATTGGATCTCCAGTCGCGAGGATTCCACCGACGCGATGGCGCTCTCGAGCGCGGCGGCCTCGCCCTTGGCCCGCATGCGCTCGATGGCCCGGTTCACCAGGGTGCGTTGAAAATGCAGTGCGACCAGCCGCGTCACCTGGGGCAGCAGCAGCCGGAAGGCCTCGCTGATCCCCTGGGCGTCGTCGCCCCGGGCACCCGCCTTGCCCATGCCCTTGCGAACGTCCTTGCGAACATAGTCGTCGAAGAGGTCGATCGCGGCCTCGCTGGTCTCGGCCGCGCTGCGGGCATGGGTGACGGCGAGGTTCAGCAGCTCGTCGAGGGGCAGCCCGGCTTCGAGGATTGCCAGGCCGGCCCGGGCCATCTCGAGGTCGGCGGCGGAGTAGCGCTCGTCACCCGCGACCACGACCGGCTCGAGCAGGCCCGCCGATCGCGCCGCGCCCAGGATGGCTTCGGGAACACCCGACTCGGCGGCAAGCTCCGGGAGACTCAGGCTGCGCTCTCCCACGCTCTCTCGGGCCAGCGCGGCGAGCAGCGCAGCGTCGGCACCGGCGTCCGCGGCCTGCAGCGGCGCGGCGCCAGCACCCGAATCTCCATCTTCCGCGGCCCCCACGACCCGGCGGATCTGAGCCAGGCTGAAGCCCTGCTGGAGTAGCGCCCGCACCTGCCGCAGACGATCCAGATGAGCCTCACCGTAGAGCGCGACCCGCCCCTGCCGGCGTGGCGGCGGGATGAGCCCGCGCCCCTGATAGAAGCGCACCGTGTCCACCGTGACCCCGCCCGCTCGGGCGAGGGCCTCGACGCGATATTCCATGTACCTATTCTAGGAGTAATTACTCTAATCGTCGATCCGGCCCCGCGGGTAGCACTCAGAGGCTCGAGCTCCTCTCACCCCTCGCGAGGCGGATCGCTCTTCGCTGGAGCGTGTTGGCTCTGGTGTTGGCGTTGGCGGTAGAGGGTGGGATCGACGCAGGCCGCCATGGCGGCGACATCGAGGTCGGCGCCGAGGCCTGCGCAGAGAAAGTCGTTCAGCGCCTCCCGGAGGAGCTCGACGCCTGGCATTTCCCGGAGTCCGCGCGCGATTTCGCGCAGCTGCTCGTCGAAGAGCCCGCGCAGCAGGGCCTCTTCCTCTTCGTCGATCTCGTTGGGCGCCGCGGTGGGATCGCCCCCGCTGCCCTGGCGGGCAAGCATCTTGCGCTGGGAAGCCATGACCTCGCCGAGGTCCCGCTCGACGAGGATCACGCGGTACGCGTAGTCCCGCGGCAAATGGGCGAGCAGACCCAGCACGATCTTCACCCCGTGGCCCACTGCGGCATCGAGCCAGGAACGGTCCCGAGCCATGCGCTTCACGGGCTCGTATTCGAAGTAGCCCAGGGGGTTGTCGGGATCGGGCCGGCGGCTCTCGTCGTACAGGAGCGGCAGGCCTCCCGCCTCCAGCATCTGCATGAGGAGCGAGGTTCCCGATCGCGGCAGGCCCGTCACGACGGCGATCCAGGGCTTCATGGCTTCACTCCTCCGGTGGATCGCGCGGCGAAGGCCTGGTGCAGCGCGATCCCGCAGGCCGTAGCGACGTTGATGGAATCGACCCCGGGCGCCATGGGGATGCGCACGCACTGATCCGCCAGGGCGAGGACCTCCTCGCTCAGGCCCTCTCCCTCGGCACCGAGCAACCATGCCACCCGCTCCGGCAGCGGTCGCGCGCCGCCGAGCTCCTCGAGCCCGAAAACTCCGGCTTCGGTGGAGAGCGCGTAGAGGGAGTAGCCCGCCTGACGCAGACGCTGCAGCGGCCCGGGCCAGGTGTCGCAACGTGCGAAGGGGACACGCAGGCTTCCGCCCATGGAGACACGAATGGAACGGCGATAGAGGGGATCGCAGCAGCGCGGACTCAGGACGACAAGATCGGCCCCGAACGCCATGGCGTTGCGAAAGACGCCGCCCACGTTCTCTGTATCCGTCAGATGCTCGAGCACCACCACGCTCCCGGGCCCCGCCGCGCAAGGCAGAGCGATTTCCTCGAAGGAAGGCTCGGCGCCTCGCTCGCCAACGGCCAGGCAGCCCCGGTGGACGTTGTAGCCCACCACCTCGTTGAGGATCTCCTGGGGCGCCAGGTAGACCGGCGTCCGCGCGTGGAGCTGCTTCCAGGTGTCACCCAGGGCCTCGAAGCTCGCGGGTGTGACGAAGAGCGAGCGCGGCGGGTAGGGGGACTGCTCGACGAGCACCCGCACGTTGCCCCGCCCTTCGACCACGAAGAGGCCTTCCCGGCGGCGCAGCGCCCCATCCTTCACGTCGCGGTAGTCCGCGACGCGCGGGTCGGCCAGGCTCTCGATCGATTCGACGCGCGCCATCCAAGTGAGCCGTCACCCCTGCACGCGGGGCCATCGCCCGCGCGGCCGATGCCTGGGGGAACGCATCAGACCTGCTGAAAGAAGTCGTTGCCCTTGTCGTCCACGATGATGAAGGCGGGAAAACCCTCGACCTCGATACGCCACACCGCCTCCATGCCGAGATCTTCGTATTCCACGACCTCGACCTTCCGGATGCACTCCTTGGCGAGGATCGCGGCCGGCCCGCCCACCGAGCCCAGGTAGAAGCCGCCGTGCTTGTTGCAGGCGTCGGTGACCTGCTTGGAGCGGTTCCCCTTGGCGAGGGTAATGAAGCTGCCGCCGTGCTCCATGAAGAGGTCCACGTAGGAATCCATGCGCCCCGCCGTGGTGGGCCCGAAAGACCCGGACGCGTAGCCCTCGGGCGTCTTTGCGGGCCCGGCGTAGTAGATGATGTGGTCCTTTGCGTACTGGGGCAGGCCCTCTCCGGCGTCGATGCGCTCCTTGAGCTTTGCGTGGGCGATGTCGCGGGCGACGATGATGGTCCCCGTCAGCGCGAGCTGGGTCGTGACCGGGTACTCGCTCAGCTGCTTGCGGATCTCGGCCATGGGCCGGTCGAGGTTCACCTGCACGACCTCGCGCACGACACCCGAAGGCGCCGGCAGGAAGCGGGCCGGGTCGGTGTCGAGCTGCTCGAGGAAGATGCCGTCGCGGGTGATCTTGCCCTTGATCTGGCGGTCGGCCGAGCAGGAGACGCCGATACCCACCGGACAGGAGGCGCCGTGGCGCGGCATGCGGATCACGCGCACATCGTGGCAGAAGTACTTTCCGCCGAACTGGGCGCCGATGCCCGTCTCCCGGGTCAGCTTGTGGATCTTCCCCTCGAGGTCCGTGTCGCGGAAGGCGCGCCCCTGGGCGTTGCCCGTAGTGGGCAGATCGTCCAGGTAGTGGGTGCTGGCCAGCTTCACGGTCTTGAGCACCGACTCGGCCGAGGTACCGCCGATCACCACCGCAAGGTGGTAGGGCGGGCAGGCCGCCGTACCCAGGGAGCGGATCTTCTCTGCGAAGAAATTCAAGAGTGATTCGGGGTTGAGGAGCGCCCGGGTCTCCTGGAAGAGCAGGCTCTTGTTCGCGGAGCCGCCTCCCTTGGCGACGAAGAGGAACTTGTACTCGTCGCCTCCGGTGGCGTAGAGGTCCAGCTGAGCCGGCAGGTTGCTCCCCGTGTTCTTCTCCTCGTACATGGTGAGCGGAGCCATCTGGGAGTAGCGCAGATTGGTCTCGGTGTAGGTCTTGTAGATGCCTCGGGAGAGCGCCTCTTCGTCGTTACCGCCGGTGAAGACCCGGTCGCCCTTCTTGGCCACCACCGTGGCGGTCCCCGTGTCCTGGCAGGAGGGAAGCACCATGTCCGAGGAGACGACGGCGTTCTTCAGCAGCTCGAGGGCGACGAAGCGGTCGTTGTCCGAAGCCTCGGGGTCCTCGAGGATGCGGGAGAGCTGCTCGAGGTGACTCGTGCGGAAGAGGTGGGCCACGTCGCGAAAGGCCTGGGCGGCCAGCAGACCCAGGGCCTCCGGCTCGACCTGCAGGACAGCCTGTCCGCCGAGTTCGGCGACGGACACGTGCTGATCGCTGAGCTTGCGGTACTCGGTCGTGTCTTCGCCGAGCTCGAACATCTCCTGGAAGTGGAATTCGGACATGGTGCTCTTCCTCGCTGCGTTGCTCGAATCGTGTGGACCGCGGACCGCGCCGCGTCCGCCGCGCTCCAGCGGGCTCTCGCCCCGGGGCCGCCGATCGAAACCGGATGAGTGGGAGATCTTTGCCCCGAAGAGTGAAATGCCCCGGAGGGAGTCAGCTCTGGCCGGGTCGTGATCGAAGCGAGAATAGCGAAGCCTGCCTTTCCGAGCCTGGGGCGATCCCAATAAGAGAGATCGCGTTCTCATTTGCCATCACCTGTGGCCGAAAGACAACACCGAAGCGCAGGAAGGCGATGAAGGCTCCGGTTCCTCAAAGGAAATGACGTTTTCCCTCCCAAGATGCGCCTTTGCTTCCCATTCACAGGCATTTAGCTCTATAACTTGGTGGAGCAAAAAATTTTGTCTGATTATTGAAATCGAACCAGGCTCGAGTCTGTGGTCTCCTGGGGGAGCGGTGCGATGAATTTCAAGAAAGCGATGCTCAGCATCCTGGTAACGGCTTTTGCGGCAAGCAGCTGGGGCTGCGGGGTCATCGAGTTGGAGACCACCATGGGCCTGGTCACCGACGGTGAAACGCCCAGCGAGATTAATGTGAATGTCGTGGGCTTCACAGGATCGACGAGCCTCGAAGGGTACATCGTCATGGGAATGGCGATCGACCTCGACATCATCTCCGTGATCTTCGGCAGTGACCTCCTGGCGATCCTCTCGGTCGACGATCTGCTCTTCTATGGCACACCCATGATGTTCGTCGGCAACGACACCCAGGCGATCTGCACGATCGTGGACGACGCCACGCCCGGCGGCGGCGACGCGCTCATCAATCTGAAGGCCGGCACCATCGATTTCAACATGATCCTCGCGGTCAAGATGCTGGTCGAGAACCCCGATCTCGCGAACCTGCTTCCTGACGGCTTCCCCGTGTCCATCGACATGTCGGCCCAGACCGATATGACCCTGATCGAGATGATCGGAATGCTCCTGGGCACCGGGTCTGGATTCACGATCAGCCAGGAGATCGATCTGCCCTTGTCGGTTCCGATCAGGACTCCGGGTGGCGCCATCGTGTACCTCGACGGCGTCGCGACCGGAAACCTCTCCCTGACCTCGGTCCCGGAGCCCCCGGTGACCCCGGGGCTGACCCACTGCGCGAATCTGGTGGGCGGCGCGTAGCCCGAAGGCCCGCTGAAACAGAAAGCCACGGAGCGCCATTCCCGCCGGTCGGGGATGGCGCTCTGGCGTTGGTGACACTCGGGAAAGCGCCTTCTTCCTACCGATATCCCCGGGGGGATCATCGGTCACCCCGGAGCGGCGGTCGGACCGTGGATCCGGGAGGCCGACATCGCCAGGCAACTTCGCGGCAGGACGGATTTCCCCGCGAGTTCGGACACCCTTCTCAGGCTTGGAACCGCGCGACCCGATGAGGATACGAATGGTTGTGGGGCGCAGTAGTGGAGTGACCACTCGGCCTGCGCGCGGCTTCGGGCCGCTGCCCCGTACCCGCCCCGGCCCTGTTAGAATCTGGAGTTATGAAGTTACAGCCCCACCCCATCCACCGGCGCCTCCTGGCACTGGCCGTCCTCGCTGCAGCTCTCGTCGTTCTCTGGGGCGGCGGCGCGACCGCGGCTGAGCTCACCTGTGAGCGAGTTCCCGAGCTGCTGCGCACTTATCTCCACAAGCACATCCGCTTCCACTACCTCAATGACGAGCTGCGTGAGCGCGCCATCGACGCCTACGTGAAGCGCATGGACCCCTCGAAGACCCTCCTGCTCGCGAGCGACGCCAAGCAGCTCAAGCAGTCCCTCGCCGGCATCTTTCACGACGTGCGCAGCGGCGACTGCGAGCAGATCGAGCAGATCCAGAAGGACCTGCGCGCCCGCGTGAAGGCCATGGAGCTCTACGTCACCAAGACCGTGAGTCGCGACGACTACGAGGTCGACTCCAGCGTCGAGCTCGTGATCGACCCGGAGAAGCGGGGCTATCCGCGAACCGTGGAGCAGCAGCACGAGCTCTACGACAAGCTGATCCACTTCCAGATCTCGAACTACGTGAGCACCGACATCGAGCTGGACGAAGCCAAGAGCAAGCTCATCCACCGCTACGAACTCATCTCCAAGCGGGCCGAAGAACGCACACCCGAGGATCTCTACGCGTCCTTCCTCGACTCCTTCGCCACGGCGCTCGATCCCCACTCGAACTACCTGAGCGCCGAGGTGCTCGAAGACTTCCAGATCGGCATGGGGCTCTCCCTCGAAGGCATCGGCGTCGCCCTCTCCTCCCGCGACGGCTATTCGGTCGTGGAGAAGATCATCCCCGGCGGCGCCGCCGACCAGGCCGACATCCTGCGCCCCAAGGACAAGGTGATCGCGGTCGCCCAGGAGGAGGGAGAGACCGTCGACGTGATCGACATGGATCTGCGCGACGTCGTTCGCCTCATCCGGGGCAAGCGCGGCACAAAGGTCCACCTCACCGTCTTGCGGCAGGACGAGTCCACCGAGCGCTTCGTAGTCACCATCGTGCGCGACAAGATCAACCTCGAAGAGCAGGCCGCCAGCATCCGCTTCGAGCCCGCGGAGATCAACGGCAAGAGCGAGAAGCTCGCCATCATCGAGCTGCCCTCCTTCTACGGCGGACGAGACCCCGCCGACCGTCAGAGCTCGGACGATCTGCGCAAGCTCCTCGAGGAGGCCAAGAAGGAGAAGGCCGCGGGCGTGCTCCTCGACCTCTCGCGCAACGGCGGCGGGCTGCTCGACACCGCCATCGAGATTGCAGGCTTCTTCATCCGCGAAGGCGGAGTGGTCGCGGTCAAGGACACCTTCGGGAAGATCCAGATCCTGCGCGATCCGGACGCGAACATCATCTACGACGGTCCCCTGGTGGTGCTGACCTCGCGCGTCAGCGCTTCCGCATCGGAGATCGTCGCCGGCGCCATGAAGGACTACAACCGGGCCATCCTGGTGGGAGACGATCACACCTTCGGCAAGGGAACCGTGCAGAGCATGGTGCCGCTCCCGACCGGACTGGGCGCATTGAAGGTCACCACGGCGGTCTTCTTCCGACCCGGCGGCGACTCCACCCAGCACTCTGGCGTCGCATCGGACGTTCAGCTGCCCTCGGTCTTCAACACCGACGACTTCGGAGAGGCCTACCAGACCTACTCGCTGGAGCCCCAGGCGATCACGCCCTTTCTCGACGGCTCCGCAAACGTCAACCAGAGCCGCATCGACGACTCGGTCGCGTTCGAAGTCGTGACCCCCAAGACCGTCGCGCGCCTCTCCGAGCTATCCGCCCAGCGTGTGGCCGAGAACGAGGAGTTCGCCGAGATCCAGCGCAAGCTCGAAGAGACGAAGGAGCGCAACGGGGTCGTGCACCTGGCGGACATCATCAAAGAGAACGAGGCCAGCAAGCAGGAAGAGCAGGAAGAAACGACCGAGAAGGCCGAAGAGGGCGGGCCGGAAAGCGGCCAGAAGCAAGAGAGCAAGGACGCCGAGGCCGCCGCCACCCAGGAGACGGCAGAGCAAGACGCGAAGGAGGAGGAGGAGGACGTCCCCTCTGTCCAGCAAGTCGAGGCCCTGCAGATTCTCGCCGACTACGTGCGCCTGCTCTCCGAGGCGGATGCGCCCACCCTGGCCGCCGACTCGACCCTCTGACCTATCCACCTTCGGGTTAGCGCATCCCCCGACCCCGCGGCCGGCTGGTCTGCCCGTGCGGGCTCGGCTACCGTCCAATGCCGCGGTGAATCCGGTACGCACTGGCGCCAACCGGCCGCAATGACCCATCGCAACGAGTGGAGCGCAAGATCATGTCTCTCGACGACGCAACCCGACAGCAGCTCGACTCCCTGGTGGGGTCCCATTCCGTCCTCCTCTTCATGAAGGGCAACCGGGACTCGCCCCAGTGCGGCTTCTCGGCGACCGTGATCCGCATGCTCGACCGCCTGCTGCCCGACTACACGACCGTGGACGTTCTCTCCGATCCGGGCATCCGGGAGAACATCAAGGTCTATTCGTCCTGGCCCACCATCCCCCAGCTCTACGTCAAGGGCGAGTTCGTCGGTGGCTGCGACATCATTCAGGAGCTCTTCAACTCGGGCGAGCTGCACGAGTCCCTCGGCGTCGAGGCGGACGCCGCCGACGCGCCGGCCATCACCGTCACACCGGCCGCTTCCACCGCCCTGAAGAGCGCCATCGAGCAGTCGGGGGGGAGCGGCCGGGAGCTCCACCTGGGCATCGACGCGCGTTACCACGCCTCCCTCTCCTTTGACCCCGAAAATTCCGCAGACCTCGCCGTCGAGGCAGGCGGCATCAAGCTCTTTCTCGACCCGCTGAGTGCCGGGCGCGCCAATGGGGTCACGATCGACGTGGTCGAAACCGACCGCGGCCCCGGCTTCCAGATCGACAACCCCAATGCGCCCCAGGTGCACCCAATGTCCGTCTCGGACCTCAAGCAGCGCCTCGATGCAGGCGAGCACTTCGAGCTGCTGGACGTCCGCAGCGCCGAGGAGCACGCCAAGGCGTGCATCTCCGGAAGCACCCGCATGATCGAGGAGCAGGAGGAGCGCCTCGGCGCCCTGCCCAAGGACGCCCTGCTGGTCTTCCATTGCCACCACGGCGGGCGCAGTCAGGCGGCCGCGGAGCACTTCGCCAGCCTGGGCTTCCGCAACGTGCACAACGTTACAGGCGGGATCGACGCCTGGTCCCAGGAAATCGATCCCAGCGTTCCGCGTTACTGAGGCCCCACCGCCATGGCGCTACAGATCATCAATGCGGGCCCCGACCCGGAGGAGACCTGCGCTCAGATCCGTGAGTGCATCGCCGAGGCCATCGAAGGCGCCGAGATCGAGGTCCACTCGCCCAGCGCCGGCCACTTCGAAATCAAGGTCCTTTCCGCCGCCTTCGAAGACCTGAGCCGGGTCAAGCAGCAGCAGCTCGTCTACGGCGCCATCGCCCACCTCATGAGCGGCACCACGCCGCCCGTGCACGCGGTCGACCGGCTGCAGTGCTTGGTGGGGTGAGGGGCGGCAGCTCCCGCGCTCCTGTCCGGGCTCGTTCCCGCCGGATGTGAGCTAGACGCCTCGGCGGGGCGCAAGTCTGACGAATCGCATCCAAGCCGATACCCCAGCCGGCCTCCCGCGGCCCCCCCCTCCGGGGGGAGATGCCTCGGGCTCGGACTGTCGGGAGTTGCAAAAAGCGCCCGGGCAGTTCACGCTGAGCCAGGGACAGGCTCGGGTGGGTTTCATGACCGTAAGCGACAGCCGCACCATCTCGGTGGCCTTGCAAGGCGGCGGCGCCGATGGTGCGTTCGGCTGGGGCGCACTCGATCGGATCCTCGAAGACCAACGCATCGACATCGAGGCCCTTACGGGCACCAGCTCCGGAGCGGTGAACGCGGCACTCGCGGCTTACGGGATGATGGACGGCGGCCGTGAAGGAGCGCGCGCACTTCTCGAGTCCTTCTGGCGCGAGCTCTCCCGGGCCTTCCGTGAGCACCCCTGGTCCAAGGTTTCTCTCCTTCGCATCCTACTGACACTGCGCCGCGGGCCGCTCAGCCAACGCACCTTCATGGAGCTGATGGGGCGACTGGCCTCGCCCTACCGTCTCGATCCCGAAACCATGGATCCAATTCGCAGCGTGATCGACCAGCATATCGATTTCGAGAAGCTGCGCGCAGACTCGAGCGTCAAGCTCTTCGTCAACGCAACCGACGTCAGAACCGGCGACGTGAGGATCTTCGACCGCTCCGAGATCTCCCTCGACGCGATCTGCGCGTCGGCCTGCATTCCGCTTCTCTTCGAGCCCGTTCGGATCGGTCAGGAGGCATACTGGGACGGTGGATACCTGGGCAATCCCCCGATCTTCCCGCTGATCTACCACGCCTCGACGAGCGATATCCTTTTGATCCGGACGGGACCCGTCGGCGCCCAGGCGCTGCCCCGAACACCGACCGAGCTCCTCGAGCGCGTCTTCGAGGTGACTTTCTCCTCGACCTTCGTGCGGGAGATGCGCGCCATCGAGCTGATCTCGCGCCTCGTCACCGAAGAGAAGATCGGCCCGGACGCGGGCGTCCGTGACATTCGCACCCACCTGATCGGAGCCGAAAAGTCGCCCGACGCCTCCGACTCTCCTTCGAAGTTGAATCCCGACTGGGAGTCCATCGAGCGAAACCGTGACCGGGGCTACGAGGCGGCCGATCGCTGGCTCGCGGAGAGCTTTCACGACATCGGCCAGCGCACCACGGCGGACCTGCAGAGCCTCTCCCTCGCGTCTCCCGAGATCACCCCAAGGCGCTCCTGAGGGGAGGGGAGGCAGCAAGCTGTGCGGTACCGGGGAATTACATCGATCCGCGCTGACGCCATATCCCTAGGATGCTCATCGCCGCCATCGGCCACGGGCCATAGATAGGGGTAGCATGGCCGCGTGCTGAATCGTGTTCTCGCGGCTCTGTCCATCACGGCGTTGGTCGTGGGTGTTGCAGCCTGGTCCCAGCCGGACCTCGCCAGCGAAGACCTGTGGTGGCACCTCGCCTCGGGTCGCTTCATCGTCGAGAAGCTCGAGATTCCGGCGGGCGACCCCTTCTCCCATACGGCGACCGGCGCCGCTTGGACCAACCCCGAGTGGCTGTGGCAGGTGACGGCTCATCTCGTCCATCGGATCGGTCCCGACGCTGTCGCCTGGGCGAATCTGACGGTGGTGGTCCTGACCTTCCTGCTCATCCACTTCGCTTGCCTGCAGCTATCCGGCTCATGGCTCGCCTCCGCAGTCGCAACGGCGCTGGCCGCCGTCGCCTCCCACGCGTTCATCGACGTGCGTCCGCACCTCGTCACCCTGCTCTTCACCGCAGCTTTTCTCGCCGTGCGGGAGCGGAGATGGGCGCCGTGGATCGTGCCCCCGCTGCTGCTCCTCTGGGTCAACGTTCACGGCGGCTTCATCTTCGGCCTCGGTCTCGCGGGGCTGGACGCCCTGGTGCGCAGCCTGCAGTCACTGCGCGCTGGGACCGGCCTTCCCACCGCTCGCTGGATCGGCGTCGCCCTTGGAGCGGTGGCGGTCGCCGTGAATCCAGTCGGGCTCCACATCTACCTGCTGCCTTTCGAACCCCTGGGAGAGACGCTCTTTCAGGGCCTCGTCGAGTGGGCGCCAGCGCAGATGAGCCTGGACTTCACCACCTGGGCGGGGCGATTCGGATGGATGCTCCTCGCCGTCGTGGCCTCGCTGTGGGCAGCCCGCCGGCAGCCCTACTGGCTCGCCCTCGCGGCCGTGACCCTCGTGATGGCCCTATTGGCGCGCCGCTTCATCCCTCTCTTTGCCATAACCGGCGCTCCGATCGTCGCACTTGGAATCGCACGCCTCGTGGAAGCCGTCGAGGCGCGCTTCCCGGCTTCCCCGCACCGCCAGCTCGGCCTCGCGCTCGCAGCGCTCGGCCTCGCGGTCTGGAGCTGGCAGGGCGTGCACTTCGCCGACGCTCCTCTGCGTCGCTGGACAGCCAGCGAGGCCCTGCCCAGCGGTGCGGTGGCCTACCTGTCCGCCTTGCCGAGCCCGCCCAGGAAGCTGCTGAATGCCTATACCTGGGGCGGTTTCATCTCGTTTACGGCTCCTATACTGCCGGTCTTCATCGACGGCCGTGCCGGGACGGTGTATGACGAGCAGGTCATCCAGGACTACTTCACTCTGCTCAGCGCGAGCGAGGGCTGGCAGCGCGTGATGCGCGAGCGCGAAATCGACGGCGTCTTGCTCGAGCCCGGGATGCCGCTTCTGAATCACCTCGATCGAGCCGGCTGGTTCCGCTACAACCCGGATCCCCGCTCGGTGCTCATGCTGCCCCTGGAAGGGCGGGGACGTCCGACGAACGTTCAACTCCTCGGCGACACCGCGGATACCTGGCTCTCGCGCGGCACTCGCGCATTTCGGCAAAGGAAGCTTGGGGTTGCCCGTTCCGCTCTCGAGCAAGCGGTGCGCCTCGATCCGCTTCAGCTCTACGCCTACGGGATGCTCATGAATGTCGAAGCCCTCGACGGGAATCCCGACGGCATCGCGCTGTGGCTCGAGCGCGGGCTCCGCATCTATCCCCGCCGAGCGAACGGCCTGTGGTCCTTCGCGGAGGTCGCCTATCGCCTCGCGGACGACCACGATGCGCGCGTTCATGCGCTTCGGCAGATCCGTTCGAATTCGCCCTTCGTCGCCGAGGTCGACACGGAGGAAGTGATCGCCGCCATCGAGGAAGAGCGGAGGCAGAGAACGATGACGCGCGCTCCGACGGGCGTGGGACCCAAGTAGACGTGAGCGCAGCCAGCCCGCATTCACGACCGCCGAGCACAGCGAAGCCGAATCCGCGGCTTCGCCGGGAGTGGCGGCTCGGGCTTCGCGCACTCTGGCGCTTCGTCACCACGCCGAGTGACCTGGCCAACAGCTTCGAGGCCATGTTCGCACTGGCCGGGCCGACCCTGGAGCGCGAGTTTCGTCGCTTCGCCGCGCACCCGGTCGGAGTGCGCATGCTCGCGGAAGATCCGCGGCGAGACTTGAATGCGTTTCTCAGTGATCGAGCGGCGCTCTCCGCCATGCCCGAAGGCAGCTTCGGACGAGCGTATCTCGACTACCTGAGCGGCGAGCAGATGGGGTCGGCGGACTACTTCCTCGAGGCGGCCGAGCTCGAAGACAAGGCCCGGCGCTTCGGCTGGAGTCAGGACCACCTGTGGTTCGTCAGGCGCATGGCGAACAGCCACGATCTCTTCCACGTCGTTGCGGGATACGGCCGCGACGTCACGGGAGAGGTCGGAGTCATCTGCTACACGGCGGGCCAGATCCCCCTTCTTCCCCTGCGCCTGCTGCTGCCCTACTTCCTCGTGCTCAAGCCCTCCCAGCCGATCCGCTGGGCACGCTTCGTCCGTGACGCCTACCGCCACGGGCACGCTACCCCCTCGCTCGCATGTGTGGACTACGAGGCCCTGCTGCCCGAACCCCTCGCGGAGGTGCGCCGGAAGATCGGCGTGCCGAGTATGCAAGCGGCCCATCCGTACGGAATCCCCGGCAAGGGCTGGCTCCTCGATCGCGTGGAGCGCAACGTCGCGCTCGTCTGAGGGAGGGGAGGGGCGCTCCTAGAAGAGCGCGCCCTGGCCTCCCCCGCCCGAGCGGGGAGGGGGCTTCTTTGCGCCGCCCCGGGGCTTCGCTGCCATCGCGGGCTTGGGCGCCTTCGCGAGCTTCTCGGCTGGAGAGTGCTTCACCTTGTTGACGGGCTTGGCGGCCAGCCGGCGGCCACGCGAGGTGGGGCTCGTGGGCTCCAGGATGGAGAGATCGAACTCCCCTGAGGTGACCCGCTGCCGCTTCATGGGCGTGAAGCCCAGCTCGACGACGCCGGCGGTATCGGGATCGATCAGCAGGTCGAGCTTGCCGGCACGCTCCTTGATGAGCTGGTACTCGCGATTGCGGATGAAGCGGTGGATCTTGATTCGCTTTCCGAAGGCGATCTTCTTCTTGTCGCGGTAGACCACGACGAATTCGACGCCGGCTTCGGGGTCGAAAGGCGCACAGTGGACCAGCTTGCCGGAGAAGAACACCTTGTCGACCGGGGGCATGACGCGGTAGGTCCCGTCGCTCGAGATCCCGAGCACGAGATCGAACTCGCTGACGCTCATCCTGAAGTGATCGCCCCGGACCGCGGAGCCGAAGAAGCCGGACTCGCGGTCGTAGCTCAGCTTGATGTTCTGGCGCGCCACCGCCTTCTTGTCGACCGCCTCGATGCGGGTGACCTCGGTGCGCCGGGGGTAGTCGTCTCCGTACTTCTCGATGAGGTCCTCGACGTAGCTGACGGTGGTCTTCGTCATGTTGCGCAGCCTGCTGTTCAGCTTCTTGATCTGCCGCACGATGTCGTCGACCTCGCGGCGGTTCTTCTCGATGTCGTAGGCGGAGATGCGGCGGATTCGCAGCTCCAGGAGGCGCTTCACGTCCTCCTCCACCATGGGGCGCACGAAGAGCTTCTTGAACTTCGCCATGCCCTGCATGACCTCGCTCTTCACGGCCTCGTCGGTGGTGGCCTCCTCGATGCGCTTGTAGACGCGGTTTTCCACGAAGATCTGTTCGAGGGTGAGCCAGTGCTGGCGATCGACGAGCTGTCCCCGCTCGTATTCGAGCTCCGCCTTGAGCTGCGCCTTGAGCTGCACTGTGAGCACTTGCAGGATCTCGCTCACCGTCATGGAGATGGGGCGCCGGCCGCTCACGACGTTCAGGTTCGACGACACCGAGACACTGCAGTCCGTGTAGGCGTAGAGCTGGGGGATCACCTCGTCGGCGTTCACGCCCCGGGCGAGGGTGAGCTCGATCTCGACCTTGTCCGTGGTGAAGTCGTCGATGGAGGCCAGCTTCACCCGGCCCTTCTGGACCGCGGCCTCGATGGAGGCGATGAGGCTCTCGGTGGTGGTCCCGTAGGGCACCTCCTCGATCACCACGTGCTTGGCATCCTTCTCCCGGATGCGAGCGCGCACCTCCACCTTGCCCCGGCCGTCATCATACGCCGCCACGTCCATGAGGCCGCCCTGCTGAAAATCGGGCAGCAGCTCGACGGCCTCTCCCCCCAGCAGCGCGATCTGGGCCTGCCACAGCTCCTTCAGGTTGTGGGGCAGGATCTTCGTCGACAACCCGACCGCGATGCCCTCGGTTCCCAGCATGAGGACCACCGGGAGCTTCGAGGGCAGGAAGACCGGCTCCTTGTTGCGGCCGTCATAGCTCGGGATGAACTCGGTCAGGGGCTCGAAGAAGAGGGTGTCGAGAGCCAGGGGCGTGAGGCGGCACTCGATGTAGCGAGCCGCCGCGGCGGGGTGCCCGGTCAGGAGATTGCCGAAGTTCCCCTGGCGGTCGATGAAGTAGTCCTTGTTCGCCAGCACTACGAGGGCGTCCGCGATGGAGGCGTCGCCGTGGGGGTGCAGCTTCATGGTCTCGCCGATGACGTTGGCGACCTTGTGGTAGCGCCCGTCGCTCATCGTGAAGAGGGTGTGGAGGATGCGCCGCTGCACCGGCTTCAGCCCGTCGCGCAGGTCGGGTATCGCGCGATCCAGGATGAAGTAGCTCGCGTACTCGATGAAGTGCTCGTGCATCAGGTCTTCGAGCTGGGCCATGCTTCCTTCTCGCGCATTCTTCTGCCTCGCAGAAACACGAGGCCGTGCCTCACACGACGTCGGTCGCCAGGTTCTTGACGATGAAGTCGCGACGCTGGGGCGTATTCTTCCCCATGAAGAACTCGAGCACCTTGCCCACCTCGCCGATGCTCTTCACCGAGACGGGGACCAGGCGGATCCCGTCGCCGATGAACTGGCCGAACTCTTTGGGGCTGATCTCACCGAGGCCCTTGAAGCGGGTTACCTCGGCGCTGCGGGTTCCATTGACGGCCTCGTCCCGCTCCTTCTCGCTGTAGCAGTAGCGAACCTGCTTCTTGTTGCGCACGCGGAAGAGAGGCGTCTCCAGGATGTAGATGTGGCCCTTGACCACCAGCTCCTCGAAGTATCGGAGAAAGTAGGTCAGGAGCAGATTGCGGATGTGCATGCCGTCGACATCCGCGTCGGTGGCGATCACCACCTTGTTGTAGCGGAGCCCCTCCACGCCGTCCTCGATCCCGAGGGCCCGCATGATGTTGTAGAGCTCTTCGTTCTTGTAGATCGCGTCGCGCTTGAGTCCGTGGCAGTTCAGGGGCTTGCCCTTGAGCGAGAAGATCGCCTGGGTCTGCACGTCCCGGGAGGGCACCATGACGCCACCCGCCGAATCGCCCTCGGCGATGAAGATCGAGGTCTCCTCCCGCCGCTTTCCCTTGCTGTCGTCGAAGTGGACCTTGCAGTCGATGAGCTTGGGGATGCGGATGGCGACCTTCTTCGCCCGATCCCGGGCCTCCTTCTTGATGGAGGCCAGCTCCTTCCGGATCTTCTCGTTGATCGCGACCTTCTGCAACAGCATCGCCGCATCGTCGGGATTCTGGTGCAGCCAGGTCACCAGCATCTTCTTGACCGCGGGCACGACCCAGGAGCGCACCTCGGTGGAGCCCAGCTTGTTCTTCGTCTGGCTCTCGAAGACCGGGTCCTGGAGCTTGATCGCAATGGCGCCGATCATGCCGTCGCGCACGTCCTCCCCGGCGTAGCTCTTCTTCGCAAACTCGTTGACACCCTTCAGCACGCCTTCCCGGAAGGCGCTCTGGTGGGTACCGCCGTCGTTGGTGAACTGGCCGTTCACGAAGGAGAAGTAGTTCTCGCCATAGTTGTTCGTGTGGGAGAAGGCGATCTCGAGCCGGTCTTCCCGGCAGTGCGCGACCTGGTAGAGCGGGTCCTCGGCACCGATCTCGTCGCGCAGGAGGTCGGCCAGGCCGGCGGAGCTGTGGAAGCGCTTGCCGTTGTAGAGCAGGCGCAGGCCGCTGTTGAGATAGGCGTAGTAACGCAGGCGGTGCTCGATGAACTCCTCGTTCCAGGCGTACTCGCCGAAGATCTCCGGATCGGGGGTGAAGCGGATCGCGGTGCCCGACTCCTCGCCGGTCGCCTTCCCCTTCTTGTCCTCCTTGACCTTCCCCTGCTGGAAGGCCGCCCGGCGGTACTTGCCCTCCCGGTAGCTGATCGCTTCGAAGTCCGAGGAGAGGGCGTTGACGGCCTTGGTCCCCACGCCGTTGAGCCCCACCGAGAACTGGAACACGTCGTCGTTGTACTTGCCGCCGGTGTTGATCTGACTCACGCATTCTACGAGCTTGCCGAGGGGGATGCCGCGTCCGTAGTCGCGCACGTCGATGGTGGAGCCCTCACGGGTGATCTCCACCTTCTTGCCCTCACCCATGATGAATTCGTCGACGGAGTTATCGATCACCTCCTTGAGCATCACGTAGATGCCGTCCAGGGGATGATTGCCGTTGCCCAGCCGACCGATGTACATGCCCGTGCGGAGCCGGATGTGCTCCAGGGCATCCAGGGTCTGAATGGCTTTCTCGTCGTATGCGACCTTCGTGCGCGCGGCCATGCTGCTCTCGTACTACTCCCTCGAGCGACGGGCACCCGGGGGCGGCGACCGTCGTGTTCATCATTGGCGGAGTCACTGTGGGGGGGGCAGTGAGAAACGCGCTCGAGCTAAGAGTGGGGAATCCTGGCAGAAGCTTCAAGGACGCGAGCGAGCTTCAGGGGCGAGAGTGCCTCGAACGCGGTTTCGAATCGCGACGGCCCCACTCGGTACTCAGGCACCCCGCGGGTTTCAGCGTCACCCCTTCATCTCGTCACGGGTCATCAAGCGACCCAAGCCGCCGAGGGCCGTACAGCTGAGAGCCGCCGCGCGAACAGCGAGCTGTAGAGCACCCGATACGTCGCGACCCTGGGCCAGGCCGGCCGCGAAGGCGCCATGGAGGACATCGCCGGCTCCCGTCGTATCTCGCACCCGAACACGCGGGGCGGGCACCCTGTGCACGCGCCCTTCGTGGAGCACCAGCGCACCTCGGCGTCCCTGGGTGATCGCGGGCGTTCCGCCGTAGCGCGAGTGCAGGACACGCAAGGTCTCCCTTGCATCCCCGACCCCCCAGGCCTCGGCGAACTCCTCGGGCAGGATCGGATAGTCGACGAAGGGGAGCAGTGCCAGATACTCGGGCCGGGGTGCGTGGAAGTCGGCAATGACACGAGCGCCTCGCGAACGCGCGCGCTCGACCGCCCGTCGAGCCTGCTGGGGGAAGTGACCGTCCACGAGGAGCAGTGTGTCGCGGCCAATCGGCGACAGATCGAAGTCCGGCGCCGACGACTCGAGCTCGCGCCGATCGGGGACGATGAAGCGCCGCTCGCCGCTGCGGCGATCCACCAGGACGTAGGCCACGGTGGTGTCGTGGGCGTCGCTGCGATGGAGCCTGCGCGTCACCACTCCACGTCCGCGCAGCTCGCGCACGATGAAGCGCCCCCCCGCGTCTCTTCCTACCTGGGACAGCAGGTGGGTCTCGCAGCCGAGCTGTGCCGCCTGGGCGAGGGCTGTGCTCATCATTCCGCCGGGCGAGCGCAGGAGCTCGCGATAACGCGTCCGCGTGTCGGCGAGCTTCAGGTCGTCGACCACCAGCAGCTCGTCCACCACAACCAGCCCCAGCCCGACAATCCTGCGATTCGCCACCGAAGCGCCTCCCGACTCCACCCCGACTCCACCCCGAAGCCCACCGCGAACTTGAGAGCAGACGATTCGTAAATAGCTGATATGCAAGGTCTTCCAAAGTATGCGCAGATTTCCTGCCACATCGGGCCCCGGGGCACCACGAATGCACACAGAGACCAGAAGAGGCCCTGCCCGATGCATACCTGTCCTGCTCCCTCCATCAGGAGGCGCTCGCCTCGCTTGGCGGCGACGCGCCTTCCCCGCCCGAAAGCCCGCCTGAGAGCCGGCCCGAGAGCCGGCGTAATCGTCGGGTTGGCGATCCTCCTCGCCGCCTCGGCCGCCTCGGCCGGGAGCTTCGGCGGTGGATTCGGCGATGGATTCGGCGATGGATTCGGCAGACGAGCCGCTCATCGCAATTGCTGCCGCGGCTGGCACCCAAGGGTGTCTCTTGCGGATCTCGTAGACCCCGATCAGGAACGCAGCTTCGAGTCTCGCAACGGGGAGCTGGTCTTCGGCAACTTCTCGGCCGAGCTCACGGGCGTGGATGGCCGCTACCTCGAGTTCTACCGGATCATCCCCATCGAGGACGGATTCAGGCTCTTCTCTCCGATGCGCTCCCGCGCCGATCGCGACGTCGAGCTGACACTCGACTATGAAGTCACGACCGCAGACGGCCTCGCGCTCGACGTGATGAAGATCGACTTCTTCGGTCTGGCCCATGGCGATGGCGCCGCGGCGGGCTTCGAGGCGTCGCCCAGCGCCGCCGGAAGGGAGGCGATGGACAGGCTCGATGCGAAGCTCCGCGGACCCCGCGGGCGAGGCAGCGCAACTGATGACCTGAGCTTCGAGGGATTACTGAGCGAGATCGCGCTCTCCGAATCCATTGGAGTGCAGACCGATGACTGCGGCCACGGGAATTGCATCCATCGCGAGCTTGCGAAGGCCTTCATCACGAGCCGACACTTCTCGACCGCGGTCGCCGAGGTTCCCGAGCCCGGCACCCTCGGCATGCTGTCCCTCGGACTCGCGCTCCTCGTACGACAGCAGCGCGGTCGGAGACGCGGCGCGGCGCGAAGCTGAGGCCGAGCCGCGGGAGATCCGACTGGCCCGCGAGCTCACTCCTCGCCGTAGACCTCGCGGCGGCAGGTGACGGCCGTATCGCGCATCCAGGACCGGATCTGCTCGGCGCCCCGCTCCTTCGATGCCGCGAGCCGGATCATGCGCCCGAGCTCCTCTTCGCTGAGCCCCCGGCCGAGCGCGCTGAGGTTGCAGTCGCAATAGCGACGGCAGATCGCCTCGTCTCGCCCCTCCGAGGCGCAACGGCTGAGACAGCCGTTCTCCAGCTCCACCACGACGGGCGCGCGCCCGGTCTCCGGATCCCCGGCCTCCGGATCCCCGGCCAAGGCCGGCAGGCAGAGCATCACGCAGAGAATCGCGCAGGGGATCACGCAGAGGATTGCGCGGGAAGGGTTCACGCGGAGAATGCTCGCACACGCCATAGTACCGAGCCACACGAGCAGGGTTCCTGGGGCTTTCGGGCAAGCCGAGATCGGCGGGGACGGAGATTTCGGGGTCAAAGGCGCTCTCGGGATCAACAGCGCTCGCGGGAGGCCAGATCGCCGAGCAGCGAGATCAGCAAGTCCGGCTGGCTCAGCATGGGGGAGTGGCTGGTGTCCCAGACCACCCGTTCCGGACAGCGCTGGGCCTGGCGCTGCTGGGCGGAGACCGGGATCACGGCGTCGTCCCCACACACGACGTAGGTCGCCGGCAGCTTCCGCCAGGGCGCCCGGGTCGCGGGCACCAGGAAGCTGCCGCTCTGCTGGGAGCCCAGCTGCGAAACCGCCCATTGCGCGGTCGCGTCGTCGCAGTCCGGATAGAAGATGCCGGCAGCCCGCGTGGGATCGACCAGCGAAGTCCCGTCGCTGCGGAAGTCCACCGCGGAGGCCAGCACCGATTCCGCAATCTCCGGAATCACGTCCACCATGCTCTCGCCCACGTCGGGCACCGCGGCAGCGAGGTACACGAGGTGCTCCACGCACGCCCCCTCGGCGCCCTCGTCCACAGCCTCGGTGATCACCGCACCCCCGTAGCTATGTCCGCACAGCACGACGGGCCCGTCACAGCTCGCCAAGACTCGCCGTACCGCCTCGGCGTCCTCGGCAAGGCTCCCGAGGCTCTCGGCGCTCGCGCCATGGCCCGGCAGATCCTGGGCCCGCACGGGGATCCCGGCAGCTCCCAGGCCCTCCTCGACGAGCTTCCAGCACCACGCCCCGTGAAACGCACCATGCACCAGCACCACGGTGGCCTTCAACTCTCCCCTCCCGTCCTCGGGGACTCCACCCCAGGCTACACCTGCACCGTACGATTCCGCGACCCTTGTACGGATCGAGTTGTACGGATCGAGTCGTACGGCTCGGGTCGTTCTCACTTCTTCTCGTTCGCCCACGCCGACATCTTGAGGTAGCCGTCCCATTCTGCCCCGAGACAGGCCACGCGGGCCGCCTTCTGGTATCTAGTGGCCCGATGGACGAGCGCTACATCGGCGAGATCAACAAGGGCGTCGAGCCCGCCCGGGAGGGAGAGTTCCCGCCGGTGCTCCTGGGTGGGGGGCGGGGAGGGCTGCGGATAGACCCGCCCGTCATCCTGGCCCCCATGGCGGGCATCACGAATTACCCCTTCCGCAGCCTCTGCCGCGGCTTCGGAGCCGGGCTCTACGTCAGCGAGATGATCACCGCCCGCGCCCTGGTGGAGCGCAACCCCAAGACCCTCAGGCTCGCCGCCTTCGAGCCCGACGAGCACCCGCGCAGTCTCCAGCTCTACGGCGTCGATCCCGAGTACGTGGGCCGCGCCGTGGAGATCCTGGTCGGCGAGGGGAGCATCGACCACCTCGACATGAACTTCGGCTGCCCGGTGCGCAAGGTGACTCGCAAGGGCGGCGGCGCCGCCATCCCGGTGAAGCCGCGCCTGCTGGCGCGCATCGTACGCGCCGCCGTGGGGCAGGCAGGCAGCATTCCGGTCACCATCAAGTTCCGGATCGGCATCGACGACGCCACGCAGACCTTCCTGGACGCGGGCCGGGTCGCCCAGGAGGAGGGCTGTGCAGCCGTGGCGCTCCACGCCCGCACCGCCGCCCAGCTCTATGACGGCGAGGCCCGCTGGGCCGCCATCGCGGAGCTGAAGAACGCCGTCCGGAACATCCCGGTCCTCGGCAACGGCGACATCTGGGAGGCCTGGGACGCCCTGCGAATGATGCGCGAGACGGGCTGCGACGGGGTGGTGGTGGGCCGCGGCTGCCTGGGGCGCCCGTGGCTCTTCCGCGACCTGGCGGACGTCTTCGCCGGCCGCAGCCCCAGCAATCCGCCGCGCTTCGGCGAAGTCATGCAGATCATGCAGCGCCACGCCCGGCTCCTGGTCGCGTGGTCCGGGGAACGCAACGGCATGCGGGCCTTCCGCAAGCACGCCACCTGGTACACCAAGGGCTTCCCGGGCAGCGCCCGACTCCGTGGCGACCTCATCCAGCTCGATACCCTGGAAGACCTCGACCGCATCCTCTCTCGCGCGGATCCCGAGCTCGATTTCCCGCCCCGCGCCATGCGCTTCGCCCGGGGAAAGAGTTCGGGCACCCAGCGGGTCGCCCTACCGGAGGGCTACCTCGACGCCCGGGAAGACGACACGCCTCCCGGCGCAGATGCAGAAGAGGCCTGGTCGGGCGGCTGAAAAAGGGAGCTGAAAAGGGGCTGGGAAGGGAGCTGAGCGGGCTCAGAGAAGCCAGGCCAGGATCAGCGGAAGGGTCGCGAGGGAGACGAGGGTCGATATCACCACCGTCCCCGCCACCTCGGAGGCGCCTCGCCCGTAACGCTGGGCGAAGAGGTAGTTCACCACCGCGACCGGCATGGCGCAGTCGAGGATCAAGACGCCGCGGGCGATGCCCTCGAGGTCCAGGAGCTCCGCCAGCCCGATCCCCACGGCGAGCCCCATCCCGATGCGCAAGAGCGAAACCCCGATGGAGCGCGGCAGTCGGCCGAGAGTGAGCTGTCCCAGGGAGACGCCCAGGGTGAGCTGCATGAGGGGAATCGTAAGGGCACCCAGGGTGCCGGTCGTGCGCAGCAGCCAGTCCGGCACCGGCGCCTCGCTGGCGAGCGCCACAATCGCGAAGAGCGCCGCGTAGGCGAGAGGCGTACGCAGAATCTGTCGGAAGGACAC
Organism: Deltaproteobacteria bacterium; assembly: GCA_019310385.1. Classification (GTDB taxonomy): domain Bacteria; phylum Myxococcota_A; class UBA9160; order UBA9160; family UBA4427; genus JAFDEK01. The sequence goes on from JAFDEK010000017.1 coordinate 39,759, forward strand.
CACCCCGGTCCAGGTCCACTGGCCCACGGTGAAGTGTATGAGACTCGTGAGCGCGAAGTAGCTCACGCCGAGCGCCAGGCCCACCTCTCCGAAGGCAAAGAGGCAGATCGGCAGCCCCATGTTGCCGGTGTTCGCGAACACTACGGGACCCAGGAAGGTGGTCGTGGGGAGATCGAAGGCGCGCAGAACGGCGAAGCCCAGGAGCGCGAAGAGGAGGTGAGCCAGGGCCACCGCCAAGGCGAGCTCCATGAGGCTCGCGATTCCCCCGTCGAGCTTCACGACGCTCGAGAAGATCAGACAGGGCGCACCGACGGTCATGCACAGGTCTGCGACGAAATCGGTGTGGAAGGGCCGCCCCGACCGCGCCCAGAGATAGCCGAGGGCGATGCACAGATAGACCGGAGCCACGATGGAGAAGAGCTCGGCGAGCATGTCCGGAACCCCCGGGCCGTCTCTGGCCGCGGCGTTTCCGCGAGCCCTGGCGCTGGACATCCTAGCAGGGCGGCGAATGCGAACTCGGAGCCGACTCGCTCAGCGCCGGATTCGCCCGAGCGCCGCCGGCGTCGCCGCCAGCAGGAGCGCCGCGAGCAGGCGCGCAGCCAGGCCGCTGGCCGGCAGGTGGACGAGATCGCCCGACTCGCGATTGTCCGTGGGCGAGGCACAGGTGGGATCCGCAGGGTAATCGATGAGCCCGTTCCCGTCGTTGTCGACCCCGTCGCTGCACGCGGGCGCCTCGAAGAGATCGTACCAGTCCACGCACTGGAGGTCCTGGCCGTAGTCGGTCGCGCCGTCACCGTCGTTGTCGATGTTGTCCCAGCACGCGGGCCGCTCGGATTGGTCATCCGGAGTCGCGCAGCCCGTTTCGTCGGGATAGTCGGTCAGTCCGTCGGCGTCGTTGTCGATTCCGTCGGCGCAGTCCCGCTTCTCTCGCGTGCCCGAAGGGCCCGCGCAGGCCCCGTCTTCGAGATGATCCGTCAGGCCGTCCCCATCGTTGTCGATGCCGTCCCAGCACTCGACCGCTTCGAGAGAGTCGAAGCTCCCGGCGCAGCCGAGATCATCGGGGTAGTCGGTGAGACCGTCTCCGTTGTTGTCGATTCCATCCGCACAGCCGGTCGCCTCGTGGACGCTGAAAGGCCCGTAACAGCTCGGGTCGTCGGGGTGGTCGGTGGCGCCATCGCCGTCGTTGTCCAGGCCGTCGCTGCACTCGCTGCTCTCCGCGTTGTCGAGCACGCCCCAGCAGCTCGTGTCCGCGGGGTGATCGGTGAGGCCGTCGCCGTCGTTGTCCAGGCCGTCACTGCACTCGGGGTCGGGACGGCCGGCCAGCGCGGCGGTCAGCAGGTGGGGAGAGCTCGCCACGAGCCCGTCGACACCCATGTCGATCACGCTCGCAAAATCGGGGGACTGCACAATGAAGGTGTAGAGCGAGAGCCCGTAGCTGTGGACCAGGTCGACGTACTCGGGGGTCAGCTCCTGGTAGCGGACGATGAGACCCACGCAGCAGCTCTCCGCTCGCGCCAGGATGTTCTCTTCGGGATACCAGGTGTAGCCGTCGTAGTACACCGGCGCGTCGGGAAGCAGCGCGTGGTATTGCTCCGCCAGGCCCACGCCCCCACGCACCCAGGTCTCGACGCTGGCCTGGGGGATGCCGAGATCGAGCACCTGCTGGGCCACGGTGGCGACGTAGTCGCGGTGCTTGATCTCCAGGAAGAACTTCGCGTCGGGCAACACGGCGGCGTAGGCCTCCTCGAGGGTGGGAACCCGGGTTCCCGCCCACTCGGGGCCGAAGTAGATGCCCGCATCGAGCTGCTTGATCTGCGCAAGGGTGAAGCCCGTGACCAGACCGGTGCCGTCGGTGGTGCGATCCACGGTCCAGTCGTGGTGCAGGATGGGAACCCCGTCCGCGGTCAAGAAGACATCCGTCTCGATCAAGTCGATGCCGTAGGAGACAGCCGAGAGGAAGGTGGGGATGGTGTTCTCCGGCGCCAACGTGTAGCCGCCGCGATGGGCGATCGAGAGGGGGTGCCCGGCCTGGGTCACAAGGGGGACGACGAGCAGGGCCAGGGCCGGAAGCGCAGCGAGCACCGCGCAGGTCCCGTGCCTCCAGGCCCCCCTCCCCCGCCTTCCGCCGCCGATCACCTGCCTGCTCCCGCGAGGCGCCGACGCGCGGGCCCGCACAGCACGCTCGCCGCGAGGAGCAGCGCTACGAGCACGCGCGCCGACATGCCGCTGGCCGGCAGGTGGACGAGATCGCCCGACTCGTGATTGTCCAGGGGTGACGCGCAGGTGGGATCCGCGGGATGATCGATGAGCCCGTTCCCGTCGTCGGGATCCGCGTGCCGGCCCACTCCGGGCCGAAGTAGATGCCGACATCGAGCAGCTTCAGCTCTGCCAGGGTCTTCTGGGTGACCAGCGCCATGTCGCCGGTAATGCGCCAGAGACTGAGGTCGTGGTGGATCACCGGCACTCCGTCCAGGGACAGCCAGACGTCGGTCTCGATCACGTCGATGCCGTTGGCGATGGCCGAGAGAAAGGTGGGAATGGTGTTCTCGGGCGCCAACGCGTAGCCGCCCCGATGACCGATGTTGATCGGGTGCGTGGCCGCGGCCATGGGGCGCGCGAAGAGCACAGCGCAGATCAAGAACGGTCCCAGCGCTGAGATCAGAGCTTTACCGCGCAAGACCACAACACCTCCGACGCCATCGATGCCACCATTCTCGCCGGAACGCGTTACTGCGTCCAGAGCGTGATTTCGCACGGCGCCTCGGTGTTCAGCCGGATTCCCCGAGGGCCTCCACCATCAGCTCCGCGAGCCTCTTGCTGAAGCCCGCGGGGTCAGCGAGCTGTCCGCCCTCGGCGAGCAGCGCCTGGCCGAAGAGGAGCTGGGCGTAGCTCGCGATGCGTGGATCCACCGCGTCCTTATCGAAGATCCGCTGGAGCTTCTGGAGCAGCGGATGAGATCCGTTGAGCTCGAGGATCGGCTTGACCGTGGGCACCTCCTGGCCGGCCTGGCGCAACATGGCCTCGAGCTGGGGAGTGATCTCGCCGTCGTCGAGGACCAGACAGGCCGGTGACGAGGTGAGGCGACTCGAGAGGCGCACCTCCTTCACCTCGTCCTGAACCGCGCTGCGAATGGCGGCGATGACGTCCTGGTAGGTCTCTTCCTCCTGCTTGCGCGTCTCCTCGGCCTGCTGCTTCTCGTCCTCGCTGGCCAGGTCGACCTCGCCGCGCCCCACCGACTTGAAGGACTTGCCCTGGAACTCGGGTGGCATCTGCTGGAGCCAGACCTCGTCGACGGGATCCGAGAGCAGGAGAACCTCGATCCCCTTGTCCCGGAAGGCCTCGAGGTGGGGCGAGTCGACCAGCGCCTCGTGCTTGGGGCCCACCAGGTAGTAGATCTCCTCCTGAGCTTCGGGCATGCGCTCGACGTAGTCATCGAGGGAGGTGAGCTCGCTCTCGTGGTGGCTCGAAGGGCATAGCAGCAGGTCGAGGATGCGCTCGCGCTTCTCGTCCCAGGCCAGGAGCCCTTCCTTGAGCACTGGGCCGAACTCGGCCCAGAAGCGCAGGTACTTTTCCGGATCCGCCTTCTTCAGCTCCTTCAGGGTGTCGAGGATCTTCTTGACCAGGTGCTTGCGGATGGTGCGAATCTGGCGGTCCTGCTGGAGCATCTCGCGGGAGACATTGAGGGAGACGTCCTCGGCGTCCACCACACCCTTCACGAAGCGCAGGTACTCGGGCATGAGCTCTCGGCACTCGTCCATGATGAAGACCCGCCGGACGTAGAGCTGGATGCCGCGGTGGGCCATCTCCCGGTGGTAGAGGTCGAAGGGGGCGCGCCCGGGCACGTAGAGCAGGGAGCGCGCCTCGAAGGTCCCCTCCAGCCGACTCGTGATGCGCAGCATGGGTTCGCTGTGGTCGTGGGAGATGTGCTTGTAGAACTCGCTGTACTCCTCTTCGCCCACCTCGCTCTCGGGCCGCGTCCAGATCGCCTTCATGGAGTTGAGGGGTTCGTTGGAGTCGAGGGGCTCGTCGCTCGCGGGCGCGGTCTCGGCGTCCGCCGGCTCCTCCTCTTCGGTGGGCGCCTTGGTGACGTCGAGATGAATCGGATAGGCGACGAAGTCCGAGTACTTCTTCACGGTCTGCCGCAGGGTCCAGGTCTGGGCGAAGTCGGCGAGGCCGTCCTCGCTGTCGGCAGGCTTGAGCTGGAGCGTCACCGTAGTGCCGGCCTCGTCGCGCTCGGCCTCCTCCACGCTGTAGCCGCCACCGCCGTCGCTCTTCCACAGGGTCGCGCCGCTCTCGCCGGCCTTGCGGGTGAGCACGCTCACCTCGTCAGCCGCCATGAAGCTCGCGTAGAAGCCGACGCCGAATTGCCCGATGAGATCGGGAGCTTCGAGCTTGCCCGAGCTGGCCTTGAGCTTCTCGATGAACTCACCGGTTCCCGAGCGCGCGATGGTGCCCAGGTTCGCCACCGCCTCCTCGCGGCTCATCCCCGCGCCGTTGTCCTCGACCGAGAGCGTGCGCGCGGCTTCGTCGACGCCGAGCCGGATCTCGAAGGCGCCGCTGGGCAGGAGCTCGGGCCGGGTGAGGCCGTCGAAGCGCAGCTTGTCGATGGCGTCGGAGGCGTTGGAGATCAGCTCCCGCAGGAAAACCTCTTTATGTGAGTAAAGGGAGTGGATCATCAGCCCGAGGAGTTGCTTGACCTCGGCCTCGAACTCGTGCTTCTCGACGCTCATCGATTCCTTCCTTTTCTGACTTCCCTCGCACTGCCGGCAGCAGGCGCTCGCGCGTTTGGGGGCTCGTGGAAACCGGCGAACTATAGGCACGCAGGACCAAGAAGGAAGCGAAGACATCCCGATGTTTCCCCGGGGGCGGATCTGAAAGAGCATTCATCTGGATATTGAGATAAGCTAATCTATCAATTTTCGGGTGCTCGCGGCACGCGTAGCACGAGAGAGAGCCACGATGAGCGCTTCAGAGATCCGAGACCGCCTCGAGGCACAGCTCGACCAGCGAATCCTGGTCCTCGACGGCGCCATGGGGAGCACGATCCAGACCTACGGCCTCGAGGAGGAGGACTACCGCGGCGAGCACTTCCGGAGCCACGCGAAGGACCTGAAGGGCGACAACGAGCTGCTCTCCCTGACGCGTCCCGACGTCATCCTCGCGATCCACGAGGCCTTCCTCGAGGCGGGCGCCGACATCCTCGAGACCAACACCTTCAGCGCCACCGAGATCGCCCAGGCGGAGTACGAGCTCGAGGATCTGCCGGGCCTGGTGCGCGAGTTGAACCTCGCCTCCTCACGCCTCGCTCGCGAGGCCGCCGACCGCTGGAGCGCCCGGACCCCCGAGCAGCCCCGCTTCGTCGCCGGTGCCGTCGGGCCCACGGGCAAGACCCTCTCCCTCTCGCCCAAGGTCGAAGACCCCTCCTTCCGCGATCTCACCTTCGACGCCCTGCGCAGCGCCTACGCGGACCAGGTGCGCGCCCTCATGGAAGGGGGCGTGGACCTCCTCCTGGTGGAGACCATCTTCGACACCCTGAACGCCAAAGCGGCCCTGGTGGCTATCGACGAGGTCTTCGAGGAGCAGGGACGCGAGCTACCCCTCATGATCTCGGTGGCGATCACCGACGCCAGCGGCCGCACCCTCTCGGGTCAGACGGTGGACGCCTTCTGGCGCTCCGTCGCCCACGCGCGACCCGTCTCGGTGGGGGTCAACTGCTCCCTCGGCGCGACGGAGATGCGGCCCCACGTCGAGGAGCTCGCGCGCATCGCCCACTGCCGCGTCTCGAGCTACCCCAACGCAGGTCTCCCCAACGCTTTCGGCGACTACGACGAAACGCCCGAGACCACCGGGAGCCTCGTGGGCGAGTTCGCGACCAGCGGCCTGGTGAACATCGTCGGGGGCTGCTGCGGGACCACCCCCGACCATATTCGCGAGATCGCAAAGTCCGTGGAAGGTGTGGTGCCGCGCACCCTGCCCGAGGGCCACGGCGAGCACATCGCCTTCTTCAGCGGCCTCGAGACCCTGGCCATCCGGCCCGAGTCGAACTTCCAGATGATCGGCGAGCGTACCAACGTCACGGGCTCCGCTCGCTTCCGACGCCTCATCGAGGGCGAGGACTACGACAAGGCGGTCAACGTCGCACTCGACCAGGTGCGCGGCGGCGCCAACATGCTCGACGTCAACATGGACGAGGGCATGCTGGACTCCGAGGCCTGCATCACCCGCTTCCTGAACCTGATCGCCACCGAGCCGGAGATCGCCCGCATCCCCATCGTGATCGACAGCTCCAAGTGGAGCGTCCTCGAGGCGGGGATGAAGTGCGTCCAGGGCAAGGGCGTGGTGAACTCCATCTCCCTCAAGGAGGGCGAGGAGGACTTCCTCGCCAAGGCGAAGCTGATTCGGCGCTACGGCTTCGGCGCCGTCGTCATGGCCTTCGACGAGACCGGCCAGGCGGACACCTGCGAGCGCAAGGTCGAGATCTGCCAGCGCGCCTACCGGCTCCTCACCCAGGTGGCCCACTTCCCACCCGAGGACATCATCTTCGATCCCAACATCCTCGCCATCGCGACCGGGATCGAGGAGCACGACCTCTACGCGGTCGACTTCATCAAGGCCACGAAGATCATCAAGGAGACCTGCCCCGGAGTCCGGGTAAGCGGCGGCATCTCGAACCTCTCCTTCTCCTTCCGCGGCAACGACGTGGTGCGCGAGGCCATCCACTCGGCCTTCCTCTACCACGCCATCGACAACGGCATGGACATGGGGATCGTGAACGCCGGCCAGCTGGTGCTCTACGAGGACATCCCGGGCGAGCTCCTCGAGCACGTGGAGGACATCCTCTTCCGCCGCCGCGCCGACGCCACCGAACGCATGGTGGACTTCGCCGCGACGGTGAAGGGCTCGGGCAAGAAGCGCGAAGTGGACCTCAGCTGGCGCGAGAGCAGCGTGGGCGAGCGGCTGAGCCACGCGCTGGTGCACGGCGTCGTCGACTTCATCGAGGAGGACACCGAGGAGGCGCGGCTCGCCTCGTCGCGCCCCCTGGACGTCATCGAGGGCCCCCTGATGGATGGCATGAGCATCGTCGGCGACCTCTTCGGTGCGGGCAAGATGTTCCTGCCCCAGGTGGTGAAGAGCGCCCGGGCGATGAAGCGCGCCGTGGCTCACCTCGAGCCCTTCATGGAGGACGACAAGGAGGGCGGCAGCTCCCAGGGCAAGATCGTGATGGCCACCGTGAAGGGCGACGTCCACGACATCGGGAAGAACATCGTGGGCGTGGTGCTGGGCTGCAACAACTACAAGGTGATCGACCTCGGCGTCATGGTGCCCACGGAGAAGATCCTGCAAACCGCCATCGACGAGGAGGCGGACCTGATCGGCCTCTCGGGACTCATCACGCCCTCACTCGACGAGATGGTCGCGGTGGCCCGGGAGATGGAGCGCCGGGAGCTCGCGCTGCCCCTGCTGATCGGCGGCGCCACCACGAGCAAGCAGCACACGGCGGTGAAGATCGCGCCCAGCTATCACCAGAGCACCGTGCACGTACACGACGCCTCCAGGGCGGTGGGCGTGGTCTCGAAGCTGCTCGACGAGGCCCGGCGCCCGGACTTCGACCAGGAGAACCGCGCCAACCAGGAGCGCCTGCGCGCCCTCCACGCCAATAAGCAGGAGCGCCCCCTGCTCCCCATCGACCAGGCCCGTGGCAACCGCCTCGCCGTCGATTGGCGCGCCGAGGATGTCCCCGAGCCGAGCTTCACGGGCCGGCGGGTAGTCGACGACGTGTCCCTCGAGGAGATCGTCGAGTACATCGACTGGACCTTCTTCTTCTCGGCCTGGGAGCTGAAGGGAAAGTTCCCGAAGATCCTCGACCACCCGAAGCACGGCCACGCGGCACGGGAGCTCTACGAGCATGGACGCGAGCTGCTGGAGCGCATCGTCTCCGAGCGGCTGCTGACTCCGCGCGGTGTATATGGCTTCTGGCCGGCCGCCGGCGACGGCGACGACATCGTGCTCTTCGACGGACCGGGCCGCAGCAGCGAGCTCATGCGCTTCCCCATGCTGCGACAGCAGGCGGGCCAACCCGAGGGCAAAGCGAACCGCAGCCTGGCCGACTACGTCGCCAGGACCGATGCGGGTGTCGCGGACCACCTGGGCGCCTTCGCGCTGACGACGGGAATCGGCGCCGACGAGCTGGCCGTCTCCTTCGAGCGCGAGCACGACGACTACAACGCGATCATGGTGAAGGCTCTCGCGGACCGCCTGGCCGAAGCCTTCGCCGAGCTGCTCCACGCAAGGGCGCGGCGCGATTTGGGCTACGGCGTCGACGAAGGGCTCGGCAAAGAGGACCTCATCGCCGAGCGCTACCGCGGCATCCGGCCTGCCTTCGGCTACCCCGCCTGCCCGGACCACACCCCGAAGCGCAGGCTCTTCGAGCTGCTGCAGGCGCCGGAGGTCGGCATCCAGCTGACCGAGAGCTGCGCCATGGCGCCCGCCGCGAGCGTGAGCGGCCTCTACTTCGCTCATCCCCTGGCGCGCTACTTCACCGTGGGCCGCATCGGTGCCGATCAGGTCGCCGACTACGCGGCGCGCAGCGGCATGACCGTAGGCGAGACCGAGCGCTGGCTGGCTCCCGCACTCGCCTACGAACCCGAGAAAGAACCCGAGAGCGACTCCAAGAGAGAGCGCTGAGCGCCGAAGGCACGATCGCCCAGGCACTGGCGAGCGGGGCGTCGTCCCCCCACTGACGTTGCGTCACCCAGCCGACACAGATCCCTCGAGACCGGTGCTAGAATTCCACTATCACGGCGCGCGCCGCAGTACTGCAGCGTTTCGCACATGAGATGGATGGCTGCCAGTCGCGATGAGATCCGACTTTCCAGCGCCAGTGTCGCCGGCGAAGCTCGCGCGCCCCACAAGGCAGGACGCCCTCGCGCGCCCGCGCCTCTTCCGCCGCCTCGACGAGGCCCTCGAGCGGCCCGTCGTCTGGATCTCGGGGCCGGCGGGCTCGGGCAAGACCACCCTCGCGGCCTCCTACCTGGAAGATCGACACATCCCCGCACTCTGGTATCAGATCGACGCCGGAGACGCGGACATCGGCACCTTCTTCTACTACCTGGGTCTCGCGGGTAAGAAGGCCAGCACCGGGGACGACGAGGCCCTGCCCGCACTCACCGCCGAGTACCTCCTCGACGTCCCGACCTTCAGCCGCAACTTCATCGAAGCACTCTTCCGGCAACCGGGCTCGCCCGCCCTGCTCGTCTTCGACAACTGCCACCTGGCCGGCGATGACGCCCCCCTCTTTCGGGCCCTGCTCGCCGGGCTGAACCGGCTCCCGGAAGGCAGCTCCATCGTCTTCCTCAGCTGCAGCGATCCGCCGACCTGCTTTGCGCGGCTCAGAGCCAACCGCCAGATGGAGGTCATCGCGCCGGAGGAGCTGAAGCTGAATGCCGGGGAGTTCGCCGAGCTGACCCTGCGCGCAGGCCTCGAAGAATCCGGAGCCGAGGAGCTGGAAGCCCTGCACCGACGCCTCGACGGCTGGGCCGCCGGCCTGCTGCTGCTACTCGAGGCCGCCCGGATCGAAGGCTCCGCCGTCGGCGATCTCGCCGAAGGCGGAGCAAGCTGCCTCTTCGAGTACTTCTCGGGCGAGGTCTTCGATCAACTCGACGACGAGACCCGACGCTTCCTGCTCGAGACCTCGGTCCTCCCCTTTCTGACACCTGAATGCGTCGAGCGGCTCACAGGCTCCCGCCGCGGCGCCGAGATCCTCGAGCAGCTCGACCACACGAGCTGCTTCACCGAGAAGCGAAGCTACCCCAGCAACGGCTACCACTATCACCCGCTCTTCCGGGAGTATCTGATGGCCCGGGCGGAAAAGCAGCTTCCCGCCAAGGAACTCGCAGAGCTCGAGAGCCGAGCCGCTCGAATCCTGGTCGAAGCCGGCAACCCCGGCGAAGCAGCCGACCTCTTCACGCGTGCCTGCGACTGGGAAGGGCTCGCGGGACTCGTCATGGGGCAGGCACACTTCCTCATCGAGCAGGGACGCAATCGCACCCTCGAGAGCTGGATCCGCGGCTTTCCGCCCGAGCTCCTGGCCGAACGTCCGTGGCTGCAATGTTGGCTGGGCGCCTCCCTCATGCCCATGAACACCGAGGCGGCCTACACCTGCTACGCCAACGCCTTCGAGCTCTTCCGGGACGAGGGGGACGACTCGGGCGCACTCCTCGCCTGCGCGGGCGCCACCGACGCGATCCTATGGTCCTTCGCGGACTTCCGCCGGGGAGATCGCTGGCTCCAGCGCCTCTACGACCTGATCCGGGGGCCCGATGCGCTGCCCAAGGGCCATCTCGGCGCGCGAATCGCGGCCAGCGTCTACTCGCTTCTGACCCTGAGCAACCCAGGCCACAGCGATCTCGAGGCGTGGCGCGACAAGGCCCTGCAGGCCGCAGACGAACGGGACACCAGCGGAGCCGGAATGCAAATCCGCTTCCACGCGCTGATCAGCAGCGCCAACCGTCGCGACAATTCCCTGGTCGAGCGGCTCATGGCAACCATTCGCCAGGCGAGCTGCACCCGCACCCTCTCTCCCTTTGCCCGCACGCTGGCCGGGGCCTCGGAGGTCGAGTATCTCACCTACCACGGCGACTTCGAAGAGTGCCTGCAGGTCGCGGAGGCCAGCCTCGCGACCGCCGCCGCCACGGGAATCCGCCTGCTCGATTCCGTGCTGATGGGCGCCTCGATCGGGGTCGCGCTCCACCTCGGACGCTACGACCTCGCACACCAGCACCTGCACGGCCCGCACGGAATGGAGGCGCGGCAATCCAACTTCCGGCCCCTGGACCAATCCCTCTTCCACTTCCTGAGTGCGCGGCTCGCCTTCTGCAAGGGTGAGCCCGAGACGGCGGCGGCCCTCGGCCAGCTCGCCCTCGAACAGGCACACGAAGTCGGCGGTCGCTATCCGGAGGTGATCTGCCACCTGCTCCTCGCCGAGATCGCCGAGAGTCTCGGCGACTCCGACGAAGCGGCCCGCGAGGTTGCCACGGCCCGCGAGCAGGCCCTCGAATATCGGCTCGACGCACTCCTGCCCTTCTGCTCGCTCAACGAGGCGAACATCCACTTCTCGCGTGGCGACGAGGAGGCCGGCCTCGCGGCATTGCGGGCCGCGCTGGAGAAGGCCCCCCATTTCACCTGGGGCTACTGCATGCGCCGGGAGCTGCTCACGGAGCTCCTCGCCAAGGCTCTGCATGCGAGAATCGAGACAGAGTTCGTCAACGGGCTGATCCGCGACTGCGAGCTGTCGCCTCCGGCCGGCGCCATGGCGCTCGACGCGTGGCCGCGGCGGCTGCAGATCCATACCCTGGGCAGCTTCCAGCTCCTGCGCGACGGTGAAGCGATACAGCCCTCGGGCAAGGCGCAGCGCAAGCCCATCGAGCTGCTCGAGCTGCTTCTCGCGATGGGGGGGCGCCGTGTACCGGAGGGCCGCCTCAGTGCGGCACTGTGGCCGGACGCCGAGGGAGACATGGGCCATGGCTCCTTCACCACCACCCTCCATCGTCTGCGCAAGCTGCTGGGCCAGAAGGGCGCCGTCGAGCTCCGGGAGGGCCGGGTCAGCCTGAGTGCGCGCTACTGCTGGGTCGACGCCTGGGCGTTGGAAGATCTCCTCGACGCCGCGGAGGACGCCCGCGACGAAGCCCGTGAAGAAGCGGGCGAAGAAGCGCGAGAGGCAACGAACTTGGATCGAGTCGAGCGTTTCGTCCGCGGGGCCCTTGCGCTCTATCGCGGTCCCTTCCTGGAGGGCCTGGATCTCGACATCTGGTGCATTCCCCTGCGCGAGCGGCTGCGGAGCAGGCTGCTGCGCGGCGTGGAGCGCCTCGGGCGGGATCTCGAGGCCGCGGAACGCTGGGAGCAGGCGATCGGGTGCTACCGGAGCGCCCTCGAGATCGATCCACTCCTCGAGCCCTGCCACCTGCACCTGATGCTCTGCCTGGACGCGGACGGCCGGCGCGCCGAGGCTCTCGCTGCCTACGATCGCTGTCGCGACCTCCTCGACAAGGTGTGTGGCATTTTGCCCTCCCCCGAGATCGAGGCCCTGCACCGCAGGCTCCTCGAGGCCTGAGCTCCTCTATCCCCCACCGCCGTGAGAGTCGCCTACGAATCCAGGTAATTTTCTTCGTTTCCTGAAAAATCCATTCGCGTGTAATCCATCTGTAACCCAGATTGGGTCATCGTCCCGTTTGGCAAGAGGATCCGGCCCGACGGTCAGCGGGCTGCTCTTGCTCCCGCGAGGCGGCATGCTGAGGGGAAGAGAGTGAGGTCGCAGTTTTCCCAGAGCTGCGACATTGAGATACTCGCCCTTTTGCCGAGCTGCCGATCTCGGCTCCTCCCGGCGCGACCGCGTTCCGCCGGGAGGAGCCCCTTCGCCCTATCCCCTTCGCCCCATCCCCTGAACCGGACTAGACCTCCGCCGTGTACGGCGGCGCCGGGTCGTACTCCATCAGGCGCTGGGTCTGGCGCGCGTGCTCGACGCCGAAGAGCTGGCCTGTGAGCCACAGCGCCATATCGATCCCCGCCGACACCCCGGCCGCGGTCACCAGGTTGCCGTCGCGCACGTAACGCACCCCTTCGAGCACTTCGGCATCTGGCGCCAGCTCGCGCAGCGTTTCGATGAAGGCCCAGTGGGTGGTAATGCGCCGCTCCTTCACCAGGCCAGCGGCGTGGAGCAGCATGGACCCCGTGCACACGCTCGTCACCCAGCGGCATGGGCCCGCCGACTCCGCCAACCAATCGATCAGGACCGGGTTGTCGATCTCGCGCCGAGTTCCCTGGCCGCCCGGCACGAGCACCACGTCCAGTGGCGGCGCGTCGGTGAAGCTGCGGTCGGGAATCACGCGCAGCCCCTTGGCGCAGCGAATCGGCCTTTCGGCCTCGGCGATGGTCAGGACGTGAAGGTCTTCGCGGCCCATGGCCGCCATGGTGAAGACTTCCCACGGACCGACGAAGTCGAGCTCCTCGGCATCCTCGAAGATCACGATTCCGATGGTGGTCGACATGCCTCCCTCCTGCGCTGCGACCTCCTGGGCCGCGACCTCCTGCGCCGCAAGACCCCGAGCAGGCTAGCATGGCACTTGCAAGCGCCCGAAGCACATCAGGTCGCAAGGGGCGGCGGGCCCCTGCGCCGGGCCCCGCCTGCCCGTCTGCGATAGCTTCTGTCCGTGAGTGGTGGGTGGTAAATGGCAAGTGGAGGGGAAGCGCGCCGCCTGGGGCTGATCGAGTCCTTCGTCGCGGCCAGGGACCAGTGTCCCAGCGGTCGCGTGCGCTCCTTGGCGTCGGCGGCCCTCGAGGCGGTGAAGCGGGACAAGCAGGCGGCCCTGCACGAGCAGGCCTTTCTGCTGCTCAGCGCCACCCGGGGCTGGCGCGGCGAGCGGGCCGACCAGGTGCGGCAGTCGCTCGCGGCCTTCCTCGAGGAAACACCGCAACTTGACCGAGGGGACACGGTGGAGAGCCGAGGGGACGCGGTGAATGGGCGAGGGGGCGCGGTGACTCCCTCCGACAAGGCACCCGGGGGCGACCCCGAGCGGGAGGCTGGAGACTGAGATGGGAGGCGCACACGAGGACGAGGTGGTCCGCAAGGTCAAGACGAAGAAGGCCCTCTTCAAGCTGCTCGACGCCGTCGACAGCGGTCGTCAGGAGAAGCCGGACTGGATCTACCTGCAGGCCGACTGCCGTCTCGACAAGCTCTCGCGACCGGATTTCGAGCGCGTGCTGGGGCAGCTCCACCGCTGCGTGAAACGAGGCTTCCGGGCCCGCAACGTCGACATTCGCGGCCGCAAGAAGCGCCTCGCCTACTGGAGCAGCATCGCCCGCCAGGGCTTCCACGACTTTTCCGATTTCGGCTGGACGAAGTGCTACGACTCGCCCTTCGTCGAGAACTACGACTACATTAGCGCCTACCGGAAACAGGGACTCAAAGGGCTCGATCCCTATCGCGTCTACTCGTCCGTGCTCGGCACCTTCGACTACAGCGTCCACGACTTCGTCAATACTGAACTCTGCCACGACGTGCGCACCATCCTGGAGCCCATGGCGGGAACCGCCGAGTTTGCCTACCACGGCCACTTCCAGCACCCCGACTTCCGCTATCTCATGTTCGACCTGGACGCCGACGCCAAGCGCCACGTGGATGCCATGCCCTGGCTCGACGGCACCGAGCGCGAGTACGTGGTCGCCGACGTCCTGCAGGACGAGATCTGGGAGCGTGCCAAGAGCTTCACCACCGGTCGCTCGTTGAGCTACATCGGCAAGCAGAGCCACCACCTCTTCGACCCCAAGCAGATCTTCCGCCTGCTCGAGGTGGGCACCCGGCACGTGGACTACTTCATGCTCGAGACGCCCCAGGTCTCGCTGGTCTCCGACATGGACACCAGCGAGGACCTATCGCGGCCGGAAATGGAGGACGCGGGCTTCGAGGTGGCGCTCGTGGACGAGCCCGGCGGCACACCCAACCCCCTGACGAACAAGATGGCCTTCCGCCTCGCCGCAAGGAACAAGCAGAGCAAGAAGGGCGAAAAGGGCGAGCGCGCCCTCTTCCGCTACCCGGACTGGATCGCCTGGCAGCACCCCATCCTCGTCACCCTGGCGACCCTGCTCGACCTCAACGTGCTCTACTACCACTCGGAGCTGGAAGAGTTCGTGCCGGTGCACGACCTCGAGAAGGTCGAAGACTGCGACTGCCTCGACAACGTCACCTTCATGATGTTCACCCGGCACCGCGTGCCGACCTGAGGCGCGGGCCGCTCACCCCTCGTCGAGATGCGCGACACAGGCCACCAGCGCCGCGCGGTGGGGCGGCGCTGCGCCGATCACGCTAAGAGCCGTGTTGCCGATGCGCAGCGGCTTCCCCGAGCCTTCCTCTCCATGGCCTTCCCCTGGGTGGCCTGCCACGTGCTCGCCGAGAACGACGCGGTAGAAGAGGCCGTGGGTCACGACGGCGAGGTGCCCGCCGCCGCCCTGCTCGAGGGCGCGAGCGCGGCCGCTGACCCAGACCCAGGCCTCCGCCACTCGAGTCCGGAACGCCTCCCAGGACTCACCTCCCGGCGGCACGAGGTCCGGAGAGAAGATGTCGCCCAGCCCGGAGTCAACGACGTCGGAGTAGAGGCGCCCGCGCAGCTCCCCGAAGTCACGCTCCCGGAGCAGGGGCTCGAGCTCGACGGCGGCGTCCGTCGTCGCCGCAATGGCGCCCGCCGTGCTCGCGGCGCGGCGCAGATCGCTGGATGCGATGCGGCTGATTCCGGCGTCGCGCAGGCGCCCGGCCAGACGCTCGGCCTGTTCGAGGCCGCGCTCGCTGAGGGGTGTTTCGGGCAGCTGGAGTCGGCGTTGCGCGTTACTCGCCGTCTCGCCGTGACGGATCAGATAGATGGCCATGCTCTCGCCCGAGCGTACCGAGCTCAGGCTTCGCCCAGGAGCCCGTGGAGGAGCTTGGGCTCGAGCATGAGATGCACGTCGAAGGCGTCGCGTTCTCGGTCGCGAGCAACGAGGTCGGCACGCATGGTGAGGATGAGGGTATCCGAGGGCGCGTGGGTGGAGGCCATGATGGCCATCAGCGAGCTCTCCTCGAGCTGCGGTGGGCCCATCTCGCTGTCACGATCCAGGCCCTCGGTGGTACCGAGCAGCAGCTCCGAAAGGACGGTCCCGCCGAGCTCGGTGAAGAAGGCGATGGGCTCGCGATCCGGGCCGCCCCCGCGCGCCAGGCCGAGGGCCGCCTCGGGCTCCATGGCAAAGAGCGCGGTCCCACGCAGCCCACCATCGAAGCGGAGCACCACGCCCGCCGCGACATCACCGCCGCCGCACAGACTATCGGGCGAGAAATCGGCCATGGCCCTGCAGCGCAGCTCGCGCACCTCGAGGCGCAGGTCCGCGCTGGAGAGCGCGCGTTGCAGAGCTCGGCCGCTGCGCTCAAATCCCAGGTTCAGGCGTTCCTGGAGCAGAGCGAGCTGATTCATCGAGAGCATGGGGAGATACTCCGCTGGATCTGAAGGAGCGCCTTGGCGAAGGGCCGCAGGCTGATGCCTCGCACCCGTGGGGCCTCCCATGTATCGACCAACTCATGAATTATTGAAGTGAAAACACCACATTCTTGTCGATTCTCGACGATCCGGATGACCCACGGGGACAGATGAACTCGGATGAGCCACGCCCCGTCGCTCGTACTCCGAGTGAGCATAGCCGGAACAGAGCCGGCGCGAAGGTGCGGGACCGGTACGCTGAAGGGATGCGTCGCGACATGAATGCCGAAGGGCTCTACAGCAAGCGAAAGAACAGCTACCTGCGCTTCATCGGAGCCATGGGCTACCCCCAAGGCCTGCGCGCCTGGTTCCGCCGCAGCTCCCTGCTGCGTCCCGGTCTGCGCATCCTCGACGCCGGCTGCGGCAGCGGGATCGTGACCCTGGCCCTGCGCGACGCCCTGTGCGAGCGGGGCATGGAGCCGGCGGCCCTAAACGCCTTCGATCTCACGCCCGCCATGCTCGAGCACTTCCGCTCGACCCTGGAGGACCGGGGCATCGAAGAGATCGAGCTCCAGCGCGCAAACGTGCTGGCCCTCGAAGAGCTGCCCCAGACCTGGCGCGACTACGACCTCGTCGTCACCGCCTCCATGCTCGAGTACGTGCCGCGCGAGCGCTTTGCGGACGCGCTGGCAGGGCTGCGCGCGCGCCTGGCCGGAGACGGCGCGCTGATCCTCTTCATCACCCGCAACAACTGGCTGATGAAGCCCCTGATCGGGCGTTGGTGGGACGCCGAGCTCTACACTCGCCAGGAGCTCGAGGCCGCCTTCGCCCAGGCGGGGTTTTCGGCGCTCTCCTTTCACCGATTCAGCCCGGCCTTCCGACATCTCGACCTGTGGGGGCATATCGTAGAGGCGCGTCCCTGATCACCTCCGCGCCAAGGCGCGAGACCAGCGAACCACGGGAGACGCGGACCTCGCCGGATCGACCCCACGCGGGTGCGATCCGGCGCAATTCGGGCTTCGGATCGCGACGCGATCCCGCTATGATGAGCAGGCCTGTCAGGCAAAGCGCGGTACCGGGGGGGCCGCACGCGATCGACTCACGCAGCCAGATCACGCAGCCAGGGTCGTGGATCCAGGGTCATGGATCCATGAATCATGGATCGAGGCGATTCGGCCCGGGACGTCACACGGCGACCCCGCAGCGGGACCGCTGCAGCTCCGGCCCGAGCCGGGTCGGGCGCTCGGGAATGAACCCACGACGATGATCGACCCGAGAGGGTGATCGATCCACGAGAGCGAAAGGTCGGGGAAATTGGAAGCTCGAGACAGTCGAGGCAACGAGTCCATGTCGGCGCCGATCTCGCCTTCCGCGCGAGGGGCCGTGACCGCCGCCTTGCAGCCGCTAACCGCGGATCGCGCCGGCGACGGACCGCCGAGCCCGGATGCGTCCTCGGTCCACCCCGCGCAGCTACTGGGCATGTTCCTCGACATGGGAGCGTGCATGGATCTCGACTCGCGCCTCGCCGTGCTCGAGCAGGACGGGGAAGTACCGGGCGGGCGATCCCGAGCCCAGCACAAGGATGACCCCGCGCCCTCAGCGGAATCGTGCGAAGCGCTGTCCGGCGAGATCATGAAGCTGCGTGAAGACCTGAAGGTGCAGCTCGACACCCTCGAATCGACCCTCGACCGCTTCCTGGGCCAGCTCTCCCGGCGCACGGGCCCGATGACCAATGCTTCGGAGCTCTTCGACGTGCTCGCCCAGAACGGCGTGCCCGCCTCCCGGCGTCCCGCGGCCCTGAGGGCCGCCGCCCGCAGCGCGTCCAGCGCGTACCACGCCGCCCTCATGGGCGCGACCGAGCGCAGCCGCAGCGCCTTCGTGGGCGTACGCCGGGACCTGCGCGGGAAACTGGGCGCCCTGGGCGATGCCGCCACCCAGATCGAGCGCCTCGACGCGCTCCTCACCTGGGGAACCCACCAGCAGCGCAACGAGCTCTTCGAACGCCTGGGCGCCCCGATGGACGCGCACTTCCAAGAGGCACTCGCCGCGGCAACCGAGAGTCTGCCCGAGTCCGCGAGCGTTGACGATCTGCAGCCCTGGTTCGAAGCCCGAGGTTGCATCGATCGCCACCGGATCCAGTGTGAGGAGCTCGTACGGAGCGTCTTTCTCCACGAGCGCCGCGCCATCATCGGCCTCGTAGAGGCCACCATCGAGGTCGCGAGCCCGCCGAAGGCGGCGCCTCGCGAAAGCGAGGACGAGTGAGCTTCCAAATGCACGAGAAGACATCATGAGAAGACACGAGGAGGAATCCATGACGAATTCGCCGAGCGGAGCCACGCCCCGCGCCCTCGCGGGCGCGGGCCTGCTGATCGCCCTGCTCGCGGTATCCTACTCCCTGTTCGAAGCCCAGGGCGCCCGCGGCCTGCTGCTCTCGGGCGCCTCGCTGCTCGCCCTCGGCGCGGGCGCCGTCGAGCTGCGACGCCAGAGTGCGGAGCGCCGCCGGCTCGCCGCACTCCAGCTCGAGGCCCTCGAGACCCTCGCACGGGAAGCGGCCGCGCTGCCCGCAGCCGCGCGGGCCCTCGAGGAGGCGAGCGAACGCGTCTCGATGCTCGAGCAACGGCTCGCCGAGAGTCACAGCGAAGCCACCCACGAGACCCTCTCCGTCGTGCGCTCGGGCCTGCTCGATTTCCAGAGCGCCATGAAGACAGGGATCGAAGACGCCGCCCGGGTCGCAAAAGAGGCCGTTTTGCCCCTCCTCGAGACCGCGGTGCAAAACACGGTCACCGCCAGCGCGGCGAGCGCCGAGCGATTGGTCGAGCGAGTCGAGCAGGACATGGAAGCGCGCCGGGAGAGCGAAGCGCGCCACTTCGAAGCTTTCACACGCTCGGCCGCTCAGCTCGTCGAACGAATCGAAGGCCAGGAAGCGGCGGAAGCTCGGCAGCAGGAGCGGGCCGCATCCTTGCTCGAGGGCATCGAGCAGGCCGGCGAAGCCCTGCGCAGCGTGGGCCGCGAGCAGCGCGAGGCGCTGGAGAACACCGCGAAGGCCGGTAGCGACCGGGTCCGCGAGCTCGGCGAAGGCCTGGACGCGACGGGAGACGCAGTGCGCCGGGCCGCCGAGCTCGTGCAGGCCGGAGGCGCGGAGATGACGGCCGTCGCCGAGCAGTTCGGAGCCTCGGTGGAGCGCCAGCGCGAGGCCGCGAACCAGTGGCTCGAGAGCCTGGGGCAGATCGAGAGCGCCGTGGACGCCGCCGGGCGCGGAGCGGCCACCGAGGCGCTGGACCAACGCCTGGCCGCCACCCAGGAGATCTTCGCGACCCAGCTCGAGTTCCAGCGAGAGCTGTTCAGGCAGCTGCGCGAGCTCGGTGGGAGTAGCGAAGGGCGTGAGACGGAGGATCTCCTCGAAGAAGCCACGGATGCGGAGCTTGCGCCGTGAGCGCGCCCGCGGAGCTCCGGAGTGATCTCCTTCAAGAGCGTCTCGCGGATCTCGCGGAGGCGGGGGGCGAGCGCTTCGACCCGCCCGGCTACGCCTTCGTGCTCTCGCTGCTCGCGAAGTCCGAGGCCCTCGAAGGCGCCGCGAGCCAGCGGCTCCACGACCGCGCCATCGCGCAGCTCGACAAGCTCGAAGCCCACTACGAGGAGACCCGGGAACGCGCCCTCGCTCAGCTCGAAGCGCTGAGCGAGGCGGAGCTCGACCCCACCGGCCACATCGCCGGGGCCTGGGAGAGCGGCGACTGCCTGAGCGTCTTCCGTGCAACCCGGCGCCACGGGACCCTGCGCAAGAATGGGGAGAAGGCGGACGCCAGCGCCAGCGCGACCCCCTTCGACGACACCCCCGCCGACCGCTACCGCCGTGCCGCGGCGGGAATGACCACTTCGCTGCGCCTCGCCACGGCGCCCGCCCAGGTTCCGGATGGGGCCGGGCCCTACAACGGTGACATGCTGGCCGCTCGCACCCTGCTCGCCCTCGAGTCGATCTCGGAGAGCTACCTCGCGAGCCTCATCGAGCGCCTCGACGACCTCGGCGCACTCCTCGCTCTGCCCGACGCCCGCGCCAAACGCCGCCGCAACGGCGGTTGACCCCGAGCCAGCAAGCAGTCGCCTCGCGAGCCGAAGCGACGCGACCGCCCTCCTACAAGCACTGCGCGGCGCAAGTAGAAAGCGCGGCTGACTGAAGCGAAGGGGCGGCTACCATGTCGCTGCCATGACCGCCCGCAGAACCAGGACCGCCCGCAAGACCAAGCGAGCCACTCGAGCCGAGCAGGCCGAGAAGTACGCCCTCTACGAGGCCGCGGTACAGGAGCCCGCCGACGAGGTCCGGCTCATTCAACGCGTATTCAAGCGCCACCACGGAAGGCCCGCGCGACTGCTACGCGAAGACTTCTGCGGCACGGCGGCCCTGTCCTGCGCGTGGGTGCGCAGCCACCACGAGAACCTCGCCTGGGGGATCGACATCGATCCGGAGCCCCTCGAATGGAGTCGCAGCCACAACGTCAGCGCTCTGGGCCCAAGGCGCGCGGATCGCCTCACCCTCGTGGAGGGCGATGTCCTGGACGCGCGTCACCGGCGGGTCGACGTCACGGCCGCCTACAATTTCTCCTATCTGGTCTTTCGTGAGCGTCCCCAGCTGCTGCGCTACTTCCGCAAGGTGCACAGCGGTCTGGCACGCGCCGGGCTCTTCATGATGGACCTCTATGGTGGCCCCGACGCCCAGGCCGCCCTCAGCGAGCGCAGCGAGATCGAGGGCTTCGACTACGTCTGGGAGCAGGCCCGCTTCGACCCCGTCCACCAGCGCGCCCTCAACTACATCCACTTCGAGTTTCCGGACGGCAGCTCCCTCGAACGCGCCTTCACCTACGACTGGCGTCTCTGGGGCCTGCCCGAGCTGCGGGACCTCCTGCACGAAGCGGGCTTCCGCCGCACGGAGGTCCTCTGGGAGGGCTGCGACCCGGGCAGCGAAGAGGGCAACGGCGTCTACCGCCCGGTGGAGAGCGCGGACGACGACCCCGCATGGATCGTCTATCTAGTGGCGGTGAAGTGAGCTAGTGGCGGTCAAGTGAGGCCGGACGCTCTCTGAGATTCACGCCAGATTCATGACTCGGGGTCCGCGAAGGGCGGCTTTCCACGCGGCCGTGGGGCCGTTAGATTGACAGGCCCGCCATCATCCCCGCCAGGCCAGAGGCAGGCACCAGAGGCAGGCACCAGAGGCAGGCAAGAGGAGAGCCATCCCGCATGAATTTCGACTTCTCCGAAGACCAGAAGCTCCTGCAGCATACCGCCCGTGAGTACCTGGCAGAGCACGCACCCCTCGCCCTGTGTCGCGAGGTGCTGGAGACCGACATCCCCTACGCGAAAGACCTGTGGAAGGGCGCGGCCGAGATGGGATGGCTCGGTGCCGCGATCCCCGAGGAGTACGGCGGCGCCGGCTTCGGCCACCTCGAGCTGGCCGTCATCGCCGAGGAGGTCGGGCGCGCCCTCGCGCCGATCCCCTTCGGCTCGAGCGTCTATCTCGCCACGGAGGCGCTGCTCGTCGGGGGCAGCGCGGAGCAGAAGCAGCGCCTGCTTCCCAAGCTCGCCTCGGGCGCGGCCATCGGCACCTTCGCCCTGGTGGAGAAGCCGGGACAGAACGCGGTGGAGGGAGTCGAGACCACCTTCGCAGAGGGCCAGCTGCGCGGCAGCAAGGGGCCCGTGCTGGACGGCGACGTGGCGGACTTTGCCGTCGTGGCCGCCCGGGGCGACGGGGGCGTCCAGCTCGTCATCGCGGAGCTCGGCGGCGAAGGCGTGGAGCGAACGCCGGTCACGACCTTCGACCCGAGCCGCTCGGCGGCCAACATCCACTTCGACGGAACCCCGGCGGAGCTCCTCGGCGAGGCGGGAGACAACAGCTCCCTGATCGACCGCGTCCTCGACCGCGCCGCCGTGCTGACCGCCTTCGAGCAGCTCGGCGCTGCCGAGCGCGCCTTTTCCATTACCAAGGAATTCATCGAGGGCCGCTACGCCTTCGGCCGACCCGTCGCTTCCTTCCAGGCCGTCAAGCACCGCTTGGCGGATCTGTGGTGCGAGATCCAGCTCGCCCGCTCCAACGCCTACTACGGCGCCTGGGCACTCAGCAACGAGGCCCCCGAGCTCGACGTGGCGGCCTGCATCAGCCGGATCCAGGCCAGCACGTCCTTCGACCTGACGACCATCGAGATGATCGAGCTCCACGGCGGCGTCGGCTTCACCTGGGAGTACGACTGCCACCTCTTCTATCGGCGCGCCAAGCTGCTGAGCGCCTGGCTGGGCACGGTGGCGAGCTGGCGCGACAAGCTCGTCGACCGCGTCGAAGCCCGAGAGAGCGCGGCCTGAGCGAGCCCCAAGCCTGAGCGAGCCCCAAGAAAGAACAAGATCAAGAGAGAGGACTCCAGCATGGACTTCAACGACACACCCGAAGAGGCCGCATTCCGCGCCGAGGCCCGCGCCTGGCTCGAGGCCAACGCCGATCCCCTCGAACCCGGCGAGGCGGGGGGGGACCTGCTGGGCGAGCGCGTCGACGCCGCCGCCCTGAAGGCCGCCAAGGCCTGGCAGAAGAAGAAGGCCGACGCAGGCTGGGCCTGCATCACCTGGCCCAAGGAATACGGAGGCCGGGCCGCCACTGCGATCCAATCGGTGATCTGGAACCAGGAGCATGCGAAGTTCCGCACCCCAGCCAACATCTTCAGCATCGGGATCGGGATGTGCGGCCCCACCGTCCTCGCCCACGGCACGCCGGAGCAGCGCGAACGCTGGATCCCCGATCTCCTCAGCGGCGAGAAGGTCTGGTGCCAGCTCTTCAGCGAACCGGCCGCCGGCTCGGACCTCGCCGGTCTGCGCAGCACTGCGGTGCGCGACGGCGACGACTGGATCGTCAACGGCCAGAAGATCTGGACCACCGGCGCCCACTTCTGCGACTGGGGCATCATCGTCGTGCGCTCGGACCCGGGCGCGGCCAAGCATGCGGGCCTCACCTACTTCGTGGTCGACATGCACGCCCCGGGCGTCGAGATCCGACCCATCACCCAGATCAACGGCGGCAAGGGCTTCAACGAGGTCTTCTTCACCGACGTTCGCATACCCGATGACCAGCGCCTCGACGCCGTCGGGAACGGCTGGCGCGTGGCCCTCACCACCTTGATGAACGAGCGCGCCTCCATCGGCGGCAGCGCGGGCGCATCTGCGATCGAGGATCTCTTCCGCCTGGCTCGCGAGATCGAGGTCGGCGGCCAGCCCGTCATCGAAGACCCGGCCGTGCGCCAGAAGCTCGCCGACTTCTACGTGCGCAGCGCCGGGGTGAAGTACACCGGCCTGCGCACCATCACCGCCCTCTCCAAGGGCACCATGCCGGGCCCCGAGGCCAGCCTGGGCAAGCTGATCGGTGCCATCCTGGGCCAGAACATGGCCGCCTACGCGATGGAGCTGCAGGGCGTCGCGGGCGGCATCACCAGCGACCCGGCCACGACGCCCCATCAGGGCGCCTGGCAGGATCGCTATCTGGGCCTGCCCGGGCTACGCATTGCAGGCGGCACCGACGAGATCCTGCGCAACATCATCGCCGAGCGCGTCCTGGGGCTCCCGCCCGAGGCCCGGGTCGACAAGGGTGTCGCGTTCAAGGACATTCCTTCGGGACCGCCCTCGGCGTAGCGCGAATCCCGGAATGAAGGGAGTGGGGGCCGCATGACGATCGTCACCGTGCTCGTCGGACTTCTCATCGTCTGCATCGGCCTGGTCTGCATGGCGCGCCCCAACACCATGCTCGCCATGGTCGACACCTTCACCCGGGGCAACCGGGTCTACCTGGTCGCCCTGCTTCGCCTGATCCTGGGCGCAATCCTGGTCGCCGCGGCGCCCACCAGCCGGCTCCCCGCCGTCATCGGGACGATGGGAGTGCTCTTCCTGATCGCGGCCGCCCTCGTCGGCTTCATGCCGAGAGCGCGCATCGACGCGATGGTGGTCTGGGCACGAGGTTTCTCGCCCAGCGCGGTGCGGGTGTGGTCCGTCGCGGCCATGGCCATGGGCGGGATCATCATCTACGCGGCGTGAGCCCGAGCCCATCGCCGCCTTGGACGGAGCGGAACCCAACATGGAAATCAACGGCATCGCCCACATCTTCGTCACCAGCGGCGACTTCGCGCGCTCGCGGGAGTTCTACGCGAAGCTCCTCCCCGAGTTCGGCATGAAGCCCGTCCTCGACGGCGACGGCTTCTACTACTGCGTCGGCGGCCGTACAGCCTTTGGTCTGCGCGCCGCCAGCCCCGAGCACGAGGGCGAGCGCTTCGTGCAGGAGCGAGTCGGGCTCCACCACGTCTGCTTCCGGGCCCGGAAGCGCGAGGACGTCGACCGCTGCCACGAGCTGGCCCTCGAAATCGGCGCGAAGATCGTCCACCCGCCCGAGGAGGGCGCCTACGCGCCGGGCTACTACTCGGTGCTCTTCGAAGACCCCGACGGCATCCGCCTCGAGATGAACTTCGTGCCGGGCAAGGGCCTGCTGGCGGACGAGAAGAAGGCGGACGGGAAGAAGTAGAGACGCGCGCTCGCCCGTGCGGATACGCACGGTCTCCTCGAGGCTCGAGACGAAGATCTTGCCGTCGCCGATCTTCCCAGTACCCGCCGCCTGGATGATGGCCTCGAGA
>JAFDEK010000176.1 GCA_019310385.1 Deltaproteobacteria bacterium
GCCGCGATTGCGGAAGGAGAGCCAGGTCCCGCGATCGCTCAGCGTGTAGGCCTCCATGGCGGCGGCGGTGTTGAGAGTGGCCCCCATGCCGGCGCCGGTCTCCCGGTACCAGGTTCCGGAGGCAGCGCTCGAGTCGACGCCGGCCGCCTTCCACAGCCGCAGCTCCGCTTTGTGGGTGCCCGAGTCGTCGCCCCGGGATGCGAAGGGTGCCCGGCCAGCGGCAATGGCCTCGAGCGCCTTGGCGACGTCACCCCGGCCGCGGATCCTGGCCGGGTCCGCGGCGGGCCCCACCAGGACGAAGTCGTTGTACATGAGGTCGTGGCGCGCGACACCCCAGCCCTCGGCGACGAAACGCTCTTCCGACCCCCGGTCGTGGACCAGGAGCACGTCGGCGTCGCCCTGGCGCGCCATGCGCAGGGCCGCGCCCGTCCCCACGGCGACCACCCGCACCTGGATCCCCGAGCCCTGCTCGAAGACCGGCAGGATCGCATCGAAGAGGCCCGAGTTCTCGGTGGAGGTCGTCGAGGCCAGGGTGAGCTGCAAGCCCCAGCAGCAGCGCCAGGCCGAGCCTCTTCCACCCGCGACGCCGAAAGCTCGAGAAGCTCACCACAAGCTCACCGCAAGTTCACCACAACAGCTCTCCCTTCAAGAAGGCCTGGGCCTCCGCGCTGCGCGGGGCTTCGAAGAACTCCGCCGCCGGCGTGTGCTCGAGCAGCTCGCCGCGCGCGAGGAAGACGACCTCGTCGGCGAGGCGACGCGCCTGGCCGAGGTCGTGGGTCGTCATGACGATCTTGGTGCCCGAAGCCGCGATGTTCTCGATGATCGCCTCGACGCTGCGCGTCGCCGTGGGGTCGAGGGCGGCCGTCGGCTCGTCGAGGAATAGCACCTCGGGCGAGAGCGCCCAGGCCCGGGCCAGAGTCAGACGCTGCTGCTCGCCGGCCGAGAGCACCCGCGCGGGCCGCTGGGCGATGGCGGCCAGACCCGTCTTCTCGAGCACCTCGGCAACCCGCAGGCGGCGCGCGGCCCGTCCCACGCCGTGCAGAGCCAGGGCATAGTCGACGTTGGCGGCCGCCGAGCGGCGCAGGAGCACCGGGCGTTCGAATACCATGGCCTGGCGCAGCGCGGCCTCGGCGGCGCCGGCCCCCAGCCAGCACACCCTGCCCGACGTCGGCTCGATGAGGCCGTGGGCCAGGCGCAGGGTAAGGCTCTTGCCGGCGCCGTTGGGGCCCAGGATCACGCTCATTCCACCGGCTTCCAGACGCAGACGAATCGCCTTCAGCAGGAGCTGCTCACGCACGCCGTAGCTCACATCACGCAGCTCGAGGGGCAGAATGCTGCTCGTAGCGCCCGAAGCCGTGGTCATGCCTCGCCTCCCCGTGCCAGGGCTCCCGCGGTGGCCGCGGCGGCGTTGACGAGCAGGCTCATGAAGAGCAGCACGAGCCCCAGCCCCAGGGCGAGGGGCAGATCTCCCTTGCTGGTCTCGAGGGTGATGGCCGTGGTCATCACGCGGGTGACGTGGGCGATGTTGCCGCCCACGATGATGACGGCTCCTACCTCCCCGATGGCCCGGCCGAAGCCGGCCAGCACCGTGGTGAGCAGCCGGAAGCGCCCGTCCCAGAGCAGCGTGGGGACCGCGCGCAGGGGCCGCGCACCCAGGGAGCGGAGCTGCTCGGCGTACTCCTCCCACAGGTCTTCGACCACCTGCCGCGCGAGCGCGGCCACGATGGGCGTAATCAGCAGCCACTGGGCCAGCACCATCGCCTTCGGCGTAAAGAGCCAGCCCAGGCCGCCGAGGGGCCCCGAGCGCGAGAGCACGATGTAGACGAGCAGTCCCACGACCACCGGCGGAAGACCCATCAAGGCATTGAGGAGGATCGCCAGGGCGTGGCGGCCCGGAAAACGCTGGATCGCCAGGACGGCGCCCAGGGGCAGCCCGACCAGCGACGCAAGCAAGAGCGCGCTCAGACTCACGCCGAGGGAGAGGCCCACGATCTCGAGGAGATCCGGGTCGAGGTCGAGAAGCAGCGAGAAGGCGGCCGCGAAGGCCTGGGGGAGCTCGTGCATGGGTGGGGGACTTTGCCGGCTCGCCCAGCGGCTGGCAAGCGGAAGCCCACGGCCCGGGCCCGAGCGGCGCGACCTCAGCCTTCGACGATGAGTCCCTGTTCGAGCAGGCTCGCGACGGCCCGGTGGATCTCGCTGTCGGCCTCAGGAATCACGTCGACGATCCGGGCGAGCGGGCTGCCGACGCGAAGCATGTCCAGCACCGCGCCCTCCACCTTGCCGATCTCGCCTGCGCCCGACGCGACCACCTCGTCGACCCGCAAGCTGACACTCATGTCGATGGCGGGCGCAGCGCTCGCACTGGCCTCGTCGGCCTCGCGAGCCGCATCCAGCATCGCGGCTTGCAGGGACATCGACTTGCCGCAAGCGAGCTCCGAATCGACCCGCGCGTGGAACTCGAAGCTCCCGTCGCTCCAGCAGAGCATCCGGGCCAGGGCCTTGGAACCCGTGACCCGCCCCACCTGGGCACCGACCAGCTGCCCGCTGTCGAAGGCGATGAAGCCTTCCTCTCCCTCGCGCATGAGGGTCAGCGTTCCCCGCGGAGAGGACATGGAGAGGGTCTGCAGCAGATTCCCGAGGCCCAGCTCCGCGACGGACCCGGAGATCCCTCCGAGGCGCCGGCTGTGCTCGGCCTGGCCGATCTTGCGCAGAAAGCCCACGACCTCGGCCTTGCGACCGGCGGGCGGGGCGAACTGGATCCCCAGGGCGGAGACCTGCCCGCTCTTTCCCTTGACGTGGCGCATGACGATCCCCGGGATGTTCATCTGCCGGCCGCTTCCCGGCTCGGTGACGAAGACGTCGACCCGCTCCTTGAGCGCCAGGGGGTCGCCCGCCAGGGAGAAGAGCATTCCCGAATGGCTCAGGTCCCGGGTGAGGCCCTCGAGCTGCTGTCCGGCCTTGGTGCACACGCGAGCGTGGACGCGCGCGGTTCCCCGCTCCGCCTGGCGGCGCTCCGCACCCTTCGGGTTCGCGGGCTTCGACGCAGGCTTCTGCTCGCCCACGAAGGCCTGGAAGAGCTCGTTCAGCTCAGCGACCGGCGTCTTCAGCTGCACCGCAACACCCGGCTCGGCGCCGGCCGCCGCCAGCTCCTTGGGGATGCAGTGAACCACCTCGCCTTCGAGCATGAAGGAGCGGCCCGCAAAGGCCAGCTCGATGCCCACCTCTACGGTGGTGCGCACGTCGAGAGCCTCGTCCGTGGCGACGAAGAGGCCGCCCTTGGAGAGGTTCGACTTGTATTCCTGCTCGAAGGATTCGGGAGTGCTGAATACGACGCCGAGCACTTTGACTTACTCCGATCGAAGCGGCCCGGCCTGATGGGCCGGGCCTCTCGCTCTGCGATATCGGCCATCCGTCACCGAAACCCAACCCCTTCGGCAAGGGCCGTGCACGAGCGTCGCAGCTCGGACGATTCTCCTTCGGAAGCTGCGTAGGAATTGCCGGTCGACGATCGGTTCCGGCGCGGTCGCTGGGCCTCGGCCCTCCCGCTGCTTGCGAGGGCCTTGCTCCGCCCCGGGGGCCCGGGCAAACTACCCGGGCTTCCGAGCGGGTAGAGTCATCGGGACGGAGTGCGGATGTACATTCTCGGGATCAACGGAAGCACCCTCCGCGACGGAATCTTCAGCAGATTCGGAGGCATGCACAACTCCGCGGCCTGCCTGCTGAAGAACGGGGAGCTGATCGCCTTCGTCGAAGAAGAGCGCTTCACCCACATCAAGCAGTTCGGCGGCTTTCCCCTGCACTCCATCCGCTACTGCCTCGAGACGGCCGGTATCGGCATCGAGGAGGTCGACCACATCGCCTATGGGTGGAAGAGCCCATGGGGCATTTTTTCCGAACGGCTCACCACCTACCTGCGCACCGGCCTCTTCTTCCGCGTCAATTATCCCATCGGCGTCATCGCCATCGATCTGCTCGAGGTCCTCTCGGGCGGGCTCGGCCGGGCCATGAAGCGACACTTCGGCCCCGGCGTGCCGCCCATCACCTGCATCGAGCATCACCGCTCCCATGCCGCGAGCAGCTTCCGCTGCTCGGGCTTCGACGAGGCCACGATCCTCAACATCGACGGCTCCGGGGAGACCACGACGACCTACTTCGGTCACGGCGTGGGCAACGAGGTCCGCACCCTCGACGAGCTCATCGTCCCCGACTCCCTCGGCCGGGCCTACGCGGAGTTCACCCAGTACCTGGGCTTCATGCCCAACAACGACGAGTACAAGGTGATGGGCCTCGCCTCCTACGGCGAGCCCAAGTACGAGCTCGACGATCTCATGCGCGCGACGCCCGAGGGCTTCGAGTGCGACCCGAGCTACTTCTTCCGCTACGACTTCCTGCGCGGCCGCTACAAGGTCGACAAGCTGGAGCAGCGCTTCGGGCCCCGGCGCCTGGACGACGACCAGCCAGTCACCCAGGATCACAAGGACATCGCGGCCTCGCTCCAGGGGCAGGTCGAGAAGATTGGTCTGCACCTGGTCGACCGCGCCGTGGCGAAGACTTCCGATCGCAAGCTCTGCCTCTCGGGTGGCGTCGCCCTCAATGTCAAGCTCAACGGCGAGATCCTCCAGAGCGGCCTCGTCGACGAGCTCTTCATTCAACCGGTTTCGAACGATGCAGGGGTCGCCCTGGGCGCCGCCCTCGAGCTGCATGCCCGCCTCGGCCACTCCTCCAAGTGGAAGATGGAGCACCTCTACTACGGCCCGGAGTACGACGACGAGCAGGTCGACGCCGCCCTCGAGCGCTCGGGCCTCGACTACCAGCACACGAGCGAGATCGAGGCGGAGACCGCTGAGGAGATCGCCAGGGGAAGGATCATCGGCTGGTTCCAGGGCCGCATGGAGGTGGGGCCTCGGGCTCTGGGCAACCGCAGCATCCTCGCCGACCCCACCGTCCCGGGCATGGACGACAAGGTCAACGCCGAGATCAAGTTCCGCGAGAAGTGGCGCCCCTTCTGCCCCTCCATGCACGAGTCCGCCAAGGAGGACTATCTCGAGGGCGCCTGCGAGTCGCCCTTCATGATCCTCACCTTCGAGATCCGCGAAGAGCAGCGCAAGGCCGTTCCCTCCATCGTCCACATCGACGGCACCGCCCGCCCCCACACCGTGAAGCCCGAAATCAACCCGCGCTACCACAAGCTCATCGGCGAGTTCGCCGGTCACTCCGGCCACCCGGTGCTCATGAACACCAGCTTCAACATCAAGGGCGACACCATCGTGAACACGCCCGAAGACGCCATCCGCACCTTCCTGGACACGGGCATGGACGTCCTCGCCATGGGGAACTTCATGGTGCGCAAGAAGGCGGGGCGCTAGTCTCCCGGGCGTCCGCACTCGATCCTCCCCCTCCACCCGAGGACTCCTGCTTGCGCGCCTATCTCCTGGTCATCGCCCTGCTCGCCGCGATCTTCGCTTCGATTGCCGGATATCGCGCCATTCGCTCATCCGCGATGGCCGGTGGAGATTTCGCGCCGCCGCCCGTCACCGTGGCGGCCGCCGTTGCCCGGCAGGAGATCCAGAAGGCCTACCTCGACGCGGTCGGCACCATCAAGGCGATTCGCGGGATCGATCTCAGCTCGGAATCCAGCGGCCAGATCACGGCGCTGCACTTCGACTCGGGAGATGCGGTCGCCGAGGGACAACTCCTGCTCGTCCTCAACGACGAAGTCGAGCAGGCCAGCCGGCGCAACCAGATCGCCAGCCGGGAGCTGGCCGAGATCCTCTTCGAGCGGGATCGCCAACTCATTCAGCAGAAATCGATCGCTCAATCGCAGCTCGACCGCTCGAAGGCGGATTTCGAGCGAGCCCGTGCGCAGCTTGCCGAGACCGAGGCGCGCCTGCGCAACAGGCGCATCCACGCACCCTTCGCAGGCACCCTGGGCATTCGACGGGTCGACCTGGGCGATTACCTGTCTCCCGGGACGCTGATTGCGAGCCTCCAGGACCTGTCGGCCCTGGAGATCGACTTCACCGTGCCCGCCCGCTTCGCACCCCAGCTGCAAGTCGGCCAGGAGATCGCGTTCGGCGTCACGGCCTTTCCCGGCCGATCCTTCACTGCGAAGCTCGCCGCCATCGATGCCCGGGTCGATCCTGGAACGCGTAGCCTGCTGCTGCGGGCACGGATCGCCGAGCCGGGCAATCTCCTGCCCGGCATGTTCGCGAGCCTGCGTATGGACCTGGGAGCGGATCGGCCGGTAGTCACCGTGCCCGAGACCGCCGTGACCTACGCCCTTCAGGGCACTGCCGTCTACGTCATCGAGCCCGGTGAGGAGGGCAGCTTGACGGCCACGTCCCGCATCGTGGAAGTGGGAGAGGTCCGCGATGGGCGGGCGAGCATCCTGGACGGCTTGGGCGTCGGCGAGCGCATCGTCACCGTCGGTCAGAACAAGCTCTATCGCGGCGTGCGCGTCGTGATCGACGAATCGGTTCAGCTCTAGGAGTCCCGAATGAACCCGACGGACCTGTTCATTCGCCGACCGGTCCTGGCCCTCGTGATCAGCGGCCTGCTCCTGATGTTGGGACTCCAGGCCATGAACCAGCTCGCCGTGCGCCAGTTCCCCGAGCTCGAGGCCGGCGTCATCTTCGTCCGCACCGCATATCCCGGCGCCAGCGCGCGAACGATACAGGGATTCGTCACCGATCCGCTCCAGCGCCGGATCGCCGCCGCCGACGGTGTCGAGTACCTGACCTCGCAGTCCGATCCCGGCTTCT
>JAFDEK010000082.1 GCA_019310385.1 Deltaproteobacteria bacterium
TTCAGCGTCTTCGAGATGCTCCGGGCGGCCATGGGCGGCGTGAATCCCAAGTTCGCCCATACCCTCGACGGCACCATCGCAGACGAACGGCGTCACGTGGGCTTCGGCGAGAACCGCATCGGCTCCCTGATCCGCCAGTTCCCGGAGAAGAAGCCCGAGGTGGAGAAGATGCAGCAGGAAATGAGCTACCACATGCTCGCGACCTTCTCGACGCTCTTCGCCACTGCGGGCGTCGCCATGGAGGAGGGCAGGCGGCTCAGCCAGCAGGCCGCCGACGCCGGCGAGGCCGTGGCTTCCGCCGAGTGGCAGGGCCGGGACGTGAACGCGCTGTCGCCCGAAGAGATGGAGGGCGTGCTCTCGGATACGGTCCTCAAGGAGTTCAAGCTTCGGCTCGGCCGGGTCGGGATCGAGTACCAGACGCCCAGCGCTCCCTGAGATCTGCAGAGGAGCTTGCTACAGTCCCCGCTTCGCCCCGTCCATGGCGGCGAGGGCTCTCGACGAGCGGGAAGCGCACCCATGCTGGACTGGTCGCCCGGCGCCATTCTTTGGCTCAAGGCACTCCACATCATCTCCTTTATCTCCTGGATGGCGGGCCTCCTCTATCTGCCGCGCCTCTTCGTCTACCACTGCGGCGTCGAGGCGGGCTCGGAGGCCTCGGAGACCTTCAAGGTGATGGAGCGGCGTCTCGCCCGGGCGATCATGACGCCGGCCATGATCGCGAGCTTCGTCTTCGGCCTCGCCCTGCTGCTGCGGCGGGGCTTCTTCGTCTCGGCGGGGGGATGGCTCTACGCGAAGCTCGTGCTGGTGCTGGTCCTCGCGGCAGTGCACTTCCTCATGTTGCGCTGGCGCCGGGACTTTGCCGAAGACCGCAACTCGCGTAGTCCGAAGTTCTACCGCGTCATCAACGAGGTCCCGACCCTGATCATGATCGGTGTCGTGATCTTCGTGGTGGTGAAGCCCTTTTGAGAGCGGCGTCTGAGGGCGGCGCCCAACCCTATGCTGCCCAACCCCATGCTGGAGAAGTCAATGAGTCGCGATGTGAGCGAGATCAACGATCTGGAGCCCGACGCCTTCGTCGACCGGGTCCACTCCTTCGAACACTGGTTCGACTCCGTCGAGGGCTATCTGACGGGCCTCGATCACGGACACCGCTCCGACCTCGCGGAGGCGGAGCTCACCGCTGACGAGCGTGAGCGTCTGATCAAGACCCTGTGCAACTACACCGTTGCCGAGACGGCCGCTCTCGAGGCCTCGAGCGGGCTCGTCCGTATCGCGCCCAACCACAACAGCAAGGTCTTCCTCTCGACGCAAGTCGTGGATGAGGGGCGGCACGTCGAGGTGATCCTCCACCGGCTGGGTGAGCTCGGGGTCGAGAACCCCCAGGAGCGGATCGAGCAGGACGCCGGCGCGGGCATCCAGGAGTTTCGCCGCCACCTCCTCGAACTCGTCGACGGGGGCGAGTGGGAGGCTTCCATCTTCGCCCAGAACGTGATCCTCGAGGCCATGGAGTTCACCGTCTTCCAGGCGCACCTGCAGAACGCCGATCCCATCACCGCAGACCTCCTCGAGCGCATCGTGAAGGACGAGCGGCGCCACATCGGCTTCGGGGAGAACGAGCTCGGGCGGCGCCTTCAGGCCAATCCGCGGCTGCGCGAACGCATCGCCTCCATCAAGCAGGATCTCGACCCCATGGTGCTCGCGACCTTCGAGGACAGCCTCGCCAGGATCGGGGTGCCCCGTGACCAGCGGCCCGCCCTGGGGCGGGATTATCTCCAGGTGGTGGCGCGTCTGGGATTCGAGTGATGGCGGAGCTACACAAAGAGGCGGAGCTCGACGCGGACGAGGTCGGGAAGGATGCAGGTGGCAAGCGGCGCCGTTACGTCCTCGAGGACATGGGATTCGACGAGGTCCCGAAGAAGTACCGTAAGTTCTACCGCAAATGGAATGGGCCAGACGACGAGCTGGCCCCCAACGAGGCCTTCTGCCCCGTCTGCAAGATCGTCGTGCGCTCCACCCGGGAGCTGCGGCCGGGCGACCGCATCTATTGCATGGCCTGCATGACCCGCCTCAGCCTGGTGCGGGGCGAGGGCGGCCGGCTCGAGGCCGAGGTGGTGTATTGAGCGCTCTGCGCGCTAGCAGCGCTTCCACCGCCCGCCGCGCCCTGCTCGGGTCCCCGGCGGTCGGCGCCCTGGCCGTCTTCTTGCTGGCCTTCGCGTTTCAACTGCCCTTCTTCGACCGCTGGTTCAGCACGATGGACGAGGGCCATCTGCTGGCCTTCGCGGACATCGTCGCCAAGGGCGGTCACATGTACCGGGACGCGACGATCTATCCGCTTCCGGGCGCCTTCTACATGCTGGCCCTGGCCTTCAAGGCCTTCGGTGCGTCGATCATCCTGAGCCGCTGGATCGTCATGCTCGAGTTCAGCCTCTTCGTGGCGCTGGTCTACCTGCTGCTGCGGCGAATCGTTCCCATGGGCTGGGCTGGCGCCGGCGTGGTGATGATCCTCCTCTACCGTATCTGGGCCTTTCCGCACTGGCAGATCTACAGCTACTCGACCACGGCGCTGCTCTTTCTGGTCGGATCCATGCTCTGCATGCTGTCCTTCTTCGATCGGGCAGGGCCGGGCCTCGATCGGGCAGGGTCGGGGAGGCTGGCGCTCTCCGGCTTCTTGTTCGGGATGGGAGTGCTGTGCAAGCAGGACTACGGCGCCGCCATGTTGCTGGCGGGGCTCGCGACCCTCGCCGTCTACGTGCGCGTGGTGCCCGCCGAGGCGCGGCCGGCCGCGCCGAAGCTCTTCCTCTGGTGGATCGTGCCCGGCGCCATGGTGGGGGCCGCCATGGCGGCCTACTTCGCGTGGTACGGGGTCTTCGGCGACCTCTTCCAGCAGACGGTGCTGGGACACATGCGGGGCCTCACCGAGTTCGAGTACGCGGAGGTTCCGCCGCTCTTTCCGCTCTTCGGCCAGGATCCCTTCTTGCGAAGCTCGGACGGGATCTTCGTCTACTGGCCGGGTGTGGTGTTCACCCTCGATCTCGAGGCCTTGCGGGCCAGCACTCTCTTCCAGCAGACGGCGATCTTCGATTTTCTGCTGAAGCTCTTCTTTCACGGGCCGAAGCTGTTGCTCGCGCTCGGAGCCCTGCACCTGTACCGGGGCCGAGGCAGCTTGCAGAGTCCGGAGGAAGGCAGGCGCTGGCTGGGCGAATTCCTGCTCTTCTCGCTCTCGGCGGGTCTGCTGCTGGTGCTCACCGTGAATCGTCCACAGGACTACCTGCACTTCGCGGTGGTGTACTGGTGCTTCCTCTGCCTGTGCGTCGTCTACTGTGCCTCTTTCCTCCGTGGCCGCGGCGCTCTCTTTCGTGGCCGCGGCGCTCTCCTCCAGGGCCGCCGTGCCCTCGCCCTGGGCCTGGCCCTCCTGATGGCGGTGCCCGCGGCGGCGACCCTCGCCTACAGCGCGCGCCTCGCCGGACGCCTGCGCTCGCTCCACACCGACCTGATTCCCGGCGAGCGCGGCGGAATCTACGCGAAGCCCTCTGAAGCGCGCCTGATCGAGGGGGTGGTGGAATACGCCCGAGAGAACTCCGAGCCGGGAGAGGTGGTGTCCGTCATCCCCTACTTTCCGATCGTGCAATTCCTGATGGACCGCCCCGGGCCCCATCGTTCGAGCTACATCGTGTGGCCCTTCCCCGAGTTCGCCGACCGTGATCAGCGCATCATCCGTGCCATGGAGGAGCAGCAGGTCGAGCTCGTGATCTACAACTTCACGCAGTTCAACAACTTCCCGCGGATGTCCGAGTTCTCGCCGGATCTGTACGGCTATGTGGCCGAGAACTATCGTGTCGACGAGGTATTCACCTACGACTACCTGGGCTACCGGCTCCTCGGCCTGAAGCGGGTCCGCGAGCCTGCCCCGGGACGCGCCATCCTGTCCCGGGTCGAAGAGGTCAGCGATCTTCGGATCGAGTACTCGATGGCGCCGTCCCGCCCGGTCGCGCCGGGCGAGCGCTCCCACTATCTGATCGAGGATCTATGGCCCTTCCGACCCACCGTGGCGTTGCGTCCGACCGCCGACGGAGGCCGTACGGTCTTCTCGATCGAGCTCGAGGTTCCGGAAGGGGCCCGGCTCGAGACCGCGCTGGCGGTGAATCCGCGCGCCTGGTTCGATCACCCCTCCTACACGACGAGCTTCGGGATCGCGTTGGTGGAAGCCGACGGAGCGCGAAGTGAGCTCTTCCAGCGCGTTCTGGCGGTCCACACGGACTTCGCCGATCGGGGCTGGACGCCCGTGTCTCTGTCCCTCGCGGAGCACGGGGGCCGCACGGTGGTGCTCGAGTTCAGCACCTCCACCCAGCTGCCGCAGGGCGAATCGCTCTGGAACGGCGGGTGGGAGCTGCCGCGTCTCGTCGTGGAAGAGGGTGGAGTCTGAAGACGGGGATGCTGCGAGATTCACCGGTCGATCGCGTGAGCCGCTTTGCCGACTCGGTCTCGGCGAGCAAGGCGGCACAGCTGCTGTGGCTCATTCCGGTCGTCTACCTCGCGCAGAATCTCGCCATGCCCTTCAACCACAGCTCCGAAGAGGCGCTGATGGCCGATATCCTCCGGTCCATCCGTGCCGGAGAGCTTCCCTTCCGCGACTTCATCGACATCTACGGCCCCCTGAACTGGATCGTGCCGGGTGTCGCCTACACGGCGGCCGGCGGCAAGTGGATTGCCGTCCGGGCGGCGATGATCGCTGTGCAGACGGCTGTCGCGGTGGCGAGCTATCAGCTCCTCCGCCGACTGAGCTCGCGCTTCCATGCCTGGATCGCGGCGGCCATGATCGTGGCTGTCTTCGGTATGGCGTGGTTCCTCCACTATGCGCCCTACGCGTTCATGCAGATCTATCCCATGACCCTGGGAATCATCGGGTGCCTGCTCTTCCGT
The DNA here is from genome assembly GCA_019310385.1 of Deltaproteobacteria bacterium. Lineage (GTDB taxonomy): Bacteria > Myxococcota_A > UBA9160 > UBA9160 > UBA4427 > JAFDEK01. Next base: position 4,921 of record JAFDEK010000082.1, read on the forward strand.
ACCCGGTCCAATGCGGTGAGGCGGAGCGTTGGCGTGGGGATCCTCGTGGGGCTCGCGCTCCTCACCAAGCTCTCCGCCGGGGCCTTTCTCCTTGCCGGCAGTCTCTTCGTCTGCTTCTACCTGCTTCCGCCGATTTCGCCCATCCACTACCGGGAGCAGCCCTCGCCCGTCGCAGCGATCCAGTGGAGGATCTTCTGGGTCCGGACGCTCGGCCTCGTCGTCTTCGGCGTGGTGTTCACACTCTTCATCCTCCCGCACTTCGAGCTCGGCTACCTCCTGCACTTGAGCCTTCCCCTGCTCCTGCTGCTGTGGTGCGCCGGCCTGGAGGAGCGCAAGGCGCTGCTTCGCTGGACTTCCGAGAGCCATCTCGAACAGCTCCACTACCGGCTCCGCCACACGGCGCTCGTGGTGTCGGCGTGTCTGTTGACCGTGGCGGGTGTGCTGCTGCTCCTCTGGCCGCTCGGGATGCTCGGGCCCATGTTCGAGGGGCTCTCCGTGGTCCTGCGCCACGTCGATTACCACACGCCCTTCGATGCTCCGATCTTCGGCAAGCCCCAGTATCGCTTCAGCCAGGCCCATTGGCAGCAGCTTCCCTGGCTCGCGAGTGGCTTGTTGGCGGTCGTATTGCTGCTCGAGCGAAGCCGCTGGTCCGGAGCCTCCCGCGCGGCCGATTCCACGATCCACACCACGACCGACACCACGACCCACACCGTGCGCCGCTTCCGACTGCTGGCCCTCTTTGCCATTGCCGTGGTCGCGCACCATGTCATCTATCCGACGGCTGATCTGGGCCACCTGCTCCAGAGCTTCGTTCCCTGGATCCTGCTGCTCGGGCTTTGCCTCCATCGTCTCGAGGCGCCCATGGCGGGCGCGTCGCTCTACGTGTTTCGCGCGGCGGTCGGGCTCGCCGTGGTTCTCTGGATCGGCGCCATCGCCGAGCTCCCCCTGGACTGGGAGCGGTACCGCTGGCGCGTGGATGACGATGCGGGCCTGTCGCAGCAGGCGAGGTACCTGAAGCTACGTTCGGAGCACCCTCATCTCTATGACTATGGCGACTTCAGCTCCCCGGAGTTCCAGAGCGGCCTCATCGAGACCGCGCGCTTCCTGAAGGAGCACGCCCGGGAGGGGGACCGGGTGTGGGTGCTCACGCCCTACTGGTCTCTCTATTTCTTTGCAGACCAGCCCCCTTATGGGGGTCGCTACAGCTGGCTCGTCTACAGCATGACGCTCGGGCGCCTGTCTCGCGAGGGCTTCGAGGTCATCACCCGGAACGAGGCGGGAACCAGTCTCGTCGATCCGCCGCCGCGCTTCATCGTCGATGGACCCGAGTGGGCGAGCGCCGCACTGAGAGGCGAGTTCCCGGAGATCGACCCCTGGCTGCGGACGGTCTACCGGCCCGTACTCAGGAGCGGAAGCATGACGATCTATGCGCGTCCTCAGGCGGCGGGGGCCCCGCCCGCACCCGCGAGGTGATCCGCGAGCCTCAGGGAGAGCGCGAAGATGGTGAGCGTCGGGTGCTGCCAACCCGCGGTGGGGAAGAGGGAGCCGCCGCAGAGATAGAGGTTCTCGACGCCGTGCACCTTCCCGTTGCGGTCCGTGACTCCCTGCTTGGGATCGTCGGACATGCGCGTCGTCCCGGTCTGGTGCGCCCCCGTGCCCTCGCACCAGGGCAGGCCTTCGGGGTCGACGATGCGAATGCGGCCCACGCCGGATCGCGCGACTGCGGTGGAGAGCAGGCGCACGTTCTCGTTGACGCTCTCCCAGTCCCGCTCCTGGAGATTCAGGTCGAGGGCGACCTTGCGCATGCCCACCGCGTCGCGTTCGGGCTGGAGCGTGATGCGGCTGTCGGGGTTCGGCGCCTTCTCGGCGACGAAGTAGAGGCGGATGACGCGGCGCTCGCGCTTGCCGGCCTCGCCACTGCCCTGGGATGCGGCGGCGAGCTCCTGCACGCCGATCTCCGAGCGGTAGTCGTCCCACTCGCCGGAGTCCACGTGGCCGATCACGGAAAAGCCGAGGAGCTTGCGCCTGGCGCGGAAGGAGGGCCGCGTCGCGAAACCCACGAGATCGGGGGTGGCGTTGGGACCCGGATCCGAGAGCCAGAAGCGTTCCTCCCGGAACCAGCTCGGGGCTGGCTGCTGCGTGACGTGGATCTTTCCCATCATGCGGAAGCCGTGATCTGCAAAGTAGCGCCCGACCCGGTCGTTCTGGTTTCCGATGCCGCCGCGAATCCTCGTGTCGGATGCCAGCAGGAGCCGCGCATTCTCGATTCCGCCCATGCAGATGGCGAAGCGCCGCGCTTCGAAGCGCAGCTCGCGGCCCGTGAGCGTCCTGGCAGTGAGGGCCGTGATCGCGCGGCCTGATTCCCCCGGCACCAGCTCGATCGCGTTGGCGTTGAGGACGCAGCGAATGCGGGGATGGCTTCGAATCGTCTCGCGGTACTTCTTCCCCATGCGGGTCGGCTCCGGCTGCGGCCGGCGCCAGATGACCGTCTCGTAGTCTCGATTCTCCGCTCCCAGGAGGGGTGGGTCCTGCGCGGCTCCCTCTTCCGCGGGGTCGAAGCGGAAGTCGGGCCGCGGCAGTCCGATGACGGCCCGAGCCCTTTCGTAATAGGGATCGAGGTCCGCGCGGCCGATGGGCCAGCCGCTGTGGGGTAGCCAGGAGTGGGCCTCGAACTCGAAGGGGTCGAGGGGAACGCAGGCGCCGCCCCAGTGGTTCGTCGTGCCGCCGAGATAGCGAAGGCGCGAGAGCTGGATCGGCGGATAGTCGCCGTCGATGACCCGGCCCTCGTAGAGCTTCTGGGTCGCCGCTTCGAGCTGGAAGTCCCCGCTCTCGACGAGAGTGACGTCGACCTTCGCCTTCGCGAGCTCGAGGGCCAGGGTGATGCCGGCAGCGCCGGCTCCGACGATGCAGACGTCGGATTCGAAGACCCGGCCGTCATCTACGGATCGCGCATCGACGAACATGCAGGCCTCCTCTCCGACCGTGGAGAGGCGCCAGAATAGCGAAGCTGCCGGCCTCGGAAGGCCCGGGTTTCAGAGTCCCTCGTTCTTCAGCCGGTTCGCGTGGGTGCGGAAGGTCTCCTTGGGATCCACCTCGAAGGGCGAGACGATACCGAAGAGCAGATTCACTTCGTCGAGGTGATTCATGATGTAGTCGTCACGGATCACCGTGCCGAAGTGGGAGCCGCAGGCCTCGACCAGGCCGTCGTTCGGCTCGTCGTAGAGCAGGCCCAGGAGACCGAAGATCGGGTCGACGAGGTCCATGGGGTTGGTGACCGGGGAGCTGCCCGACCACGAGTAGTTGGAGCGGGGGCCCGCGGAGGTCTGGGTTACGGCCTCGCCTGCGCCGCAGTAGCTGGCTGGCAATCCGCTCGAGAAGAGGGGGTCGCTGTTGAAGGCCGCAACGCTGGCCGGCTCGAAGACCGAAAGTCCCGTCATGGCGTCGGGCGAGTGCCGCCAGGGCGAGATGGGCATGGGGCATGGGCGCTTTTGCTTTTCTTTCGCTATCTCTTCTGGATCGGGCCAGAGGGGGGAGGGCGGCGAGATGAGCGCTGACGGCGATCTGCCGGTTCTGCCGACTCGGCAGATGAAGGCGCCGGACACGGTTTCGGCACAGGATCTTTCGGCACAGGACAGAGGGGCTGCAGGCGTCGACGAGGCTCCGCATCTCGCCGGGCTGAACCCGGCTCAGCGCGCTGCAGCCTGCCATGGCGCCGAGGGCGGCGGTCCTCTCCTGGTCATCGCCGGCGCCGGCTCGGGCAAGACCGACACCCTGGCTCACCGCGTGGCCCATCTGGTCCTGGGCGGCGCCGACCCGCGACGCATCCTGCTGCTCACCTTCACGCGCCGGGCCGCGCTGGAGATGACCCGGCGGGCGCGCCGAATCTGTGCCCGCGATAGCGGCACTTCACCCCGAGACGAGCTCATCTGGTCGGGGACCTTCCACAGCATCGCGAATCGCCTGCTGCGCCATCACGCCGAGGGGGTGGGGCTCGATCCCTCGTTCACGGTACTCGACCGTTCGGACTCGGCGGACCTGCTCGACCTCCAGCGCAGCGAGCTCGGGCTCGCCAAGCGCGCCGCGCGCTTTCCCAGGAAGGCCACCTGCCTCTCCATCTACTCCCACGCGGTAAACGCCCAGTGCGCTCTCGAGCAGACCCTCGAGCAGGCCTTTCCCTGGTGCAGTGCCTGGAAGGAGGAGCTGCGCACGCTCTTTTCCGCCTACGTGGAGTCGAAGCAGCGCCACAACGTCCTCGACTACGACGACCTGCTCCTCTACTGGTACCACCTCATGTCCGAGCCAGCCCTGGCTGCGGTCGTGCGCGAACGCTTCGACCACGTGCTGGTCGACGAGTACCAGGACACCAATGCGCTTCAGGCCGCCGTCCTCCTCGGGCTTCAGCCCGAGGGACGGGGGCTCACGGTGGTGGGCGACGACGCCCAATCCATCTTCTCCTTCCGCGCCGCGACGGTGCGCAACATCCTCGACTTCCCGAACCACTTCGAGCCGCCCGCCGCGGTCGTCACCCTGGAGCAGAACTACCGCTCGAGCCAACCCATCCTCGAGGCCTGCAACGCCGTCATTGCCCAGTCCCGGGAGCGCTTCACGAAGGATCTCTTCTCGATTCGGAGCTCGGCCCAGAAGCCCCGCCTGGTAACGGTGGAGGACGAAGCCTGCCAGGTCGACTATGTGGCCGAGCAGATCCTCGCCCATCGGGAAGAGGGCATCGCGCTCAAGCAGCAGGCGGTCCTCATGCGAGCCGCGCATCACAGCGACCCCCTCGAGGTCGAGCTATCGCGTCGCAACATCCCCTTCGTGAAGTTCGGTGGCCTCAAGTTCCTCGAGGCGGCCCACGTCAAGGACCTGCTCTGCCTGCTGCGCTGGGTGGAGAACCCGCGCGACGTCATTGCGGCCTTTCGCATCCTTCAGCTGCTGCCCGGGATCGGTCCTGCCCACGCGCGGCGGGTCATGCAGGGCTTCGAGTCGGGCGGCTGCGACTTTCGGCGTCTGGGCTCGCTGGGGGTGCCGCCCGCCGCGGCTCTGGAATGGCCGTCCCTGTGCGGCCTGCTGGCGCGCCTGCGCGACGGAACGACGAGCTGGCCCGGCCAGATCGGCCTCGCGCGTCGTTGGTACGAGCCCCACCTCGAGCGCCTCTACGATGCGGCCCGGGTGCGCGCCGGCGATCTCGAGCAGCTCGAGCAGATTTCTGCGGGCTACCCCTCCCGGGAGCGCTTTCTTACGGAGCTGTGCCTGGATCCGCCCAATGTGACCGGGGACGAGGCCGGGCCGCCGCACCTGGACGAGGACTACCTGGTGCTCTCCACCATCCACTCGGCCAAAGGGCAGGAGTGGGATGCGGTCTTCGTACTCAATGCCGCGGACGGTTGCATCCCCTCGGACATGGCAACCGACAAGCCCGAACAGATCGAAGAGGAGCGCCGGCTGCTCTATGTGGCCATGACCCGCGCACGGGACCACCTCCACGTGATCCATCCCCTGCGCTTCTTCAAGCGCCAACAGCACCGTTACGGGGATGACCACGTCTTCACGCCCCGCTCCCGCTTCATCACCGATGCCATGCTCGATTGCTTCGAGCGGCGCAGCCACGGCCGCGCTCATCCTTCCGAGCCGGCCGGCTCCGGCCCACCCGCTGCCCGTGTCGATGTCGGAGCCCGGCTGCGCGAGATGTGGCGGTAGGATGTGGCGGTAGAGAGAAGCTGCGGGGAGTCCTCTGCCCGGCGCGAGGGCAGGGCATGCACGGCAACGGTCTTCGGATGAGGTGAACCATATGGGACATCCGCCTCGGGATCCGCCTCATAGGGTGCAGTCGGACGGCGGGCGGGAAGCGCGGTTCGCACGGACGCCGAATCAGGAAAACAAAGCAGTGTCAATGGCTTCGTGTGCATCCGTGCACATGGGTTGCCGGTGTTTCCCCCATCGGCCCGATACGCTGACGCAGCGCCGCCGCGTTTCGGCCGGGTCGAACGATTCGAAACCATGCGGATTTCGTGTTCCTTCTCGCACGCCCTTGCACACCCGGAGGCACACCGGGAGAGGGTCGTCGCTTCGCTTCTCGAGGGAACGCACTTTACTACCCGGATCTGGCGATTTTCTGTTGCTAAAAACGCCACTGGCGTCGTATCCTACTTGCCGTTGGCAAAGTGCTGGCAGCCTCTGGGATGCCCTTTCTCCCAGTGAGGGCGTCCCGGAGGCACGGTGCTCCTGCCGGCAAAACCCGTTCACACCCTCAGTGATTCACGTCGAATTGCGCGGCATATGCACCTTCGCTGCGCATCCCTGGACGGTCGAGGCCCGCGAATGCCCGTCGACCTCGCCGCCGCGACCGGCGCCTTCAGGGATCCGTGAGACCCGGTAGCGAGAGCTGGGAGCCGACCTGGCCGCTTGCGTCGCGGCCTTTCTTGTTCTTGTCCTGCGCGTTCTTGGTGTCGTCGGGTCTTCGACGCGAGCCGGGCGGATCGGGTGGCGCGGGTCGGCTCGCTCCCTTCATCGTTGTGCCCACCGTCGTGCCCACCGTCATGCCGCCATACGCGGCAGCGTGTCGTCGTTCGCTCTCGACGAACTCGTCGAAGCTGGGGCCGCCGATCGAAGCGCCCTCGAGCAGACGCGCCTGACGGTCGAGCTCACGGATGGCGGCCAGACGTTCGTCGTTTCCCATGCGCGCCCGGTCGACGGCGCTGCGCAGCACTGCGAGGGTCTCGTCGTAGACGTGGAGGGGAACGGGAAAGGGGTGGCCGTCCTTTCCACCGAGAGCGGTCGAGAAGCGTCCGGGATCGGAGAAGCGGCAGGGCGCGCCGTGAATGACCTCGCTCACGGTCGCCAGGGCGAGAACACTGCGCGCTCCGAGGCCGGGTGTGAGCAGCAGCTCCGCGAAGTCCACAGGGCCCCGCTGCGCCGCGGCGGCGAGGGTTGCGTGGAGACGGCGTAGGAGCAGGTCCGAAGCGCGTAGGTCGTGATGGGCGGGCAGTTGCAGGTGGGGCAGCGCTTCGGGCCGGGGAAGCGGCGCCTCCCGCAGGCGTCGCAGGGTGGCGACGACCCGATCCGGCCCCTCCTGCGCGAGCTCGAGCTGTCCCCGGCGCGAGGCCTCTGCGCGGCGGTCGGTGAGGTTCACGATCTCGCCCTGATGGGGGCCTTCGATCGCGCTGTGGGGCGCCTCGACGAAGCTCTCGAGTCCCTCGGAGAGCCAGTGGTAGCGGCGAGCCTGGCGCCGATCGGTGTTCATCCCCTGCTGCACCACCACCCATTCGCCGGACTCGCTCACCACGAAGCCGTGGAGGTAGAGCTGGAAGTGATCCTGGAGCGCGGCACTGTCCACCTTGGCGACGAGGCGGCTCGCGTGACAGAGGGAGTCGGCGTCGAGGCCGGTGGCTTCGCCCAGGGCGCGAAGCTCGGCCGGCGTCTTGCGCGAGTGCCGCCCCCGACCCCCGCAGACGTGGACGCCGAGCTCATGGGAGACCGGGGCGAGGCCGCGCTTGAGGGCGCCGATGACCGAGGTGGTGATACCCGAAGAGTGCCAGTCCATGCCCATTACCGCGCCGAAGGACTGGAACCAGAAGGGGTGGGCGAGGCGTCTCAGCAGCTCGTCGCGCCCGTAGTGGTGCACGATGGCCTCGCTCACCACCCGCCCCATGCGGGCCATGCGGCTCCCGAGCCAGTGGGGGACCCGCCCTCCGTGGAGGGGGAGATCCGCGCTGCCGCTGCGTCGGCCCATGGGTCGAGAATAGGCCGCAGCGTCGCGTGCCGCCCGGCGAGGATCAGCCCGAGAGGAGCTCGCTCGCGATCTTCTTCGCCAGGCCGCCGTCGATCTCGCCTTTGTGGGCCTTCATCAGCGCGCCCATCACCCGTCCCACGTCACCGGGCGAGCCGGCGCCGCTGGCGTCGATGGCCTCCTGCACCCATGCACGGGTTGCGGCCTCGTCGGCCAGGCTGGGCAGGAACTCGCGAATCACCGCGAGCTCCCCGCGCTCGGCCTCGACCTGCTCGGTGCGGCCGGCCTTCTCGAAGGCCTCGATGCTCTCGCCCCGCTGCTTCTCGAGACGTCGCAGGAGGGTGATGGAGGTCTCGTCGGGCAGATCCGTCGAGTTGTCCTTCTTCATCTCGTTGAGCAGGGACGCGCGGATGCTGCGCAGTGCGGTAACGCGAATCTTGTCCTTGGCCTTCATGGCCTCTTTCATCTGCTCGCTCACGTCGAGGGCGATCGACATCCCGATTCCTCCCTTGCTCCAATTCCCCTGGTGACTCCGATTCCCCTGGTGGTCCGGCTCGGCCGCACCGGCGCTACCACTCGCCGCTGTTCTCCATGGAGGCCCAGGGCTCCTCGGGCGGCAGCGATCCGCCCTCCTGGATGAGCTCGACGGAGATCTGATCCGGCGAGCGTACGAAGGCCATGTGACCGTCCCGGGGAGGCCGGTTGATGGTAACCCCCGCGTCCATGAGGCGCTGACAGATCTCGTAGATGTTCTTCACCCGGTAGGCGACGTGACCAAAGTTGCGCCCCCCGGTGTAGCTCTCCGGGTCCCAATTGTAGGTCAGCTCGATCTGAGCGTCCGTGTCGCCCGGCGCGGACAGGAAGACCAGGGTGAAGCGGCCGCCCTCGCTCTCGTGACGCCCGACCTCTTCGAGCCCGAGCTTGTTGCAGTAGAAGTCGAGGGACGCGTCGAGGTCGGCCACTCGCACCATGGTGTGCAGATACTTCATCGCGCGTCTCCTTTGTTCTTTGTTCGCTGCTCTCTCTACTCCGCTCTCTACTCGACATAGCCCAGCGCCCGGAGCTGCTCGAGCTGCTCCGGCGTGGCGTGGGGCGAGATCTTGGGAGCTTCGAGCTTGTGTCCGCGGCGGGGGTCGTGGGGATAGCCGCCGGGGTCCGGATCCCGCTCGCCGAGCTCCAATAGCCAGCGTGTGGTCGTGCCCTCCTGCTGCCAGGGCTCCGGGCTCTGCTCGCCCGGATCCCGTGCCAGGTCGTAGAAGCGGCGGTCCATGATCTCGCGCCGGCCCTGACGGTACTCGAGCATCCACTTGCGGTCGCCCTGGATTGCGGTGCGCCACCGGCGCGCTTCGGCGAAGACGGCTCGATCGCTGGCAATGGCCTCCGGATCGCGCAGGTCGAAGCCGGGGAGGGCGGGATCCACCGGGGCTCCGGCGAATCCCAGGATGGTGGGGACGAGGTCGACGCCCGAGACGAGCGCCTCGCTGCGGCCGGGGGGCACGCCGTAGCCGCGCAGCAGCAGCGGGACCCGGACCAACTCCTCGTAGACGTGGTAGCCGTGGTCGAACCAGCGCTCGTGCTCCATCAGGGTCTCGCCGTGGTCGGCGGTGAAGAGCACCAGCGAATCGTCCACGGGGCCGATCTCCGCCCAGGCGTCGAACAATCGCCCGATCTGGGCATCCGCGTAGGCGATCTCCTCGTCGTAGCGATCGACGTAGTCGAGGCCGTCGTCCTGACCTCTGCGCCGCTGCACCACGGGCACCCGCGCGATGTCGATGGGGAGCGGCTGGTCGTGGGAGAAGCGCAGCGGAGGCTCCTCGGGCGGACCGTAGGGGCCGTGGGGGTCGATGTAGTGGACCCAGAGGAAGAGGGGCCGATCGGGATCGCGCTCGTCGCGCAGCCAGCGCAGCACCGCGTCCGTGGTGCGCCTGGCCGTGCGTTCGAAGGCCGCGCGGTTGGCCTCGCGCTCGCCGACGAAGTCGTCGTAGTGGTCGAAGCGATGGCCGATCCCCATGGCTTCGTCGGTGAGCACCGAGTTGGAGACGAAGGCGGCGCTCTCGTAGGGTGCCGGCAGCATCTCACTGAGCAGTGGGATCTCGTCGCCGAGGAGCTGGAGGAAGAGGCGCACCCGGTGGTCCTGGGGGAGCAGCCCCGTCAGCACACTCACCACGCTCGGCGAGGTGTAGGCCGAGGTCGCGTAGGCACGCAGGAAGAGGCGCCCCCGCTCGCCGAAGAAGCGGTCGATCTGCGGCGTGGTGGCGCGCGCGTAGCCGTAGAGGCCCATGTGGTCGGCGCGCAGGGTGTCCACGGTAACGAGGAGGATGTGGCCGGAGCCGGCGGGGCCGGCCTCGTCCTCGGCGCAGCCGAAGGCGCCGAAGCTCAGGACTCCGAGTGCGATCGCAAGAGCCCCGTGCCGCAACCCGCCCATGGCGGGCATGGTACCCGCGATCACGGCCGGCTTCTCTACTTTTTCGAAGCGGGGTGCGGGGTGACGGCTCCTGCGCGATGAAATAAGGTCCAGCACGAGGTAGGAGGATCCGGTGAAAGACCTGCGCGACATCGTCGAAGCCTGGCGGAAATCAGTGGTCGAATCCGCCGCGGTGCCCCGCGAGTCCGCGGTGCTCGCCACGGTGGTGCGCAGCGAGGGCTCCACCTATCGACGGCCCGGCGCGCACCTGCTGGTCCTGCCCGACGACGAGATGGTCGGGCTCATCGGCGGCGGTTGTCTCGAGGGCGACCTCCTCGAGCAGGCTCGGCGGGTGCGGATCTCGGGCGAGCCCCGCAGCGTGCTCTACGACAGCCGCTCCGAGGACGACATCGTGTGGGGCCTCGGACTCGGCTGCGCGGGAAAGGTCGAGATCCTCCTCGAGCCCGCCGGTGACGACCGGCAAGGCCCCATCGCCTTCATCGAGGGCTGCCTCGCGGAGCGGCGCCCCGGGTTGCTCGGGACGGTGATCTCGAGCGGCGACGCGCTGGCCGGTGCCGACCGCCCGGCCCTTGGGAGCCACTGCAGCGCCCGGGAGGAGGGGGGCATGCTGTGCTTCGCGCCGGGAGACCTGCGTGGGCCCTTCGCCCTGCGCGTCGAGCAGGAGGCAAAGGAGGCATGGCGCCGCCTCTTCCTTTCCTCGAACCCCGCGAACCCCGCGGACCGCGCGGGCGCGCCGCGGGCGTCGCAGCGGATGGTTGCCTACGGGGGAGGCCGGGTGGAGCTGCTCTTCGAGGCGGTGCTCCCCTTGCCCCGGCTGCTGGTCTTCGGCGCGGGCCCCGATGCACTTCCCGTGGTCACCCTCGCGGCGGAGCTCGGCTTCGAGGTGACGGTGGTCGACGGCCGGGAGGCCTACGCGCGCGCCGATCGCTTCCCCGATGACGTGGGGGTCGTGTGCTGCGACCCCGCCGACGCCAGGGAGCTCTCGAAGCGCCTCGAGGTGGACGCCGAGAGCGTCGCGCTGGTCATGAACCACCATTATCTGCGCGATCGCGATGCCCTGCGCTGGCTGCTCGATCGGCCGCTCCTCTATCTGGGAGCCCTGGGACCCAAGCGCCGGAGCGAGGACCTGCTGCGCGACCTGCGCGACGAGGGCCTCGCCATCGACGAGGCCGCGCTGGCGCACTTTCACGCTCCGGCCGGCCTCGACATCGGCTCCGAGTCGCCCGAGGAGATCGCGCTCAGCCTGCTGGCCGAGATTCGGGCCGTCCTGGCGGGCCGCTCGGGCGGCTCCCTGCGTGAGCGCGCCGGGCCCATCCACGATTCTCCGCCCCGCGGCTCTCCACCCGGCGGCTCTGGAAGCTCGTAGACACTGGCCTAGAATGCCTGCCCCTCGGCGCGGCCCGGAGCGTGCAAGCGGGCCGGGGGCGGGGTGTGGTCCGCGAACCGAGGAGCGGGATCGGGCATCCCATATCAGGCAAGTGAGCAAGACATCAGGCAAATGAGCAAGACGTCAGTGAAAGGAGCGGGGAAGATCCATGAGCAGCGGTGAACTGGGGGATCGGATCGGCGAGCACTCGCGGGTGGTGCGCGACCTCGTGAGCGAGGTGGGCAAGGTGCTGGTGGGCCAGGAGTACATGGTCTCCCGGCTCATCATGGGATTGCTCTGCGGTGGCCACGTGCTGCTGGAAGGGGTTCCGGGGCTGGCCAAGACCCTGGCGGTGCGCTCTCTGGCCAGCGCCATCGACACCCGCTTCTCGCGCATCCAGTTCACGCCCGACATGCTGCCCGCCGACGTGGTCGGGACCGAGATCTTCAATCCCAAGGAGGGCACCTACAGCGTCAAGCAGGGCCCCATCTTTGCCAACGTGGTGCTCGCCGACGAGATCAACCGCGCGCCCGCCAAGGTGCAGGCGGCGCTCCTCGAGTGCATGCAGGAGCAGCAAGCCACCATCGGCGGCGAGACCTTCCGCCTCGACGAGCCCTTTCTGGTCCTCGCTACCCAGAATCCCATCGAGCAGGAGGGCACCTATCCCCTCCCCGAAGCCCAGGTCGATCGCTTCATGCTGAAGATCAAGATCGACTATCCCACCAAGGACGAGGAGCGCAAGATCGTCGACCGCATGGCGGGGGGCCACGTACCGGGCGAGCTGCAGAAGGTCGCCAGCCCCGACACCCTCCTCGCCGCACGGGCGGTAGTCGACGAGATCTTCGTGGACGACAAGGTGCGCGACTACATCGTCGATCTCGTGCACGCCACCCGGGACCCGGCCGCGGCGGGCGTTCCCAACCTCGACGGCCTGATCGAGATGGGGGCGAGCCCACGGGCCTCGATCTGGCTCATGAAGGTCGCCAAGGCCCAGGCCTTCATGGAGGGGCGCAGCTACGCGACGCCCCATGACGTGAAGTCCCTGGCGCCGGACGTATTGCGCCACCGCGTGGTCACCACCTACGAGGCCGAGGCCGAGGGGCGCAGCTCCGACGACGTGATCCGCACCATTCTCGACAGCGTCCTGGTTCCCTGACCGGGCTGCGCGGGCCCCTCACGGGGCCTGGCAGCCGACGAAGCGGCCATCATGCTGACACGTGAAATCATCCAGCGAGTTCGTGAGATCCAGGTCCGGACGGGGCGGCAGGTCGCCGACGTCCTGGCGGGCGAGTACGTCTCCGTGTTCAAGGGACACGGCGTCGAATTCGACGAGGTGCGCCCCTACGTGCCCGGCGACGACGTGCGCGGCATCGACTGGAACGTCACCGCCCGGATGGGGGAGCCCTACGTCAAGCGCTACGTCGAGGAGCGCCAGCTCACCCTCATGCTCATGGCCGATGTCTCGGCCTCCCAGGATTTCGGCTCCGGTGGACGCTCCAAGCGCGAGGCCGCCGCCGAGTTCTGCGCCCTGCTCGCCTTCTCGGCCATTCGCAACGACGACAAGGTGGGGCTCACCCTCTTCCACAGCGACATCGAGCAGTACATCCCGCCGCGCAAAGGGCAGAAGCACGCCCTGCGCGTGGTACGCGAGGTGCTCGGCCACGGTCTGGTCGCGGCGCCGGGCGAGGCGGATCCGGAGCGGTCCCTCGGCCCCGGCCTGCGACGGTGGACGGCGGGCGCGGCGTCTCTTCAGTGGCTGCCGCGGCTGCTGCGCCGCCCGGGTGCCCGGCTGCGGCGCGCCCGGGAGGGCACCGACATCTCCCACGCACTCGAGTTCCTGATGTCGGTTCGCTCGCGCAAGTCGGTCTGCTTCGTGGTGAGCGACTTCCTCGACGAGGGCTACGAGAAGGCCCTCGTGGCGGCCAATCGCAAGCACGATGTGGTCGCGGTGCTGATCTCCGATCCCCGGGAGCTCGCCATGCCGGGGATCGGCCTGGTCGAGCTGCGCGATGCCGAGAGCGGCCGTATCCGGGTGGTCGACACGGCTTCGTCGGCCTTTCGCAGGGACTTCGCCCGCCTGGCCGACGAGCGAGTGACCGGGCTCGAACGGCGCTTTCGCGGCGCCGGGATCGACTTCATTCACATCGACGCATCGGGTTCGGTGGTGGATCCCCTGGTGCGTTTCTTCCGCATGCGCGAGCGGAGGATGCGACGATGAGGGGGTGTGGGGTCGTGTTTCGTGGAGTTTGGGCGGTGCCTGCTTCGCGGCTGCTACGGGGGTGGGCGCTTCTCTTTTTCTGGAGCGCTCTGGGCGCTCCAGGCGCCGCAGGCGCCTCCGATAGCAAAGGGCTCGAGCGCCGCAGCGAGCGCGGGCCGGTCGAGGTCCTGGTTCGCCTGCAGCCCGAGGCCCCGGTCATCGGCGACTCCCTCACCCTGGAGATCGAGGCCCTGGCCGAGGAGGGTGTCGAGCTGCTCATGCCCGAGTTTGCCGAGGCCCTCGATCGCTTCCTGGTCCTCGACTTCGCGCCCCGGGAAGAGCTTGCCGAGGATGGCATGTCGGGCGCCCTGAGCATCCCCCCCCTGCTGGTCGAGTTCGTCGATCGCCGGCCCGGCTCGCGGCCGGCGCCCGAAGGCGCCGACGCCTATGAGCTGCTCACCGAACGCATCGACTTCGAGGTCGCGTCGGTGCTGCCCGAGGGCGCGCTGCCGGACCTGCGGCCCATGCCCGGCGAGCTGGCGCTCCTCGGCCGCGGCGCCTTTCCGCTCTGGGCACTGGTGCTCGGGGCGTTGGGGCTCTTCGTCGTCGCCGCCCCTTTTGCCTTTCGCTACTGGCGGCAGCTGCGGGAGCAGAGACTTCGGCAGACTGCCTATCAAGTCGCGGTGGCCGAGCTCGAGGCGCTCCTCTACGCCGGGAGGCCGGGCCCCGAGCAGCT
>JAFDEK010000018.1 GCA_019310385.1 Deltaproteobacteria bacterium
AGGTCGAGGCCGAGGGACCAGTTCTGGATGTAGTAGAGGTCGTGCTCGACGCGTTCGTGGATGCTGGTGTTGCCCCGCCAGCCGTGGACCTGAGCCCAGCCGGTGAGGCCCGACTTGACCCGGTGCCGCAGCATGTAGCCGGGGATCTCGCGGCGAAACTCCTCGATGAAGACCGGGCGCTCGGGCCGCGGGCCCACCAGGCTCATATCGCCGCGCAGCACGTTCCATAGCTGCGGCAGCTCGTCCACGCTGAAGCGCCGCAGCAGCGCGCCCACGCGAGTGCGCCGCTTGTCCTCCGGGCTGGTCCAGACCGGGCCGCTCTCCTGCTCGGCGCCCTCGATCATGGTGCGGAACTTGATCATGCCGAAGATGCGGCCGTCGAGGCCCATGCGCTCCTGCACGTAGAGGATCGGAGCGCCCGAGCTCGCATAGATCGCCAGGGCGATCAGGCCCATCACGGGAGCGAACAGCACCAACCCCGCGCAGCTCACGGCGATGTCGAAGCAGCGCTTCTGCACCGCCGCCCAGCCCATCATGGGGCTCTCCCGGAGATTGATGATGGGAAGGCCGTCCAGGTTCTCCACCGACGCGCGCAGAGTCATCACGTGGAGCAGGTCGGGGGCGAGGTGCACGTTCACCATCTCGTCGTCGAGATCCGCCAGAACCTTCTCCAGGGCAGCGCTCTGATCGCTCGGGAGTGCGATGATGACCTGATCGACCCGGTCCCCCTCCTGGTGGAGCGCCACCTTGAGGGCGCCATAGCCTCCCACGACCGGCACGCCGCGCACATCCGGGGCCTCGACCAGGCCCTCGGCGAGCACGCCGCGCACCCGCAGACCGGCCTCGGGATGGGCGTGGATGCGCTCGATGATCTCGTCGGCGAGAACGCCACCGCCGACCACCAGCACGTAGCGCAGGTTGAAGCCCTGGCGCCGCAAGCTGCGCAGCCCCAGTCGCAGGGCGACCCGGAATCCGATGAGGAGCACCGGAGCGAGCACGCTGAACGCCGCCACGACGCCCCGCGAATAGAAGTAGCTGCGCGTGAAGAAGCTGACGGCGATCAGCAGCACGATCCCGAGCGCGGTGGCGCGTACGACCTGCCCCGCCTCGTGGATCAAAGACTCGGTGCGCTGGGGCTCGTAGATCCCATAGCTGCGGAAGAGCACGAACCAGAGCGGCAGAATGACCGCGAGCGCTTGCAGATAGGCGCCCACTCCCGGGTTGCCGAGGGGTGCGGGAATGCCCACATGGAAGCGAAGCCAGTAGGCCGCCATCCAGGCCGATGCGATCAGGACCGCGTCCGCGACGCCCATCACGGTGCGCAATATCTCGCTATAGCGGTAGAGCACTACGAGCCCCCGGTCCCGTCCCTGGATCGCCCCTCGTTCGCCGTTCTCAGGGCGCTTCGCGATCTGCGACGCGATAGACCGCCACGTCGTCGCCGCGGGTTTCGCTGCGGTGCAGCAGCCGAAGCTCCCGGCCCACAGCCTCCCTCAGCCCGCCCAGCTCCTGCAGTCTCTTATCGTCGATAATCAGGTAGCGCACGCCCCGTTTCTGAAGGTATATCAGAATATCTTCTCCCTCCCCTCCTGCCGGAATCGGGACGAAGGTCTCGCCCGCGTAGTATGCGATCCGCAGGTGCCCGGCCGCCACCGCGCCGCTCGTGTGGGGTTGCTCTCGCAGCCACTCGGCCGCCCGCCGCTGGCCCAGGCTGCTGCTCCTGCGCTCGCGCAGGTCCCGGGGCACGGCGAAAAGCAGGATGATCGCGAAGCCCAGGAGCGCGGCGGCCCGGTAGCGCCCGCCCCCAGCCGGCCTCGGGGCGGGACGCCGCCCGCGCCCGAGATCCAGGAGGATGCCCCCCACGATCGGCACCCCCACGGCGGCGTAGCCAAGTGCCGGAAGCAGCGGCGGAAGCGCGTGGCGCCGGCTCACGTATCCAGCGCCGAGGGCCAGGCCAAAGAGCACCAGTCCATAGCAGCCCGCGATGGCGGCAAGGTAGCCGTCCCGCAGGCCGAAGGAGCCCCAGCCAGCCACCACGCCGATCAGGACGAAAGGCAGGAGCGAGAACCGCAGGCCGGAGACCGCCGCCCCGCTCAGCTCATCGAGGGCGCGCAGTGCCCGTGCGATCGCACTCTTCGGCGCCTCGGGCGGCGGCGCACCGAGGCGCGGCGCTACCTCGACCAGGGGAATGGTGCGCGGCGCGCGGCCGGGGCGAGACGGCGTGGCGGAGCCCGCGCCCGCGTCGAGCGCCCCGGTCCTGGCGCGCTCCGCCACGCTCCATCCCGGTGCCGCGGCCTCCCCCGATCTCGCCAGGGCGGCGACCTGGATCGCCGAGTACTTCTGGGTAATGGCCCACTGCCCCGTCACGCCACGGATCGCAAAGACGTAGGGGACCGCGGCGATCGCCATACCGGCGGTGAAGGCCCCCATCCAGGCCAACGCCGCTACGGGCCTCCACCGCTTCCGCAACAGCTGATACCCCGCCAGACCCGCGACCGGCACACACAGCAGCAGCCCCTCCGGCCGTACCAGGTAGGCGAGTCCGACCGCGAGGCCCCCGAGCGCCGCCCAGCGGGCCTCGCCACGGGACAACCCACGCCAGATCAGCCACACCGCGGCGAGGAAGCAGAGGACGTAGAGCCCTTCGCTCTGCACGTCGGAGCTGAAGTCGACGAAGGTGGGATGCAGGGCGAGAATCCCGGCCCCGATCCAAGCTTCCCGCTCGGCGAAGGCCTCGCGCAGGAAGAGGTAGAGCATCCCCACCGCCGCCGTCCCCGTGGCGATCGAGACGAGCACGGCCGCCTGCTCGAGGTCGCCCACCCAGGAGCCCAGGGCAGCCACCGCCAGGGGGTAGAGCGGGTGGTAGGGATGCTGAAACACCGCCTGCCAGTCGCCCTCGCCCATCGCCTCGGCGATGTAGAGGAAGATCGGACCGTCGTTGAAGAGCGCGGTCGTCTGCTGCCAGGCATAGACGCGCACCCATGCGGCCAGGGCCAGAAGAGCAAGCACGGGCAGATCGCGGCGCGCGCTAAGCGGAGGGACGGCTGTCCTCCTCGACGGCCTCGCGCAGCTCGTCCAGGAAGTCCGGCATGGCGGCGATCACCCGGCTCCAGTTGGGAATCTGCGGGGCGCCCATGGGATCGCGCACGAAGTCCAGCCCCGCTCCGCGCAGCGCCTGGGAGAAGACCTCCACCGCGAGCTCTTCCTCGTGGCGGTCGAAGTGCAGCCCGTTCAGGGCCGCGTCGTCGCTGTAGCGCGCGATGGCGTCCTGGGCCGTGCGCACGTAGGCGGTCATCATCGTGTTCAGGAAGCCCGCGTCGAACTCGACCCCGTAGCTGGCAAGGTTGCGAATCAGGGACCCCGCAATGTCGCCCACCATGCGGTGGAGCCCCGTGCGCGAATCGCCCTCGGAGAGCTGCTGGTGCTTGTGGTCGTAGTTCTCCACCAGCTCCACCTGGCACACGCGTTTGAGCGAGCAGTTGCGGTAGACCTCGGCCAGCACCCCCACCTCGAGGCCCCAGTCCGCCGGAATCCGGTTGGCCCGCACCAGGTCCGTCGTCATGGAGCACTCGCCCGCCAGCGCGTAGCGGAAAGACTCCAGGTACTCGAGCAGGGGGTGGGAGCCCAACACCGATTTCATCGAGCGCAGCAGGGGCGTCATGAAGAGGCGGGTCACCCGGCCGTGAAGGCGATCGGTGACGCGGCTGTAGTAGCCCTTGGCGAACTCGTAGTTGAGGTTCGGATTGGCGGTCGGGTAGCAGAGGCGCGCCAGCAGCTCGCGGTCGTAGTTCTTGATGTCGCAATCGTGGATGGCCACCACCCGCGACACCTGGGTGGCGAGGACGTAGCCGAAGGCCATCCAGGTCGCTCGCCCCTTGCCCTCGTCGCCCGGGTCCAGCCCCTCTTCGCGCAGGCGCTCGAAGAGCCGCTGTATGCGGGTACCGCTGTTCCAGATGACCGTGGGCTGGCTGCCGTCGAGGCAGCGCATGGTGCCGAAGAGCGCCCGCATCTCCTCGAACTGGTCCCGGTCCGCCGGCCCCGAGAGGCTCACGACGGCCTGCCGCAGGTAGGGAACCCGGTGCAGCTCCTCCACGATGCCCTTGAGGGCCGGACCGTGGATCTCGGAGTAGAGGGTCGGCAGGACGAGAGCGATGGGTCGCTCCCGGCTGTACGAGAGGATCTCGCGCTCCTGCTGCTCGAGGTTGGATCCGCCCAGCCGGTGAAGGGTCGAGATCACGCCGGTTTGATGGAAATCTGCCATCGCGGGGACACTCGCACCGCCCGCGGCGGGGGTCAAGCAGGCTCCCCTCGGGATTTCGCGTACCGGAGCGAGACCGAGATCCCCGGAGTCGGGCTCCTAGCCAGTGAGGTCCAGGGACTCTTCGAGAATATGCATCGACTGCGGGTCGATCTCCATGAACTCGATGCCGACCTCGGTGGTTAGAGCGTCCAGGTCCGTGGCCCACACCACCAGGCCGGTCACGACCACCGTCTGGTCCATGACCTTGAAGGTCACTCGGAGCACCTCGCCGAGATTGATCTCGCAGCCGATGGCCTCGAAGCGGATTCCTCCGCTCGAGAGGTCCCGGCCGACGCCAAGCTTCTTGGGAGCATCGACCTGCGCAAGATCGACCTCCGCGAAGGAGATCACCTGGTCCGTCCCGATGCGGTGGTACTTGCGACGATCGCTCGCGCTGTGCATGGAGCCCATCCCGGATTCGCTGACCCGGCGCAGAGGGTCCGCGCCGCAGTAGGGCCTGATTCGGACAGTGATGGGGTGGGCTTGAGTCGGGACGCGGCGGGGCCCCGTGGGGCTCAGCGCGAGTCGCTGGCGGGGAGCTGCCGCTCGGCCGCCCTTCGCTCAGCTGCCGTTCGCTCAGCTGCCGTCGAAGAGCTCGAGCTGGGGCCCCAGCTCGCCCCGTGGCGCGAGCTGGGAGAGCGTGAGGCCGAGGGAGCGGATTGGCCGGACGCCCGCGTGGGTTCGGCGCAGCAGGCGACTCGCGACCGCGGCGATCTCCGCGGCGCCAGCCACGGGCTGGGCGAGGGTGCGGCTGCGGGTGGCGACCTCTTGATCGCCGTAGCGGACCTTGACCGCCACCCGAAGAGCCCGCAGACCCTGGCGATCCAGTGCGGACTCCGCGCTGCGCGCCAGGCGCCCCAGGCAATCCTCCATCAGCTGGGTGTCGACCTGGGCCTCGTCGAAAGTGTGCTCCTGGCCGAGGCTCTTGGGGTGACGCACCGCCCGCACGCTGGAGTCGTCGATGCCGCGGGCGTAGTCGCGGATGCGCAGGCCGTGGTTCCCGAGGCATTCCTCGAGGCGTGCGGGCTCGAGGGACAGGATCCCCGCAACCTGTTCGACGCCGAGCTCCCGCAAGGTCGCCTCGGTCTTGGGCCCGACGCCGGGAAGCCGCGCCACGGCGAGGGGGCCGAGAAAGCTCAGCTCGCATCCCGGCAGCACGCGCACCAGTCCGCCCTCCCCGGCCTCCTCGGCGGCGAGCTTCGCGAGGAACTTCACGGACGCGATACCGACCCGGAGCGGGAGCCCCAGCCCTTCGCCGACCCGGCGACGCAGGCTCTCGGCCAGTAGCTCGGGCGACGCGACGGGCTCCGCCTCGCCCTCTCCCGCGGCGGCCTCCTGCTTCGCGGCCCCGCTCCCGACGAGCTCCGTCGCGTCCAGGAACGCGCCCTCGAGGCCGGCCGGCTCCAGGCGCTCCACGCCTTCGCGCAGGCAGCTGCGCAGCTGGGCCGCGACCTCGCGATAACGTCTCATGTGGGTCCGCACCGCCCGGGCTCGGGGACAGCGCTCGAGGGCCTCGAGGATCGGCATGCCCTCGACCACCCCAGCGGCGACGGCTTCGGCGGAAGCCGACTGGACCCGGCCGCCCTTGCGGGGATCACCGCCCACGATGACCGGACGCTCGGCCAGATCGGGATCGTCCATGCGTTCGACGGCGGCGTAGAAGGCCGGCACCTCGGCGAAGAGCACGGTGCGCGCGCCGGCTTCGCCGCTCGCGCCGGCGGAGCTCACGGCGCGGGATCCAGGATCAGCTTTCGATCGCTCGTCTCCTCGACGAGAAAACGGCTCGTCAGCAGCAAGCTGGGCTCTCCTGCGAGCCACGCGCCGACCGCATCGCTGAAGTGCCGATCTCCGGGGTGCTCGGACTGCCCCGGCGCGAGGATGCTCAGCATCCGGTCGGGCGACGCGAGGTCCACGGTCATGCGGTAGGTCGCGGCGGACCTCGCCACGAAGGGGTGGGCGGGAGCGTAGTCCGCACAGCCGATCACGCCGCGGGGCAGCGCGCCGCCACCCTCGCCGCCGAAGGGACCGAGCCGCGCCCCGCGTTCGAAGGCGCCGAGCTGCGAGCCCGAGAAGGAGCGGAAATCGAGCTCGTGGAGGCGCCCCCAGCGCCAACGCTCGCGATCCGGACCGAGGCGATAGGAGAGACTCACGCGGGTGCGGTGGAGGGCCTGCTTCACCGCCGCCTGGAGCCGCTCCCGGTCGGACCAGCCCCCGGACTTCCCCGAACGCGCCGCCTCGAGCAGCGCCGCTTCCACGATGGCCCGGGGCCGGGCCTGGGGCAACGCGAGGTAGCGCGCCGCGAGCTCCGGGCCCAGGGGCTCTTCGAGCAGATCCTTGCGAAGATGGAGCATGAGGACATGATAAACAGCGGCCCCCTGACTCTGGGGGTCCATCTCGCCGTTCCACTCGCGCAGCAGTAGCGCGACCTCCACGGCCTCGGCGCTGAGACCGGAAGGCTCCCCCGCCAGGGCGAGCAGAGCGGAGAGGACAGCCGGGTCGACCCTGGCGGTGAGTCCCGCCTGCACGCTCGCCATGGCACGCAGGTCCACGGGCCCCGGCTCCGAGGCCTGCTCGAGCACCTCGGCGATCCTCCCGCCCTGCGCCGTATCCCACCAGAGCCACTCGATGCTGCGGTCGCGCAGGCCGTCGCCCACCGGCCCGTCCGTCGCGATCACCCAGCCCGTCGCGCCTTTTTCGCCCGTGCCAGACGGATCCAGACGCTGGGCGGGCAGCTGATCAAAAGCCACCGGCTCGTCCCAGCGGAAGATCCCCAGCCTGGCCGACACGGGCACATGGCCCGTGGGCAGCGCCAGGCGGGGCACCCAGCCCGCCATCTGGAGGCCGACGCTTCCGTGGCGATCGGCATAGACCAGGGTCGACACCGGCTCGTAGTGGTTGCGCAGGGTGGCGACGATCTCGTCGGCGGAGCTGGCGCCGAGAAGACCGAGCATCGCCTCGAGACCGCTTCCGCCCCGGGCACCGGGCCAGGCCAGAGACAGGGGCTCCCCGTCCCCCGCGAGCAGTCCGCCGACCAGGGGCCCGTTGGCGGTCGTGTCGACCACCCACGCCTCCTCGCGCATTTCGCCGGCGGGGCCGCGGACCCGGATCGGCTCCTCGCGCCGCTGCGCGGGAACCCAGCCCCTGCGTTCGCGAACCAGGTAGCCGTCGCCCGACGGATCGGGCTTGAGCGACTCGCTGTACAGGTGGCCCAGGTGAACCTGGGCGGGCAGCAGCGCCCACGCGACGTCGCGGTTGCGGCCGGCCCAGATCGCCGGAATCCCCGGAATGGTCGCGCCGGCCGCATCGAGGGAGCCGGCGCGCAGGCCGACCACGTAGAGCAGCGAGGGCACGGTCGGCGCCAGCTGATAGTCGACGGCGAGCAGGGGAGCGCCGCTCCCGCTCAGGCCTCCGCCAATCGCCCACGCGACGCCGCGCATGCGCAGGCTGTCGATGGGGTCCGGACTCGTCCCCTTCTCTGCGCGCTCGCGCGCAGCTCCGCTGCGGCCTCGGGCATCGGGAGAGCTCGGAAGATCGAAGGCCACGCCGATCCCCTGCACGCCCTCGCTCGACGGAAACAAGGGCCGCGCCCCGAAGCCGCCCACGTACTCGATGAGATCCGACAGGACGATCCCGGTCTCCAGGCGAGCCCCCCCGGCCCAGGAGACGAGCTTGAGGAGCGCAAGGCCGTCGGCGGGCTGCCAGGCTTCGGGGGCCACGCCCCAGCTCACCGTGGTGACGGGCGGCGCCACCTCTCCCGCCGCAATCCGCGCCAGGCGAGCGTTGACGCCCCGGGCGTAGGCCTCGAGGACCGCCCGCTGCGGCGCATCCAGGGACTCGAAGAGCGCG
Organism: Deltaproteobacteria bacterium; assembly: GCA_019310385.1. GTDB lineage: Bacteria > Myxococcota_A > UBA9160 > UBA9160 > UBA4427 > JAFDEK01. The sequence goes on from JAFDEK010000018.1 coordinate 8,147, forward strand.
TCTGCGTGGAACCCGATGCCCAGGGTGCGCGCCAGCCGGTCACTCGCGATGCCGGATTCACCGACGACCTCTGCCGTCGTACCCCGGGCCAGCCGCCGCAGCCAGAGCATCTGGGCCAGACGGTCCTGGGCGTGGGCAAAGCCGAGCCCGAACCAGGCGTCGGGCGCCGTGCGGGCCTCGATGTGGGGAATGCCCCGGGCATCCCGCAGCACCTCGACCTGGCTCGCGATTCCCGCCACCGGGATCCGGCCGGCCGTGATCGGGAGCGCCTCTCGCGCGGCCGTTTGCCGCTCGAGCCGCTGACCTGCCCACCACAGCCCCAGCACGGCGAGGACGACCGCCAGGGCCGCCGCGAGAAGTCCCCCCGCAAGACCCGAAGCCGGCCCACCCCTTTCTGACACCTGCACCTCTTCTTACCCCCCAGGGCTCACATCGGCGATTCTAGCGATCCCCTATAATCAACGGTTACCGGTCGCGCGCGGCGCAGCGTGGCGCCCCGCCACAGTCCCCCTGAGCTCGAAACGCAAAGAAGGACAGGCGCTTGGCAGCGTTCCAGCCGATCGGTACATTGCCGCCCCGGCGCCCCGGCGCCGCACTGCTCCCACCCGCAACGGATCCCGCGAGGGATCGAGAGATCGCCTTAGACGATGGCAGTCCAGAGCCTGGAGGGCCTGCTCACGCAGGGAAAGCTGAAGGGACGGCGGGTCTTCGTGCGCGCGGACCTGAACGTCCCCCTGCGTGATGGAAAGCCCAGCGACATCAGCCGCATCCTGGCCTCCCTCCCGACCCTCCGGCGCCTGCTGGGAGCCGGCGCCCGGGTGATCCTCAGCTCCCACCTCGGGCGGCCGAAGGGCCAGCGCAAGGCGGAGCTCTCCCTGCGTCCCGTAGCGGCCGAGCTCGCCAGGCAGCTCGGCACCGCGGTCGCGTTCAGCGACGATTGTCTGGGGGAGAGCACCGAGGCCGCCGCCGCCGAGCTCGAGGACGGCCAGATCCTGCTGCTCGAGAACCTGCGCTTCTACGCCGGCGAGACGGGCAACGATCGCGATTTTGCCCGCGGCCTCGCCGCCCTCGCCGAGGTCTACGTCAACGATGCCTTCGGCACCGCGCACCGTGCCCACGCATCGACGGTAGGCATGGTGCCCTTCGTCGCCGAGGCGGCGGCTGGCCTGCTGATGCAGAAAGAGCTCGACAAGCTCCAGATCGCCCTCGAGCCCGAGCGACCCTTTCTCTGCCTGCTGGGTGGCGCGAAGGTCTCGGACAAGCTCGGAGTCCTCGAGGCTCTCGCCCCGCGCGCCGATGTCCTCGCCGTTGGGGGCGCCATGGCGTACACCTTTCTCGCGGCCCAGGGCGTCGCCATCGGGAGCTCCCTGGTCGAGCCCGACCGCATCGAGGATGCTCGCCGCGTCATCGCCTACGCGAAGCAGGCCGATTGCCGGCTGCTTCTGCCCAGCGACCATGTGGTGGCGCGCGAGCCCGGCGAAGGCTCCGCGAGCCGCGTCGTCAGCGAGATCCCCGACGGCTGGATGGGCCTCGACATCGGTCCCGACACCGCAGCTCGCTACGCCGAGGAGGCGCGGCGCGCGCGCACCCTCCTCTGGAACGGCCCCATGGGCATGTTCGAGGTGGAAGCCTTTGCGGCCGGAACCCGCACCGTTGCCCAAGGCGTAGCGCAGAGCGAGGGAAGCTCCATCGTCGGCGGCGGCGACTCCCTCGCGGCCATCAATCAATTGGGTCTGGCCGACATGATCGATCACCTCTCGACCGGAGGCGGTGCCTCCCTCGAGTACGTGCAGGGGATCGAGCTCCCCGGCGTCGCAGTACTGGAGCGTTGAAGATGCGCACCGCCATCATGGCTGCCAACTGGAAGATGCACAAGACCGCGGCCGAGGCCGTCGCCTTCGCGGAGGCCTTCCTGCCCCTCGTCGCCGAGGCCGCCGACGTCGAGATCGTCGTCGCGGCGCCATTTACCGCCCTCGACCGCCTGGGACGCGCCCTCGACGGGAGCGCGGTGGCGCTGGCGGCCCAGAACGTGAACGCCGAGCCCCAGGGCGCCTTCACCGGAGAGGTCGCGCCGGGCATGCTCGTCGAGCTCGGCTGCCGCTACGGAATCGTGGGTCACAGCGAGCGCCGCAGCCTCTACGGGGAGAGCGACGCAACGGTGGCGAGCAAGGCCCTCGCCCTGCTGGCCGCGGGCATTCGCCCCATCCTCTGTGTGGGCGAGACCCTCGAAGAACGCGAGAGCGGACGCACCCTCGAGGTGATCGGAGGATCCCTGGCCGCCAGCCTGGCGGGTGTGCCGGGCGAGCGTGCCGACGAGCTCGTCATCGCCTACGAGCCGGTCTGGGCCATCGGAACGGGCAAGACCGCGACGCCGCAGATGGCCCAGGAGGTCCACGGCTTCATTCGAAGTCAGCTCGCCGAGCGCTTCGGCGACAGCGCCGAGAGCATGCGCATCCAGTACGGCGGCTCGGTGAAGCCCGACAACGTGGCCGAGATCATGGCCCAGCCGGACATCGACGGCGCCCTGGTGGGCGGAGCCAGCCTCGACCCCGACAATTTCTCGAAGATCGCGCGATTCGCGCAGCAGGAGTCCTGATGACCACCTTCCTTACGGTCCTTCACATCATGGTGTGCGTCGTGCTCATCGCCGTCGTCCTGCTGCAGCGGGGCAAGGGCAGCGACATCGGCGCGTCCCTCGGCGGCGGCGGCAGCAACACGGTCTTCGGCGGCCGCGGCGCAGGGAACTTCCTCACCAAGATCACCACGGCCTCGGCGATCACCTTCATGTTGACCAGTCTCACCCTCTCCTATATCGGGAGCCAGGCCACCCGGAGCCTCATCTTCGACGAAGGCGAGGTGGTCGAGGAGACCCTCCCGCTCGAGGAGGTCGAGACACCCGGGGAGGGCGAGCCTTCGGCGAACCTGCTGGAGGAGATCCCGCCCGCGGGTGAGGAAGCCGCTCCCTGAACGAGTGCGGCCAGCGCTGCGGCGCTGGCGCCCGGCCCGGGCTTCGGTATGTTCCCGGCCGTTTCGGAAGGCCGCCGGGACCGTTCTCTACGGTCGTCACGGCCCGGGTCGTCACGACCCGGCCTCCTGAATGCATCGCGTGCGGCGGTGGCGGAATTGGTAGACGCGTCAGCTTGAGGGGCTGGTGGGCGCAAGCCCGTGGAGGTTCGAGTCCTCTTCGCCGCACCATCTCGATCCTGCAAGATCAAGGATCTGGCGCTCAAGGTTGGGCGACACGCCGGTTGCGGTCCAACCGACGGTAGGTAGGCTCGGTCCAATGACTGGACTCGACTATTTCACTTTCGTGGTCTTGATTCTCCTGACCGGTGCCGGGCTCGCCGGGGCCGTGTTTCTGGGCTCGCTTCCTGGGAAGATCGCTGCTGATCGTGGCCACCCCCAGGCGGACGCGATCCGTGTCGCGGGGTGGCTGGGCCTCCTCACGATGGGTCTATTCTTTCCGATTGCCCTCATCTGGGCCTACACGCGGCCGCCCGCTTCGAAGGAGATCGAGGCGTTGCGCCAGGAGGTCGATCGCCTCCGCGACCGCGTCGATGGCTTCGAGCGTGGCGGCACTCCGGCTCGCGAAGAGGGAGTATCCACGTCGTGATCGCCTTCCTAACGCTTTGCTACGGCGCGATCGTCTGGCTGATCTTCATCAAACTGAAGCTCCTGCCGTGGAACGGAAAAACCCAGGCTGCGGTCGTTGGCATCGGGATCACGGCCATCTTCTCGCTCGTCGTCGCGATGAGTCTCTGTCAACCCCTCTCCAAGGACGTGCGGGTCTATCAGCGTGTCGTGCAGATCGTGCCGCGGGTGACGGGTCGAGTGATCGAGGTGCCGATAACCGAGAACGCTCCAGTGGCCAAAGGGGACGTGCTCTTTCAGATCGATCCCGAGGAGTTCCAATATGAGGTCGATCGGCTGACTGCGGACCTGAAAATCAAGAAGATCGTGCTCGACGATGCAAAGGCCCTGGTTGGGGCGAGGGTGGCTGCTGAGATCAAACGCGAACGAGCGCAGGCGGCGTACGACCAGACCTTCGCCCAGCTCCAGGCCGCGCAGCTGGATCTGCGTGAATCGACTGTCTACGCGCCGGTGGACGGCGTGGTGACGAATCTCGCACTGGCTCCCGGTCAGATTGCGAGCCAGATGGCTTCGCTTCCGATCATGACGGTGATCGACACCGCGACGCCGATCATCCTTGCCAGCTTCTCACAGGGTGCGCTGTCCTTCGTCGCTGTCGGGGACCCGGTCGAACTCGCCTTCGATGGCCTACCGGGGCGAACCGTGACCGGTCGGGTCGAGGCGATCATTCCCGCCACTGGGCAGGGTCAGCTTCCGCCGAGTGGCACCTTGCTGGAGTGGACGGAGCAGCCGATCCCGGGCCGCTTCGGGGTGCGCTTGAAGATCGATGACGAGTACAGCGATCTTCCGCTCGCCGCCGGTGCATCGGGCGTGGCGGCGGTCTATACCGATCGTGCCCAGGCCATTCAGATCGTCCGCAAGGTGGTGATCCGAATGAATAGCTGGCTGAACTACATCGGCGTCTGAGTCGATTTGGAGCCCCGCTCCGCGCCCTCCTTCTTCTCCGCTTTCTCCACTTCCTCCTCCCCGGGCTTCGGCTTGGGCGCCGGGACGTAGGGCTCGGCGACGGCGACCTTGACGAGCTGGCCTTCGGCGAGGGGCTGGTCGACGTAGAGGGCGTTCACCACGGCGACGAGGTTGGGCGACACGCCGGCGGCGTAGCGCCGGCTGAGTCCCTCGATGGTGTCGCCCTCTTCGGCCGCGACCAGCCGCAGGCGCAGGATGCCCACGGATTCCCGCTCGTCGAGGGTGAGGGAGTGGAAGCTGCGGGCGACGTTGCTCGCCCGGCCGACGTACTTCTTCTTCAAGCTCGAGGGCGTCAGCGCGCTGATCAGATACACGAGCCCGTCGTAGGCGATGAAGGTGAGGTGCGCCGAGAGGCTGCCGCCCTGGCCGCGGCCCTCGGCTTCGACGCGATAAGCGGGCAAGGTGCCGATGCGAATGGGCTGGCCCCGCTTGACCTTGCCCTGCATCTCCTTCAGGCGCGTATCGATGTATTCCTCCGCGGCCTTCTCGGGATCGTGTCCCGGTCCGGCCAGGCTGAGGGAGATCTGGGCGTCGCGGTCGGGCGAGGTGGCGACAACGGCCTGGTGGCTATTCAGCGTGGTCCAGCCTTCGGGAAAGGTGAAGCCGAAATTCAGATCCGGGTGCAGGAAGCGGGAGCCCTGGAACACGCCTTCCGCCGGATTCGGCCCCCACACGAGCCCGTCGAGGCGCGCCAGGAACTCGTCGTGATTGGCTGCGATCGGGGGCTGAGGGGTCCACGACATGGCATTGGCCCGGTCCTGGGTGCTGGCCGAGCGCTCGGAGGTTCCCGGGTGGGTGGCGAAGAAGCTCGGCAGCCGCGACCAGCCGATGTCGAAGCGCTCGATGGCGTTCAGGCTCTGCAGGAAGGTCGACATGCCGATGGGGTCGTAGCCCGCCTGGGCGGCGAGAACCTGCCCGCCCCGGTCGGCGTCGCGCTCGTGCTCGCGTCCGTAGCTCGCGATCGCCATGGCGCGCATATATCCCATGGCGAGGGGATTCAGGCGCCGGCTGTGGGCCTGACGACCGGCCGAGTGGCGCTCGGCCGCATGGGTGATCTCGTGGCCGATCACGCAGGCGAGCTCGTCCTCGGAGTTCGCGAGCCCCACCAGCCCGCGTGACACGTAGATGTGACCGCCCGGCAGCGCGAAGGCGTTCGGCGTGGCCTGGTCGACGATCTGGAAGGTGTAGTCGAAGGGCCGCTCGGGCGCGTAGCGCAGCAGGCGCTTTCCGATGTCCTCGACGTAGGTGGTGAGCTCGGGATCGTCGAAGATCCCCATCTCGGCCTCGATCTGCTTGGAAGCCTCGTCCCCCAGGCGCACGTCGTCGTACTCGGTGGAGAGCAGCACCTGGCGCTGCTTCTCCTGGGGAGGCCGCGAGCCGCCGCCGCTGCAGCCGATCGTGCTGCCGAAAATGCTTCCGAACACCATTCCGAACAACATTCCGAACAACAGGAGTCGAACGCAAGGGAGGGCAAGCATGCGCATCAATCGCGCCCCTGCATGCGCTGACTGATCTGCATCGCCACCAGGCGCGCCACGATGATGGCGACGTAGAGCTGTCCGACGATGGCCTCGAAGCCCGAAATCACCCGGGCGGCGCTGCTCACGGGTAGGATGTCTCCGTAGCCCAGGGTCGTGAAGGTCGTGATGCTGAAGTAGATCAGGGTCGAGGCCGCCAGGGTGTCGTCCGCCCCGGGATCCATCAGGTATTCGGTCAGAGTCTGGTCGCCGATGTGATAGGCGCCGGGCTTCGCGATCTCCAGGGTCGTGTGCAGGAACATGAAGGCCACGATGAGCAGCAGATAGATGTTGACAGCGCCCATGATCGTGTCGGCGGTGACCTCCCTCTTGCGGCCGAGATGCGCGATCTGCACCCAGGCCGTCAGAAAGATGAAGGCGGCGCTGAGCCCGCTGCGTAGAATCGTGAACTCGGGGTCCTTCCGGAGCACCGAGCCCCAGTCCACGGCCAGGACGAGCACCGCCATCACACCCGCGACGACGAGGGTCCCGCGCCGCTCGCTGGCGCTGTAGAGCCCGCCCACGACGACGGCGCTGAAGCCGAAGCGCACGATGAATTCCCCGAACCCGTCTTCCTGAACGAAGGGGAGCAGGACGATGAAGGACGCCAGCACCAGCAGGAGCAGGCTGTTCCGCCGCAAGCCGGCGTGCTGGCGCAGCTTGTCGAACAGCCGGGTGCCTCGAAGATTTTCGTCGCTCGTCAAGCCCGGGCTACCCCTACTCGGCCCCGCCCTTGACCTTGGGCGGGAAGCGCTCGAGGATCGCCTTGGCGACCTCCCGCGCATCCTTCTCGTTCTCCTCGGGAGACGACTTCTTGCGCAGGCGCCCCGAGGCCGAGCCACGCCACACCAGCCGGTTGAGCTTGGTGTCGACGATGTCGAGGATCACGGTCCCCATGTCGTACTCGTCCACGTAGGTATCCGAGTAGCCCATGGGCGCGTAGCCCCAGCCAGCACCCCAGCCGTAGCCGTAGTAGTTGTTGACGGTGCGCACGTCGAGCTTCTTCTGGGTGCTGAGGTGATAGCCGACGCGGAAATCTGGCTGGCCGGACTTGATTTTCTCGTAGCCCTGGGTTGCGAACTGGTAGTCGATGGCCTGCCGGAGGCGCGTGTCGAGGAGCGGGTTGTCGAGGCGGATGTCACCCGTCTTGGGCTGAGGCCCCGGCAGCCACATGTAGGTGCGGAGCCTGGAGAAGTCCTCCTCGGAGTCCCAGTCGGAGTTCACGCTGAGGGAGGAGCAGCCGAGCGCGCCCCCCATGAGCAGAGCCGCGGCCACGCAGACCCCGAGCGTAGGAATTGCGCCTTTCATCTCTCGCCCCTCCCTTCTCTGCCAGGTCGATCTGGCATCGGATCCAATATAGGACAACCGCCCGCTCCCTCACTCCCGCGAAGCCTGCGCCGCCTGCCAGAAGAGAAGGCCCTGCACATGGTCCGCAATTCCCTAGACTGCGGAAGTGGCAGCGGAAGTCCGATGAGAGCCGCATCGGCGCTCGCCATGCCCGGCCCTGCTCTGGAGGATCCGCACATTGCCCCACCCTTCGCGCCTGGCCGGATGCTGCACCACGCTGCTGCTCCTCGCCCTCTGCAGCGAAGCCCTCGCCGACCCCGAGCCGCCCGCTCCCGAGGAGAGCGCCGCCGACTCCGAGGCGCCCACCCCCGAAGAGGCCCGGGCCGACGAATTGCCTTCGGAGACGCCGGGCCTGGCCGGGCGGGTCTTCCGGATCGTGCGCAAGCCCCTGCCCGATTTCAGCATCTCCCAGACCGCCATCGTCGGGAGTGACTTCGACGACCTGAGCCTCGATTCGGCGAGGACCACCCTCACGGCGGGAGTGGCCTTCCCCCTTACGAAGCGCAGTGTCCTGCGCTTGCGCGGCAGCGGCCAGTTCGCGCTCTACAACTTCTCCCGCGACGGCGCGCTGGGCCCCGTGCCGCCGACCCAGCTCGACCTGGGCGACTTCTTCACCAATCGCTGGGAGCTGATCGGGCGCTACAAGTTCAGCGATCGCTGGGCCGGCGTCGCCGGGTTGCGCCTCGGATCGAACGTCGAATCCGGTGCGAGCTACGCCGACGGGCTCCGCTTCGCGGGGCTGGCCGGCTTCGGCTTCCGGAATCGCGCCAACTTCACCCTCGTGCTCGGCGTGGTTCTCGGCACCCGCATCGATCGCAGCAGCATCCGGGTGGGACCGCTGGTCGATTTCAAGTGGCAATTCGCCGAGCGCTACAAGATCGAGTCGTCGGGGCTCGGGCTGCGCTTCACGGGCACGGTGAACGATCGCCTGGACCTCTTCGTCTCGGGTCGCATGAGCGGGATCCGCTACCTCCTCGCCGACCGGTCCGGGGACGGCGCCTGCCCGCCACCGGAAGACGGGCCCTGCATCCCCGACCTCGGCAGCAAGGGCACCATGCGCGACCGCTGGGCGCCCATCCTCGTGGGAGCAGACTGGGAGTTCGCAAAGCACTGGGTTTTGCGCGCCCACATCGGGGCCGTGGCCTACCGCAAGATCTCCTTCCACGACGAAGACGGCGAGGAGCTCAGCTCTCACACGGCCGACGGATCGGCCCTGGTTCTGGGGCTTCGCGTCCGCTTCCGCATCTGATCCGAGGGTTGCGCCCCCGGTCGACGCCGCTCAGGCGCAGCGCCACACCACGGCAGCGACCGCCACGAGCAGGCCCGCGAAGGCAATCCAGCGCGGACCGCCCCGGCCCAGCGCGGGAAGGAGCGGCGTCGAAGAAGGATCCGGCGCGCCCTCTCCCTCCGGCCCGCTGGCATCTTCTTCGCCTCGTGATCCCGGTTCCGTCATCCTCGACTCCACATCCGACACTCCACGATCATCCCCTTCACACGAGTCCCCTTCACACGAGTCCCCTCCAGACAAATCCAGCCGTCGGCACCCGCCATTCAGATCTCGCCGGCCTCACTGCGAGCGAGTGTCCGGGTCACCCAGCGCCGGTAGAGCTCCATGGGATGCGCACCCACGATCACGGCATCGTTGCCCTCCAGGCGGATTGCCGGAACGCCGGTAGCGCCGCGATCCAGGGCCTCCCGGTGCTCCGCGAGGATCTCCGCAAGGATGGCCGGGTCGTCCCGTGCGGCCAGGCCCTCGGCGGGCAGCTCCAGCTCCTGCCACAGGGCGCGCTGGGTGGCGTCGTCGCTGATGTCGAGGTTGTCCCGGAAGTAGGCCCGCATCAGCGCCTCGTGAGCCCGGCGAAAGGCATCCTCGCCCAGCCTCGCGGCCGCCTTCGCGAAGCCGTGGGGCGGAACGCTGTGGGAGGGCGGGCCCGCATCCGTCGACCACTCGTTGAATTCCCCCGCGTCCGCTTCGGCGGCCGGCCGCCGCCACGACTTCGTGTAGGCGCGGAACTTTTCGAGATCACGCTTTCGCCCGGGCTCCGGGCGCAGCAGGAAGCTGCGCCAGCTCAGCTCCACCTGCCCGGTGAATTCCTCTTCGATGCGTCGCAGGCGCACGGCCGCGTTCCAGCACCAGGGTCAGAGATAGTCGGAGTAGACGATGAAGCGCAGGGGATCCACAGGGTGTCAGTCCTCGTTGAGGGGCGCCAGGGTGCGGTAGCCGCCGGAGTAGTAGGCCAGGGGCTCGACCTCGTGCACGCGCATCATCTCGACTCCGCCCACACAGAGCACATGGTCGCCAGCCTCGTGCTGGGCCTCGAGGCGGCAGTCGATGTGGGCGTGGGCGCCGGGCAGCAGGGGCGCGCCGCTGAGCGCCTCTTCGCAGGCGAGGCCCTCGAAACGGCGCCCCTCCCACTTGGACGAAGCGAAGCGATTCGAGAGATCCTCCTGATCCGAAGCCAGAATGCTGAGGGCGAAGCCGCCGCTCCGGGTGATGGTCTCGAGAGTCTTGGAGTCGCGATCGGCGCTGACGAGCAGCAGGGGCGGGTCGAGGGAGACGCTCGTGAAATCGGAGACCGTCATGCCGCGGACCTCGTCCCCCGCCCGCGCGGTCACGACCGCGACACCGCTCACCCGCAGACCCATGCAAGCCCTGAACTCTTCCGGCGTCACCCCCACGAAGCTCCCTCCCCTGTCCTCTTCCGTCACATCGATCGGGCTTGCGGGCCCACCCGGATCGCTCTGCCTCGGGATCCTGCTCGCCCTCGATCCGGTCGAAGCCCCGCAGACCTTACCGGCTTTTTCGACGCGGGACTCAGCCCTTCTTCCCTCGGGGTGGGAGCGTCCGGGGCCCGAGAGCGATCAAGAGCAGGTCCATCACGTTGGTGCCGGTGGGCCCGGTGACGAGCAAGCCACCCTCCCGCGAGAAGAAGCCGTGGGAGTCGTTCGCCGCCAGGGCGGCCCGGGCATCCAGCCCCAGCGCCCTGCCCCGGGTCACGCTGAGGGGATCCGCGAAGGCCCCGGCCGCCGGGGTGGGACCGTCGCTTCCATCGGTGCCGGCAGCCAGCAGCGTCACCTCCCGCTCCGGCGCGGGCATGCCTTCGAAAGCCAGCGCCGCTGCGAGTGCCAGCTCCTGGTTGCGCCCGCCGCGTCCCTCGCCCCGCAGCGTGACCGTGGTCTCGCCCGCGGCGATCAGACACAGCGGCTCCCCGCAGCGGACGGCTCCCGTGAGCCGGGCCAGCCGCGTGCCCACCCGACGCGCCTCGCCGCGCAGAACCTCGCCGAGCAAGATGGGGCGCAGACCTCTCTCGTCGGCGGCGCGGGCGGCCGCCTCGACGGCATCGCCGCTGCGCGCCACCAGGGTCTCGCGCACCCGCTCGAGCAGGGGGTCGCCGGCCTCGAGGGTCTCGCGGAGCCGACCCGCCACGCCCGCGTCGAGGTGCCGCAGTACGGCGTCGGGAAGCCGCGTGCCCGGGAGGCGCCGGGCGAGCACCTCGCGGGCGTCGGCGTAGCTGGAGGGGTCGGCGGCGCAGGGCCCCGATCCGATCACGTCGAATCGATCGCCGGGAACATCCGAGAGCGCGAGGACCTCGATGCGCTCGCAGCCCGCCGCGGCCGCCAGCCGCCCACCGGAGATCGCCGAGAGGTGCTTGCGCACGGCGTTCATCTCCTCGATATCGGCGCCGCTGGCCAGCAGCAGGTGGGTCGTGCGGGCCAGCTCGCCGGCTTCGAGGCCCGCCGCCGGACACGAGAGCAGCGCGGAGGCTCCACCCGAGAGCAGCACCAGCAGGAGGTCTTCGGGCCGAGCCCCCGCCGCCAGGGCGAGGGCCTCACGTGCCGCGGCCTCGCCCCGGGCGTCGGGTACGGGATGGGCGGCCTCGCGCAGGGCAAAGCGCTGCAGGGGAAGACCGTGGCCGTCCTTGGTGACCACGAGGCCGGCGCGGATCCGCTCGCCCGCCACCTCCTCGACGGCCCGCGCCATGGGGGCCGCGGCCTTTCCGGCGGCGATGACCACGAGCCGCGTCGCGTCGGGAACCGGGCGCCCCGCCACCTCGAGTCGATCGCCGGCACGGCGCAGCACGCGGCGCACCGCCGCGCCCCCCTCGACCGCGCACAGCCCGGCCCGGAATACCGCCTCGAGCTGCTCCCGAGGCGTCACGTCGAGCGGCTCACGTCGAGCGGCTCACGTTGTTGGGCTCACGTTGTTGGGCTCACGTCGAGGGGCTCACGAAGTAGGGGAGTCGGCCCCGGAAGCGGCGCCGGACTCGTCCGCGGCGGCGCCTTCGACGGGCGCGGCATCTTTCTCCGCGCCTCCGCGGTCGGGCAGCAGGCGAATCTCGATGCGCCGATTGAGGGCGCGGCCCTCGGCGTCGTCATTGGAGGCGACCGGCGCGTACTCGGCGCGGGACACCACGCTGAGTCGCTCTCCCGGGACCCCGCTCTCGAGGAAGAGCCGCACGACGCTCGAGGCCCGGGCGGCGGCCAGCTCCCAGTTGCTCGGGTAGCGATCGCTCAGCCGGCTGCTGATGGGAACGCTGTCGGTGTGGCCCTGAACGTCGACCTTGTAGCTCATGCCCTGCAGACGCTCGGCGACCTTCGAGAGCACGCCCCGCCCGTCCGCGCCGAGCTTCGCCGAGCCCGATGCAAAGAGGATCTCGTCGGAGACCGCCACGCGCACGCCCTCGCGCAGCTGCTCGATCTCGATCTGTCCCGCTGCCACCTCGGACTCGAGATCGCCCACCAGGCCCTGGTAGGTACCCTTGAGCTCTTCCACCTCCTGCGTCTGGGCGTCGAGCTCGGACTGGCTGATTGCCAGGCTCTCGCTCAGCTCGGCCTCCGCCTCGCGCAGCGCTCCGACCTGGGTCTCGAGCTCCGCGCGCTCCTCCTTCAGGCCCTCGAGGGCCTGGCTCTGGTCCTCGACCTCCTCGATGAGACGCACCCGCTCCGCGTCCAGGCTCGCATTGGAGGTCTCGAGGCGGTTGACCCGGGCTTCGAGGGAGCGCTTGGAACGAGCCAGCTCGTCGCGCTCCGTCACGACCTCCTTGTGGGTCCCCGAGGTCACGCACGCGCCCAGACCGAGCAGCATGGTCACGGCGAGTAGCCGCAGCGCGCCGCCGGTGGCGGACGGGCCCCTCACCCTCTTCGTCTCGTCGGAGTCGCTGGAGCTCGTCGAGGATCGATACTGCGTCTCAAACCGCCGACGCGGTCGTCGCGAGCGTGTGCTGAAGCGCTTCATCGATGGTCCCCACGTACCGGAGCTCCAGCCCCTTCAGGAGGTTCTCGGGAATCTCGTCCGCGTCCTTGCGGTTCCTCTCCGGCAGGACCACGCATTCGATGCCCGAACGCTTGGCGGCCAGCAGCTTCTCCTTGATGCCGCCCACGGGCAACACCTTCCCGCGCAGCGTGATCTCGCCCGTCATGGCGACCTTGGGCGTCACCGGCTTGCCCGTGAAGAGCGACGCGAGAGAGGTCACCATCCCCACCCCGGCCGAAGGGCCGTCCTTGGGGACGGCGCCGGACGGCACGTGGACGTGGATGTCCCGCGATTCGAAATTCTCGACCTCGAGATCGAAGTCCGCCGCGTGGGTCCTGAGCCAGGAGCGCGCGGCCTCGACGGACTCGCGCATGACGTCGCCCAGGGAGCCCGTGAGCTTGAGCTCGCCTTTGCCCGGCATGGCGGCGGATTCGATGAAGAGGATGTCGCCGCCGGCCGGCGTCCAGGCCAGCCCCACCGCGACCCCGGCCTGCACCCCCTGCTCGGCGAGATCCGGCTCGAACTTCACGGGGCCCAGCAGGTCGAAGAGCTCCTCGGGCGCCACACGCAACGGCCCGCTGACCTCACCCTCGGCAACGCGGCGAGCGATCTTGCGGCATACGCCGCCGATCTCGCGCTCGAGGTTCCGCACCCCCGCCTCGCGGGTGTAGCTCTCGCAGAGCACGTGCAGGGTCTCGTCGGGCAGCTCGAAATCCACCTCGGCGATGCCGTTCTGCGCGACCTGCCGCGGCACGAGGAAGCGCTTGGCGATCTCCACTTTCTCCTCGAGGGTGTAGCCGGGCAGCTCGATCACCTCCATGCGATCGCGCAGGGCCGCCGGAACCGGATCCATCAGGTTCGCCGTGGCGATGAAGAGCACCTGGGAGAGATCGAAGGGCACCTCGATGTAGTGATCGCTGAACTCGATGTTCTGCTCGGGATCGAGCACCTCGAGCAGGGCCGAAGAAGGGTCGCCCCGGCCGTCCGCCCCCACCTTGTCGAGCTCGTCGAGCACGATCACGGGGTTGCGGGTCCCGGCCTTGCGCAGGCTCTGGATGAAGCGTCCCGGCAGCGCCCCCACGTAGGTGCGGCGATGGCCGCGGATCTCGGCCTCGTCCCGCACCCCGCCCAGGGAGATGCGCGCAAACTCCCGGCCCAGGGCGCGAGCGATGGAGCGGCCCAGGGAGGTCTTGCCCGTCCCCGGCGGCCCGACGAAGCAGAGGATCGGCCCCTTGAGCTCGCGCTTGAGGCTGAGCACTGCGATGAACTCGACGATGCGGTCCTTCACCTTCTCGAGGCCGTAGTGGTCCTCGTCGAGGATGCGCCGGGCTTCGGCAACGTCGAGGCGATCCTCGGAGGTCTTGGACCAGGGCACCTCGGTCATCCACTCGAGATAGGTGCGGATGACGCTGTACTCGGCCGCGGCCGGCGGGGTCTGGCTCATACGCTCGAGCTCGCGGTTGGCCTGCTTGGCGCCCTCCTCGGACATGCCGGCGGCCTCGATGCGCTCCTTCAGCCGCTCCATCTCCGCCTTGTCGTCCTCGGCCTCCCCGAGCTCCTTGCGGATCGCCTCGAGCTGCTGCCGCAGCATGTAGTCGCGCTGGGTGCGACCCATCTCGGTCTGCACCTTCTCCTTGATCTCGGTCTCGATCTCGAGGGCGTCGCTCTGGCGGTTGAGCTGGGCCAGCACCACCTTGAGCCGCTCGGGCACGCTGGTCGCGGAGAGCACCTCCTGCTTGCCCGCCACGTCGAAGTCGAGGTTCGAGGCCACCAGGTCGGCGAGCTTGGACGGATCTTCGAGGTTGAGGGCCAGCACCTGCAGCTCGCCGGAGAGGCGCGGGCTCTCGGAGACGAGGCTCGCGAACTGCTGGCTCACGTTGCGCATGAGCGCGGTGGTCTCGACCGACTCGAGGTCTCCCGCGTCCTCGCGCACGCGGATGCGCCCGCGCAAGAAGGGGTCGGAGCTCACGAAGTCCTCGATGGTCACCCGCGCGACGCCCTGTACCAGTAGCCGGTAGGACTCGTCGGGGAACTTGATCATCTTCGCGACGCGCAGGACCGTTCCCACGCGATAGACGTCGTCGGGCCCGGGGCTCCCCTCCACGGGGTGCTTCACCGCCGAGCAGACCAACAGACGATCGGGCCGCACCAGCACCTCGTCGATGAGGCTGCGCGAGCGCGGCGTATTGACCAGCAGGGGCGACACCAGGTAGGGGTAGAGCACCGTATTCTTCAGCGGAAGAATCGGCAGCTCCTCGGGCAGGTCGACCACCTCCTCGACGTCGTGGGGCTCTTCGCCGCTCCCGACCACGATCTCGGTCCGGCCGCCGGGGGAGGAGAAGGACTCAGGGCGCACCGGCCCCTTCCCGGGCTCCTCGTCCTGGGCTCCGGGCGGGTCGCTGCGCTCGTCGTCTCGTTCGTCGCTCACGCGGTCTCAACCTCGATTTGCCTGGGCTTTGCGCCGGACTTCGGCAGGCTGACCAGTAGGAACCCATCTTCGAGATGCGCGCTCACCTGCTCCCGGTCGAAGGGGACCGCGATGCGGATGGCGCGCTCGAAGGGTCCGAAGGCGATCTCCATCTGATGGAGCCGGCGCACGTCCGACTGCACGGGCACCTGACGCACCCCGCTGACGCGGAGCAGGTCACCGTCCATGTTCACTCGCAAGTCTTCCCCGCGCACGCCGGAGATCTCGACCCGCACGAGAACCGCCGCTTCCGTCTCGAAGATATCGACCGCTGGATGCCAGCAGTCGCCGCGAAGGCGATCCGGATACTCCCCGAAGAACTCAGCGAGCGGATCGCTGCCTGCCGGATCAGGAATTGTCCTTCTCCTCCGTGAACTCTGCGTCGATCACATCCTCGGCGCCGGCCTGGGGCCCGTCTTCCGGCTGCCCGCCGGCCGCGTCGGCCGTCGCGCCCTCGGCCTGAGCCTTGTACATCTTCTCGGCGACCTTGTGGAGCTCCGTCTCGACCCGCTGATACGCGGCCTCGATCTGGGCAGGGTCGTCCGACTCGAGGTCCTTCTTGGCGTCGGCGAGAACCGATTCGAGGCTCGCGCGTTCCCCTTCGTCGAGAGCGTCGGCGCTCTCCTTCAGCGTCTTCTCCGCCTGGTAGATCATCGAGTCGAGGTTGTTCTTCTTCTCGATGGACTCGCGGCGGTCCTTGTCCTCCGAGGCGTGGGACTCGGCCTCGTTCACCATGCGGTCGATCTCATCGCCCGAGAGGCCGCCGGTGCCTTCGATGCGAATCGACTGCTCCCGGGCCGTGGCCTTGTCCTCGGCGCCCACCGAGAGGATCCCGTTGGCGTCGATGTCGAAGGTGACCTCGACCTGGGGAACGCCCCGCGGCGCCGGCGGAATGCCGTCCAGGAAGAAGCGGCCGATCTCGCGGTTGTCGTTGGCCATCTCCCGCTCGCCCTGCAACACCCGGATCTCGACCTGGGGCTGACTGTCCGAGGCGGTGGAGAAAACCTGCTGGGCGCGCGTGGGAATGGTCGTGTTGCGCTCGATGAGCTTGGTCATCACCCCGCCGAGGGTTTCGATGCCCAGGGAGAGAGGGGTCACGTCGAGCAGGAGCACGTCCTTGACGTCGCCCGCGAGGACGCCGCCCTGAACCGCCGCGCCGACGGCCACTACCTCGTCGGGGTTCACCGACTGATTCGGCTCCTTGCCGAAGAGCTCCTTCACCTTGGCCTGGACCAGGGGCATCCGGGTCGAGCCGCCGACGAGCACCACCTCGTCGATCTCCGACGGGGAGAGCCCCGAGTCCTTGAGGGCCTGGCGGCAGGGCTCGAGGGTGCGCTCGACCAGATCGTCCACCAGCTGCTCGAACTTCGCCCGGCTGAGCTTCAGGGTGAGGTGCTTGGGACCGGACTGGTCGGCGGTGATGTAGGGAAGATTGATGTCAGTGGACTGGGCACTCGAGAGCTCGATCTTGGCCTTCTCGGCAGCCTCGCGCAGGCGCTGCACCGCCATGGGATCCTGGGTGAGGTCGACGCCCTGGTCCTTCTTGAACTCCGCGGCCAGGTACTCGATGACGCGCTGGTCGAGGTTGTCGCCGCCCAGGTGCGTGTCACCGTTGGTGGCCTTCACCTCGACCACGTTCTCGCCCACCTCGAGGATGGAGATATCGAAGGTGCCGCCGCCGAAATCGAATACGGCGATCTTCTCGTCCTCCTGCTTGTCGAGGCCGTAGGCGAGGGCCGCCGCGGTGGGCTCGTTGATGATGCGCTTGACATCGAGGCCCGCGATCTTGCCCGCGTCCTTGGTGGCCTGGCGCTGGGCGTCGTTGAAGTAGGCCGGCACTGTGATCACGGCCCCCGCCACTTCGCCGCCCAGGTGGGCCTCGGCGGCCGTCTTGAGCTTGGCGAGGGTCATGGCGGAGATCTCCGGCGGCGTGAAGGTCTTGCCGTCCACCACCACCTGGGCCGCCCCGTCCTTGCCGCCCTCGATCGCGTAGGGAACCAGCCGCGTCTCCTCGGGCACCTCGCTGAGGCGTCGGCCCATGAAGCGCTTGATGGAGTAGATCGTCCGCTCGGGATTCGTGACGGCCTGCCGCTTGGCGATGGCGCCCACGAGGCGCTCGCCCTCGTCGGTGAAGCCCGCCACCGAAGGGGTCGTCCTGCCGCCTTCCTCGTTCGCGATCACGGTGGGCTGCCCGCCCTCCATCACCGCGACTACCGAGTTCGTCGTTCCGAGATCGATTCCGATGATCTTGCCTGTTTGTGCCATATCGTTCTCACCTGCCTCCCAGGGCTCGCTTCTTCGCCCTCGCTGCGAATCGGCGCCAAAGCTTGAGCCAGTCGCGCCCTTGTCAACGGGGCGGCAGCAGAAAAGCCCCGACTGTAGGCCCCGAACGCCCGCTCGGACCGGGTTCCGGATCGCAGCCGCCGTGCAGGCGATGCGCAGCACCCGGTTCCCCCGGATCCCCTCGGGGTTCGTCCTTCGATGCAGTTCGATGCATCAGGAACGAGAGATCCTCGCGTGGGGTCCACAAGATCAGAGGGCGGATCACCGATAGGGTGTGACGAAGGCGAAGGAGCGGCAGTAACCCCCTGAAATCGCGAAGCTTTGATTTGAGACGCCACGCGGGGAGGCTATACTGCTCCGCTTAGTCCGTGTGGGTGTTCGTGGGGGGAGTCGCCCGTGCCGATCGGTCGCCGTCGAGGCTGCACCGATGGGCTGGCTCGTGCCGAAGCTCCATCGCCGAACGAAGTGAGGATCGAGGCCTTGCAGTCCACTGTTCCCAACAGTGGACCGCGGAGGGGATTCTGGCCGGATGGGCCGATTGGGCATTCGCATCGCCAACGTGGCTCTGTTCACGCTGAGCTGCTTCTTCGCAGCCCAGGTGGTCAACCAGTTTGCCGGCAACCTCCTGCTGCCACTTCAGCAGGTTGTGGCTGCCGGTCCGGCCGTGTCGGCGAACCGATCCCCCGACTGGGAAGAGCGCAAGTCCATCATCGATCGCAACCTTTTCGGGGCCCGTGTGGCGGCGGCCCCACCCGTCGCGCCGCCGGTCGAGGTCGAGCCGGAGCTCGAGGAGACGCGGCTTCCCTTGAAGCTGCTGGGCACGACGGCCTCGCCGGACCTCACCCTCGCCAGCGCCGCGATCCTCGACACCTCCAACCGAGAGCACCAGGTCGTGCTGGTGGGCGATGTCTTGGAGAATCACGAGCGCGTCACCGTCGCAGCCATCGAACGGCGCCGCGTCATTCTGCAGAATGGCGCGCGCAAGGAAGAGTTGCTGCTCGAGGACGACCCCGGCGCGAAGACCAAGAGGGCTGCTTCCCGGCCCGCTTCGCCGCCCACCCGGCGCTCGGCGAAGCGCCCGCCGCGGAATTCGAGCCCCCTGGCGGAGCGGCTCAAGGAGCTTCAGGACGAGAACGCCGACCCGCGCAGCGCGCGACAGCTCTTCTCGGATGCCCGCCTGCTGCCGAGCTACGACGCCGAGGGGCAGATGAATGGCGTTCGGGTCAGCGCCATCAAGGAAGGCAGCATGTACGAGAAGATGGGGCTCAGCGACGGAGACGTTATCAAGGGCCTCAACGGCATCGAGATCACGAACCCGTCCGCGAGCAGCAAGGTGCTCGGCGAGCTGCAGCGCGCCGAGGAATTCGAGCTAACCGTCATGGGCGACGATGGCGGGGAACGGATCATCAAGAAGAACGCCGCGGAGCTCGCGACGCTGCTCAGCCAGATCGGCGGAGACTGAGCCCTTGGAGCCCGAGAGCGAAATGAGAGGCATGATGAAGAAGATGCAGGGGGGGAGCGCCGTCACCATCGGCGCGCTGCTGGCGGCGCTGGCGCTCGGGGGAAGCAGCGCGGCCCAGACACGGGACGCGGAAACCCCGACCATCGAGCGCAGCGACGGTCTCGTGCAGCTCGACTTCGACGACGTCGAGCTCACTGTGATCATCGACACCATCGCGAAGCTCACGCGGAAGAACTTCATCTACGACGACCGCGTGCGCGGCCGCGTGACCATCGTTTCTCCCACGCCGGTGACGTCCGAAGAAGCCTATGCGGTCTTCGAGTCGGTGCTCAAGGTGAAGGGCTTCACCGCCGTGCCTGGCCCGGGCGGCGTGATGAAGATCATCCCCGTACGCGACGCCAAGGAATCGAGCATCGAGACTATAAAGGACGATCGCGCCAGCGCGAACCGGGATCACTTCGTCACGCGCCTGATTCCGCTCCTCTACATCGACGCCGACGCCATCACGGCCACCATCAAGCCCCTGGTCTCCAAGGACGCTTCGATGGTCGCCTACGCGCCGACCAACACCATCATCTTGACCGACACCGCGGCGAACATCCGGCGCCTCCTGGGCATCCTCGATGCCATCGACGTCGAAACCCACAAGGAGGAGCTCGCGGTCATCAAGATCCTCTACGCCGACGCGACGACCCTCGGCCAGCAGATCTCCGAAATCTACGGCGCCAGCGTCACGACGGGCGGGGCCAAGTCGGCCGCCGCGGCGCGGCGCAGTCGCGCGAGCCGGCGCAAATCCACCGCGGCGACCGCCGGCAAGTCCGCAGACCTCGCGACGGTGCAGCGCGGCGAGGTCCGCATCATGACCGACGACCGCACCAACTCCCTGATCGTCATGGCCGCGCGGGCCCAGCTCGGCGACATCCGCGACCTGGTGCGCAAGCTCGACGTTCCCGTCGTGGGCGGCGGCCGGATCCACGTCTACTACCTCAAGCACGCCGATTCCGAGGAGCTCTCGAAGACCCTCACGGGCCTGGTCTCGGGAAGGAGCGGCGCCGCCGCCGGCCCCGGCAGGACCGGCGCCGCAGCGCCCCAGGCCCTGCGCTCGGTGGTCTCGCCATTGGTCGAGGGAAAGATCAGCATCAACGCCGACCCCGCCACCAACTCCCTGGTGATCCAGGCCAGCAAGGAGGCCTACGAGACCCTGCTGCAGGTGATCGAGCAGCTCGATATCTCGCGGCCCCAGGTGCTCGTCGAGGCCCTCATCATGGAAGTCGACGTCAGTGACGCCCTCGAGCTGGGCTTCTCGGGCGTGTACGAAGGGACCAACGGCGACATCAGTTGGATCGCCGCCACGGCGGCCAGCGGGGGCACCGCGGCGCCGCTGCTCTCGCTCCTCAAGGACAGCGGCAGTCATCAGTTCACCGCCGAGATGCACGCCTCGGCGGCCGCGAACCTGGTCAACATCGTCTCCGCGCCCCACATCCTGACCTCCGACAACGAGGAGGCGGAGATCCGCATCGGCAACAACATCCCCATCATCACGAGCCGGGTGAATCAGGCCACGGGCGCGGTCACGGGCCTGGCGAGCTCGGTCAACGTCGAGCGACAGGACATCGGCGTCACCCTGCGCGTGACGCCCCAGATCAGCGAGGGCAACACCGTGCGCCTCAAGATCTTCCAGGAGATCACGGCGGTGAACGATGCCCTGACGGCGGAAACGGGCGAAGCCACGGAGGTGGGTGTTGCCCTCAGTAGCCGCCGCATCGAGAACACCGTGGTGGTGAACGACGGCGAGACTGTGGTGATCGGCGGCCTCATCAGCGAGCAGGTCGACGACATCGAGAGCAAGGTCCCCTGGCTCGGCGACATCCCCGTCCTGGGCTGGCTCTTCAAGGTCACCGAGGACAAGACCCGCAAGATCAACCTGCTGGTCTTCCTCACCCCCCACATCGTGCGCGGCGCCGAGGACCTCGAATCGGAGACCATCCGCAAGCGGGAGGAGTTCACCAAGCGCACCATCGGGGCGGAGCTCTACGAAGACACCGTCGACCTCACCTCCGAGAGTGGGCTCAGCATGCAGCTCGCACGGGAGCTGGTCAACCACCGGGCCCGCTACCCCCTCGAGCGCATGAGCCAGATCGAGGTCGAGCACCTCGAGGCCGAGGCCGCCGCGCTCCAGCTGCAGGCGGCGCTCGCCGCCGGCCCGCGTTACGGGCTCAGCGCCGCCCTGCCCGATGACGAGACCAGCGCCTCGGCGGCCCTCACCGAGATCATCGATTGGGGCTACGACGCCACCCTGGTCAGCCGTGTCGAGGACGGCCAGATCCACTTCGAGATCCAGATCGGCCCCTTCGAGACCCAGCGGGAGGCCCGATCGGCTTCGCGCCTGCTCGAGCGCGCCATGGAGCTCAACCCCCAGCTGACCGTGATCCCCAGAGATCCGGACGGCGTGGACACGGAGGCGCCGTGAGCGAGGGCATCCAACAAGCGGACTCCCTCGAGTTCGGCGAGGTGCTGGTGCGCACGACCCGGCTCGAGCCCGAGCAGCTCGAGTTCGCCCGCCAGCGCCAGGCCGAGACCCAGCAGCGCCTCGCGGACGTTCTCGTCGAAGAGGGCATGCTCAACTCCGAGGAAGTGCTGGGCGCCATGGCGAGCCAGCTCGACCTGCCCATGCGCAGCGAGCTGGGCCTCGACGACGTCGACGAGGAATACGCCCTACGCGTCCCCATCACCTTTGCGAAGCAGCATCGGCTGCTACCCCTCGGCGGCGACCCGGCCGTGGGCGTCGTCCGCGTCGCCACCGCGGCGCCCCTCGAGGCGGCTCCCCTGGACGATCTGCGCATGGTCTTCGACGGCGCCGAGATCGCGCTCGAGCTCGCGACTCCACGCGCGATCCTCGCGGCCATCAACATGGTCTACGACCAGGGCCCCACCGCGACGGATCAGCTCGCCGAGGAGGCGAACGACGACCTCGACGCGCTGGCGACGGTGATCGGCAACGAGCCCCAGGATCTGCTGGAGGCCACCGACGACGCGCCCATCATCCGGCTCGTGAACTCCTTGCTGCAGCACGCCGTGAAGGAGCGCGCCAGCGACATCCACATCGAGCCCATGGAGAAGGACATCCGGGTCCGCTTCCGCATCGACGACGTGCTCTACGAGCCCATGAAGCCCCTGCCCCGCTCGCTCCAGGCCAGCATCGCGTCGCGTATCAAGATCATGGGCAGCCTGGATATCGCCGAGAAGCGCCTGCCCCAGGACGGCCGCATCCGGCTCAAGATCGCGGGGCGCGACTACGACGTGCGCCTCTCTACCCTGCCGGTGTCCTTCGGCGAGCGACTCGTGATGCGCCTGCTGCCCGACACCCAGGAGCTGCTGGATCTGTCGGGCCTCGGCTTCGGCCAGAATCAGATGGACGTGCTCGAGCGCATCGTCAAGCGCCCCAACGGCATCTTCCTGGTCACCGGGCCCACGGGCAGCGGCAAGACCACCACGCTCCACGCCGCCCTGTCGACGATCAACGACACCGACAAGAACATCATCACCATCGAAGATCCCGTGGAGATCCAGCAGCCCGGGATCGGCCAGATCGAGGTGAACGCACGCATCGGTCTCACCTTTGCGGCGGGCCTGCGCTCGATCCTCCGCCAGGACCCCAACGTGGTGCTGGTGGGGGAGATCCGTGACCGGGAGACGGCGGAGATCGCCATCCAGGCCTCGCTCACCGGCCACCTGGTGCTCTCGACCCTGCACACCAACGACGCGGCCAGCGCCATCACGCGCCTGGTCGACATGGGAATCGAGCCCTTCCTGGTGGGCTCCTCCCTGGTCGCCGTCCTGGCCCAGCGCCTCGTGCGCGTGCTGTGCATCGAGTGCCGCGAGGCCCACACGGCTCCGGACCAGGAGCTGGTCGAGATCGGGGTACGCCCGAGCGGGAATCCGGTGACGGTCTACCGCGCCGTGGGCTGCTCCAATTGCAACCAAACGGGCTACCGGGGTCGCCAGGGGATCTTCGAGATGATGCTGGTCGACGACGACATCCGCGGAATGGTGTCGCGCAACATCGACTCCAAGACCATCAAGAAGATGGCGATGTCCAAGGGAATGCACACCCTGCGATACGACGGCGCCCGGAAGGTCGTGCAGGGCGTCACCTCCGTGGCCGAGGTGCTGCGGGCCACCGAAGAAGAGGGAAGCGTCGACCAGGTCTGACGGGAGTCGGATCCGGAGCCGGGCCTGAGACCGGAAGCGAGAGAATCACTCCACCAGCAAGAGGGGATCGACGAGCCTTGCCGCTCTACGCATACAAGGGCATGACCACCGCCGGCAAGTCCACCAAGGGCACGCTGAGCGCCGAGAATCTGGCCGCCGCGCGAGCCAGGATGCGCCAGGACGGGATCTTCCTCACCGACATCAACGAGACCCAGCAGGCAGCCCGCCGCAGCACCGGTCCCCGCGAAGAGGGTCGGGGCTTCTCCATCGACCTCAGCTTTCTCCGCCGCATCCCCGCCATGGAGCGCGCCGTCGCGACCCGGCAGCTCTCGACCCTGGTGGGCGCCGGGATTCCCCTGGTCGAGTCCCTCAATGCCCTCGTGCAGCAGATCGAGCACGCGCACCTCGAGGCCGTCATGGGCGATGTGCGCGACCGGGTGAACGAGGGCGCCTCCCTGGCCGACGCCATGCAGAACACGGGCCAGTTCGACACCCTCTTCGTGAGCATGATTCGCGCCGGAGAGGCCGGCGGCGCCCTGGACGTCGTCCTCGAGCGCATCGCCGACTACCTGGAGAGCCAGGTCTCCCTGTCGAACAAGGTGAGCTCCATCCTCATCTATCCAGCGGTGATGCTGCTCTTCGCGGGGCTGGTCGTCGCCGCTCTCGTCACGGTCGTCCTGCCCCAGATCACCGGCCTGCTCCTCTCCCTCGACCAGGAGCTGCCCTTCTACACGCGCTGGATCATCGCCGGCTCGGACTTCGCGCGAAACTGGTGGTGGGCGATGCTGCTGGGCCTGGTCGCTTTCGGCTTCGCCTTCCGCTCGGTCATTGCGACCGAGCGGGGCCGGGCCGTCTACGACACGGTCGCGCTCAAGCTCCCCATCGTCGGCCGCATCGTGCGGGTGCTCGCCATCGCGCGCTTCAGCCGAACCCTCTCCACCCTGCTCTCCAGCGGCGTCGGCATCGTGCAGGCCCTCGAGATCTCGCGCCACGTGGCCAACAACAAGGTCATCGGGGAGGCCATCACGAACGCCCGAACGAGCATCGTGGAAGGAGCGAGCATCGCGGCCCCGCTGCGAGCCAGCGGCGAGTTTCCGCCTCTCGTCACTACGATGATCGAGGTGGGTGAGCGAAGCGGCGAGGTGGACCAGATGCTGATCAAGGTAGCGAACACCTACGACGAGCAGGTCGAGAACACCATCTCGCGGCTCACGGCCCTGCTCGAACCCATGTTGATCCTGCTCATGGTGGGCATCGTACTCGTCATCATCATGGCGACGCTCATGCCGCTGATGCAGATCACGAACTCCCTGAGCTGAGAGGAGAAAACCGAAATGTCCAGCCTTCCCCCCCTCGACCGGGCCAGCGACCCGCCCGGCGACCCAATCGCAGACCCAATCGCAGACCAGGAGCCTCGCCGGCGCCGACGGAGCGCCGGATTCACACTCATCGAGATCATGGCCGTCGTGCTCATCATGGGGCTGCTCATGGGCCTCGTCGGCGTGAACGTCTTCCGCCAGGTCGACGTCGCCCGCGCTACGGCGGCGGGCGCCAAGATCGCCCAGATCGAGAGCGCCCTCGAGTTCTACCGCATGGACAACTCCAAGTACCCCGAGGACCTGGACGCACTCATCCGCAAGCCCGCCAACGCAAAGAACTACCCGCCCGGCGGCTACCTGAAGAAATCGGAGGCCCTGCGGGACCCGTGGGAGAACTCCTTCGTCTACGCCAATCCGGGCACGAACAATCCGCACGCCGTCGACATCTCTTCCTCTGGCCCCGACGAGGTCGCTGGCAACGAAGATGACATCAAGAACTGGAGCGAACAGGACCGCCAGGAATAGACGATTGCCGCGGGTGTCCCCTTCGCGCGCGGGCTTCACGCTCATCGAGATCATGGCCGTGGTGCTCATCATGAGCTTCCTCATGGCCATGGTCCTGCCCGGCCTCAGCGTGACCAGCGGCGCGATCCGCCGCGACGAGGCCCAGAACCTGTCGGCGCGGCTCCAGCTTGCGCGACAACGCGCGGTCATGACGGGCAAGCCCCACCGGGTCCTGATCGACGTGGACCGCGGCGCGTACCACATCGAATGGTTCGTATCCGCCTTCGACGAGGCGGAGGACGAGGAGACCGAGCCCCTGATCGATGACGAGTGGGTCGCGCCGGAGGAGATCCCCCCGAGCCGCCAGGAGTTCCTCTCCCTGAAGCCGCCGGAAGAACAGGAGCGCGCCTACGTGCCGATCCCGAACCAGTTCGGCCGCGACCACTGGCTGCACGAGACCCTCTACTTCGACGGAGTCGAGACCTACGAGGGCTGGTTCGACGAGGGCTCCGTGGCGGTCGTATTCGAAGGCGACGGCACGACGGATCCGGCCCAGATCGTCATCACCGACGCGGACGGCTTCGGGGTGACCCTGGACGTGCTGCCCCTGCTCGAGTCGGTGCGGATTCGCTATGAGACGGAAGTCGAGTGAGCCCGCGATGAAGATCGAGATGAAGCCCGCGATGAAGGCCGAGGTGAAGCCCGCGACCGCCCGGGATCGCAGCACCGCGTTCACCCTCCTCGAGGTCCTCGCCGCAGTCGCGATCCTGGGGATCTGGTACACCGTGATCGCCACCGGCGCGCTCCGCGGCCTGCGCAGCGAGGGCGAGAACCTGCGCCAGATCCGGGCCTCCCTGGTCGCCGACGAGCAGCTCGCCCAGATCGAGTCCGCGCTGATCATGGCGGACCCCCTCGAGCTGACTGACGAAGAGATCGAGGAGGAGGACCTCATCATTCGCATCGCGATCAGCGAGTTCGTCGCCGAGGGCGAGGAGTCCGTCGGCGGGCTCGCGGGACTGATCGCGGCTGAGCAGGAAGCCGGCCTCCAGTTTCTGCGCACGATCCGGGTCGAGGTGGCGTGGCAGGAAGGGGTCGAGGAACACAGCGTCGTGCGCGAGACCTTCGCCTTCGACCGCGAGGCCTGGAGGCGCTTCATCGAGAGTAAGGGCGCGAGCCTCGATGTCGGCGCGCTCCAGCAGGGGAACGAAGACGGGCAAGAGGCCAACGGCGAGGACGAAGACGAACGGGACGAGGACGAGCTGATAGACGAGGATAGACCTTGAGCCGGTCCGCTGAAAAGCACTCCCACGGGAGCACGGGCTCCACGCCGATCTCGCGAGGGGGCTTCACCCTCCTCGAGGTGCTCGCCGCCGTGGCGCTCACGGCCCTCGTCATCGCCACCGCCCTGGGCTTCCAGATGCAGCTCTCCTCTGCGGTGCTCATCGCCGCGGATCGGACCGAGAAGGCCCGACACGCCGTCGCGATCCTCGACCGCGTCGCCCGGGACCTCGAGTCCACGGTCCTGCTCCAGAAGCCGCCGGAGATGGATCCCCTGGATCACCCCTGGATCTTCCTGGGTGAGAGCGACCTGGGGCTCGAAGGCTCCGATCGCATCAAGTTCGTGCGCGGCGGCTACCGCACCCGCAGCGACGAGGGGCACAGCTCGGATCTGGTCATGGTCACCTACACCCTTCACGACAGCCTTAACGAAGAAGAAGAAGAGCGCGGCTACGAGCTGCGGCGCCGGATCTTTCCGCGGCTGCCCGACGCCCTCGACCGCAGCTTTCCCGAAGCCGACGACGAGCGGGCCTTCCTGCTCGCCGATGGTCTGGCTTACTTTGCCCTCTATTTCTACGACGAGACCGGCGGTGAGGTGGCGGACTGGGACTCGTCCCTCATCGCCCGCTCCGGCCAGCTTCCCATCTCGGTCCGCATCGAGGTCGCAATGCTGGCGGAGGGAGAGGACCCCGACGACTTCGACCCCGAAAAGTCGACGATCTACACGCGTCGGGTGGTACTTCCCCTGCGACCCATCGAGATGGCGCTGCTCCTGCCAAGGGTGGAGGACGAGGCCAACGAAGACGGGCTCGGCGAGGAGGCAGGCGCCATGACGATCGGCGAGTGTCTCGCCCTTGCCGGTGCCGAGATCGACCAATCGCTGCTCCAAGTCCTGGCCGTAGAGGCCGGCATCGACTTCGCCGCCACACTGCAAATGAACATCGACGACTGGCCCTTCGCTCCGAGCCCCGTCCCCGAGGCTTGTCACTGATGGCCGTCCGGGACCGCAAGTCGGGAGTCGTCCTCGCCATGGTGCTCATCCTGGCGCTGGTTCTCTCGGCCGCCGTCGTGACCTTCACGCGGCGCGCGGTGATGGACCGGATGATCGTCCGGAACCGCGAGAACCTGGCGAGCGCCGAGGCCCTGGCCCGGGGCGGCGTGCAGATCGCCACGGGAATCCTCGCGGGCCAGACCCTGCTCAAGATCTCCAAGCTCGTGGGCGAGGACCTGCCGGAGACTCCCATCGGCGACAGCACCGAAGACCTCTCGGTTCGGGCCGGCGACTACGAGATCGTGACGCCCAGCGGCGGCACGCTCCGCATCCAGATCGCGAGCTCGGGCACCCGCCTGAACCTCAACTCCCTGATGAAGCGCAACAAGGAGACGAAGGAGCTGGAGGCTCACCCCAGCGCCGAGGAATTCCTGGTGGAGTTCTTCGAGCACGTCACCAACGACATGGACGAGCTCGAGGAGCAGGAGTCCTACGACGCCCGGGAGCTCGCCCGGAGCCTCCTCGACTACCTCGACTCGGACGAAACGAGCCACACGGGCGGCGACGAGGACAGCTACTACCTGGATCAAGATCCGCCCTACCGGGCGGCCAACCGCCCCTTGATGAGCGTGCACGAGCTGAGCCTCGTAGAGGGCTTCGATACAGCGCTAGCGGAAGCGCTGAAGCCCTATGTGACCGTTTACCCCTTCACGGGGGCCTTTGGCGTCGACATCAACAGCGCCCCGCCCCACGTGCTCGCCAGCGCCTCCCACGGCACCGAGGCAAGCCGCCGCCTCCTCGGCGAGGACGAGGTGCGGCAGATTCTCCGCTACCGCGAAGAGGGCTCGATCTTTTGCAGTGCGACGGAGAAGGATCCCGACCGATGTAGAACCCTGGCGGAGGCGAACCTCGAGGGAGAGCTGTTCCCGCCCGTGAGGCTGCCGGCCATCTCGCGGACCTTCACGGTGGTGTCCCGAGCCCGGGTGGGAGAAATCGAACGGAGCGCCGAGGCGGTAGTGAGCTTCGAGTCCTTTGCGGAGCCTCGCTTGCTATCCTGGCGGCTTCGCTAGGAGTCGAGCGGGGCCGCGCCGGCTCTGTGAAGGGATTGCGATTCGAAATGCCGATGATGATGAAAAAGGTACTCGGGCTCGACGTCGGGGCTCACAGCATCAAGGCCGTAGTGCTGCGCCAGACCCTCCGGGGCATCGAGGCCGAGCAGCTGCGCCTGCAGCCCCGCGGCGGAGACGACGCCGAGCTGGCGGACCTCTTGCGGCGCTTCCTCAAGCTGCATCAGCTGCCGGCGGAGCACGTCGTCTGCGCCATCGCGGGAGAACGCATCTCCACCCGGCGCCTGGATTTCCCCTTCCGCGACCGCAAGAAGCTCGCCACCGCGGTCCCCTTCGAGGTGGAGGGCGAGATCCCCTTCGCGCTCGAGGATGTGATCGTGGATTGGGAGCTGGTCGGAGGCGAGGGGAAGCAGGGCCGCGTCGTCGCCAGCATCACCCAGCGCCGCGAGATCTCGAGCTGCCTCGACTCGCTGCGCGAGGCCGCCATCGATCCGCGGGTGCTCGTGGGCGAGGGGCTCGTCCTCGGAAACCTGCCCGCCCTCTTCGACCTGCCGGGCGATCGCCTGCTGGTCGACCTGGGTCACCGCAAGACGAGCTTGTGCCTGCTCCAGGACGGCCGGGCCGTGGGCGCCCGCAGCATCTCCGTGGGCGGTGAAGCCATCACCCACGCCATTGCGGAGGATCGGGGCTGCAGCCTCGACGAGGCCGAGCGGGCGAAGTGCGAGGAAGGAATCGCCGGGGCGGCGTCCACGCCTCGCGCGGTGGCGGTGGTCGACCGCATCGCTCGCGAGATGGTCCGCACCCTGGAATCCTCCGAAACGGCGGTCGCTGCCATCACGCTCTTCGGCGGCACGGCCAAGCTGCCCGGAATCGACGACTTCCTCAGCGAGCGGGTCGGCGTCGCCGCCCGCTGCCTCGCCCCGCCGGAGGACCCGGAACGCGCGGCCATCCTCTCCGGCGGCGACCCGCTGCTCTTTGCACCAGCCTTCGCCCTGGCGCTGCGCGCCACCGCGGAGAGCCGCACCCGCATGAACCTGAGGCGCGAGGAGTTCGCCTACCGGACCGACCTGCGCCAGTTCTTCGGCAAGGACCTGCGCACCACGGCGGTGCTGGCCGGCGTGGCGGCCCTGCTCGGCTGTGCGACCTTCACGACCTCGGTGTCCCTCGAATCGCGGCGGGCCAAGCGCGCCGAGACGGAGACAGCGCGACTCTACAGCGAAGCCTTCCCGGACCAGCCGCAGCCCGCGAATCCGGTCACCGCCATGAGCCAGGTGCTGCGCGAATCCCGGGAGCGGGCCGACTTCCTCGGTGTCTACGGCAGCAACCTCTCGGCCCTCGACCTGCTCGCCGAGCTCTCGCGCCGGGTTCCGTCGGATCTGCGGGTCCGCTTCGACGAGATCAGCATCGACGGACGGATCATCAAGATCAAGGTGCTCGGCGAGAGCTACGAGGCGGCCGATCGACTCAAGACCGTGCTCGCCCAATCCCCGCCCTTCACGAGCGCGAAGGTCGCGGGGGAGGTCAAGAGCCAGCGCCGCGGCAAGGGCAAGACCTTCAACCTGACCATCAGCCTGGACGACCTGGGAGGCACATCGTGAGCGAGCTCTGGAGCAGACTGCTCGCGGTCTGGGACAATCTCTCCCCGCGCGAACGCGTCCTGATCGGGGCCGCGGGCGGCATGCTGGTGGTGACGATCCTCTTCGTAGGTCTGGTCCAGCCCATCCTGACCTTTGCGGGCGGTGCCGGCACCCGGGTCGAGAGCGCGGAGCAGCAGCTCGGCTCGATGATTCGCCTGCGCCGGGACTACGACGAGGTGAACGGCCGCCTCTCCAAGGTCGAGGAACGCATCCGCGGCAACCGGGACGACCGCAACCTCCTCACCCTGCTCGAGACCCTGGCGAAGGAGTCGTCGGTGAAGGTCGACTCCATGGAGGAGCGCAAGTCTCCCGACGACGAGAAATACAAGGAGACCCGGGTCGAGGTGGAGCTCAAGAAGGTGACCCTCACCGATACGGTGAGCTACCTGCACAAGATCGAGGCCTCCGACCGCCTGCTCACCGTGAAGAGCCTGCGCGTCAAGGGACGCTCGGACAAGAGCGACATGCTCGACGTCTCCTTCAACGTCTCCACCTTCGAGCCCCTGTAACCATGGCCAACGATTCCTCCCTCCTCACCGCGCCCCTGCCCCGTCCGATGCTCTACGTGGGCGTCCCGCTGGCGGGCCTGCTGCTCACGAGCTTCTTCATCTTCATGGGCTTTCCCTATCACGAGCTCGGCGAGCGGCTGAGCCACGAGCTGGAGCAGTCGACGGGCGTACAGATCACCTTCGTGGACTTCGGGCCGCACCTGGGACTGCTGGGGCCGGGACTCTCGGCCGCGGGCGTCGACGCCCGGCTGAGCGATGGCCAGGAGCTGCACATCGATCGCCTGGTGCTCCGGGCCGGCTGGTCCCTGCAGTGGCTGCGCATGCGCCCGGTCATCCACATCGACCTCGAGAGTCCCCTGGGCGCCATCCAGGGGAACGCGATCCTCGGCTCCGCCCGGGGCTGGGACGGCACGCTGCGCGAGGTGCAGATCGCCAAGATCCCCTTCGCGACGGCCTCGACGGGTCTGGAGATCGAAGGGACCGTCGACGCCGACGTCGATCTCCTGGTGGGCGAAAGCGGCGCCGACGGGACCCTGCGCTTCGAGATCCGAGAAGGCTTCGTCGCTCACGAACAGCTGCCCGTCGGCATCCCCTACAAGACCATGCGGGGGGAGCTGCAGCTGGGCGGCGAGCAGCTCGCCGTGGTGGAGTCCTTCGAGATCGACAGCCCCGTCGTATCCGGCAAGATCACCGGAAACATCGGCCGCGCTGAGCAGACCGGGGAAAGCCCCCTGGAGCTGAAAGGCGAGCTGGTGGTCCGGGATCAGGCTACGCGCGGGCTCTTCCAGCGAATGGGCATCCGCTTCGACGCCGAGGGAAAGGCCTCGGTCGAGATCGGCGGCAAGCTCTCCCAGCCCAGGTTCCTGTAGCGGGCTAGCGGAATCCGACGCCCATGAGCAGCCTCGCCAACGATCTCCAGAAGGTCTTCAAGACCCTCTCCGACCCCACGCGCATCCGCATCTTGCGCCTCCTCGAGGAGGAGGAGCTGGTGGTGCAGGAGCTCATGGAGGTGCTGGGGATGGCCCAGTCGCGGGTATCCCGGCACCTCGCCATCCTGCGCGAGGCGGGTCTGGTCGTCGATCGCCGGGACGGGACTTACGTCTCCTACCGCTTCACGCCTCCCAGCGAGGGCTGCTGGCGCGACGCCTGGCAGCTGGTCACCAAGAACCTGCGCGGCGACCCCACGGCCGAGCGCGACGCCGCGGCCCTGTCCCGGGTCACCGAGGCCCGGGGCGCGCGCTCGCGCAGCTTCTTCGACGCCGTGGGCCCCGAGTGGGATGCCCTGCGCAAGGTCTTCAACGACGAGCTGCTACGCGCCCGGGCGGTGAATCGCCTCGTCGAGCCCGGGCAGCAGGTCGCCGACATCGGGACCGGCACGGGCATCCTCGCCCAGGAGCTCGCGGGCCTCGGCCTGCGGGTGATCGGCGTGGACAACTCGGCGCGCATGCTGGAGGCCGCCCAGGCAAAGCTCGACGCCGAGCCCGACACCCGCGAGCGGGTGGAGCTGCGCCGGGGCGAGGCCCACCGATTGCCCATCGCCGACGCCGAGGTCGGCGCCGCCTTCGCCCATATGGTGCTCCAGTACCTCTCCTCTCCCGCCGACGCCGTGGGCGAGATGGCCCGCATCGTGGCCCCGGGCGGCGCAATCGTGATCGTGGACTTCCTGCGCCACGACCAGGCGTGGATGCGCGATGAGCTCGGCGTGGTTTCCCTGGGCTTCGAGCTCGACGAGGTGCGGGGCTGGTTCGACGGCGCGGGCCTGCCCGCGGTGCGCATCGAGACCTTCGCCCCGGTGACGCGCAACCGGGACCTGCCTGCCACCTTCATCGCATCGGCGCGCATCGCATCAGCGCGCCAGCCCGCGCAAGACCGCTCTTGACGCGAGCGGCCCACCCGGCCCGTCCTACGGCTCCGCTGCTCGCCGTGCTCTTCGATGCGACCGGGACCCTCATCGAGCTGCGCGAGCCGGTCGGTGAGAGCTACGCGCGTATCGCCCGCGAGTGGGGGGTCGAGCTTCGCCCCTCGCGCCTCGACGCTGCCTTCGCACGCGTGCTGCAGCGCACGCCGCCCGTCGCCTACACCTCTGACGCCTACACCTCTGACGCCTACACCGAATTGGAGCACGACGCCGACGTGATCGCCGCACACGAGCGCGAGTGGTGGCGAGGCGTAGTGCGGAGCACCTTTCTCGCCACCGACAGCAGCGTGCGCTTCGCCGACTTCGACGCCTTCTTCGCGGCCACCTTCGAGCACTACAACGGAGCGCGGGCCTGGCGCCTGCGCCCGGGCGCACGCGGCGCCCTCGCGGCCCTGTCCGCTCGCGGTCTGCGTCTGGGCGTCGTCTCGAACTTCGACCAACGCCTCGCAAAGATCCTGCAAGAGCTCGAAATCGATCAGTTTTTCGGTTGCATAATGATCCCGGCGCAGTGCGGCGCCCGCAAGCCGGCGCCGCGCATCTTCCGGGCCGCGCTCGCGCAGCTGGGCGTCGACATCCGCAATGCCCTCTACGTCGGCGACGACCCCGAAGACGAGTTGGCAGCGGCCGGCGAGCTGGGGCTGCAAGTCCTCGACGTGCGTGTTCTCGAAACCCTCGAAGCGCTTCCGGCGCGGCTCGAAGCCCACGCTAAGCTCGGTCGAACCTTCTGGAGCAGTAGACCATGAGCAAGAGACCATGAGCAAATCCCCGAGACCCTCGAGCTCCGACGCGGCGCTGGACTTCTTCCGCGAGCGCTTCGAGCTCGAGGACCGCAACCTCTCCCAGGCGCTGGACACCACCCTCGAGCGCGAGGTCGATCACGCCGACCTCTTCTTCGAGTACACGGCCCAGGACTCGGTCGCCCTCGAGGAAGGCATCGTCAAGAGCGGCAGCCGCCACATCGAGCAGGGCGTGGGCGTGCGGGCCCAGAGCGGCGAGCGCCAGGGCTACGCTCACTCGGACGAGATCACTCTCGACAGCCTGAAGCTCGCGGCCTCGACGGCACGCGCCATCTCCGAGCGCAGCGGCAGCGGAAGCGTGGCGGTCCGCTCCGCGGCCCTGCCGGGCCACGACCTCTACCCGGTCGAGCGGGCGCCCACCGAGGTGCCCGTAGAGTCGAAGATCGACCTCATCAGCGAGATGGACGTCTACGCCCGCGCCAGCGACTCGCGCGTGAAGCAGGTAAGCGTCAGCGTCATTACGCAACACCGCAGGATCCTGATCGCGAACAGCGACGGGAGCATGACGGGGGACGTTCAGCCCCTGGTGCGGCTCAACGCCCAGGTGATCGTCGAGGACGCCCAGGGCAACCGTGAGGTGGGCTACCAGGGCATGGGGGGCCGCTATGAGCTCGAACGTCTGATGGCCCCCGACGCCTGGAAGGGCGTCGTCGACGAAGCCGTGCGCGTCGCCACCTTGAATCTCGACGCAGAGCCCTGCCCTGCCGGCACCCTGGACGTGGTGCTGGGACCGGGCTGGCCCGGCATCCTGCTCCACGAAGCCGTGGGCCACGGCCTCGAGGGCGACTTCAACCGCAAGCAGACCTCGGCCTTCAGCGATCGCCTGGGCGAACGCGTGGCCTCCGAGGGCGTCACGGTGATCGACGACGGCACCCTACCCGGACGCCGCGGCTCCATCAACGTCGACGACGAGGGGACCGCGAGCGGCCGCAACGTGCTGATCGAGAACGGCATCCTGGTCGGCTACATGCAGGACCGGCTCAACGCCCGGCTCATGGGAGTCGAGCCCACCGGCAACGGACGCCGGGAGAGCTACGCCGACCTCCCCCTGCCGCGCATGACGAACACCTTCATGCTGGCCGGCGAGGAGGACCCCGCCGAGATCCTGCGATCGGTGAAGAGCGGCCTCTATGCGGTCTCCTTCAGCGGAGGCCAGGTGGACATCACCAGCGGCAAGTTCGTGTTCAGCGCCAGCGAGGCCTACAAGATCGAGGACGGCAAGGTGGGGGCGCCGGTCAAGGGCGCGACCCTGATCGGGAACGGGCCCGATGTGATGACCCGGGTGACGCGCATCGGCAGTGACCTCGAGCTGGACCAGGGCGTCGGAACCTGCGGCAAGGACGGCCAGGGGGTGCCGGTGGGAGTCGGCATGCCCACGATCCGCGTCGACGCACTCACGGTGGGGGGGACCCAGGGATGAAGCCGAGCCGCGGAGCTCCCGGCGCGATGACCGAAGCTGAGATGACGCAAGCCGACAAGAGCGACGAGGATCTCGTCGCCCACGCCCTCGACTGCGCACGCAGGGCGGGCGCCGACGCGGCCGACGCCCTGCTGATTCGCGGGCGCTCCATGGAATCGCGGGTACGTGGCGAGGTCATCGACTTCGTCAAGCAGGCCCAGGAGCAGGTGCTCGGCATCCGCGCCCTGCGCAGCCGGGAGGGTGGCATGAGCTCGGCCGTCACCTCGACTTGCGACCTGGCCCCCGAAGCCATCGAGGCCATGGCGGCCGACGCCGTCACCCTGGCCAAGGCCACCGCAGCGGACCCCGCGGCCGGGCTGCCCGACGGCGGCTTCGCGACGCAGCTGCCCGAGCTCCGGCTCGTCGACCCGGACGACCGCACTGTGAGCATCGAGGCGCGCATCGATGACGCTCGGCGCTGCGAGTCGGCCGCGCGCGGCGCCGATGCGCGCATCGTCAATTCTGAAGGCAGCCAGGCGAGCTCCTCCTTCTCCACGGTGGCGTACGGCAACTCGGCGGGCTTTCTCGGCCAATACGAGTCGGCCTACCACTCCCTTTTCAGCGAGCCCATCGCGAGCGACGCGAGCGGCATGCAACGTGACTACTGGATGACCGTCGGACGCCACCTCTCGTCCCTCGAGGCCCCCGAGGCCGTGGGTCGCCAGGCGGCCGAGCGCTCCCTGCGCCGCCTCGCTGCGCGGCGCGTTCCCACCTGCGAGGCGCCCGTCCTCTTTGAGCCCCGCCCGGCCGCCAGCCTGCTCGGCCAGCTGCTCTCTCTGGTGAGCGGCTACGCGGTGTACCGCGAGGCGAGCTTCCTGGCCGACCGCCTGGGCGAGGTGATCGCGAGCCCGGGCTTCACCCTCGTCGACGACGGCCAGCGCCCGGGCGGACTCGGGAGCAAGCCCTTCGACGGAGAGGGGCTGCCGACCCGGCGCAATGTGATCGTCGACGACGGCCGCCTGGCGACCTGGCTGCTGGACTCCTACTCGGGCCGCAAGCTCGGCTTCGCGTCCACGGGAAGCGCCTCCCGGGGCCCCGGCAGCACGCCCGGGGTCGGCGCGACGAATCTCTGGCTCGAGCCCGGCGACGTGAGCCTCGCTGAGATGATCGCCGCCACCGACCGGGGCCTGCTGGTGACCGAGCTCATCGGCATGGGCTTCAACCCCGTCACCGGCGACTACTCCCGCGGCGCCGCGGGATTGTGGATCGAGAAGGGGAAGATCCAGTACCCCGTCGAGGAGATCACCATCGCGGGCAACTTCGGCGACATGCTGAAGGCCGTAGACATGATCGGCTCGGAGCTGCTGTGGCTCGGCAGTGTCGCGGCCCCGCCCCTGCGCATCGCCTCCATGACGATCGCGGGAGAGTGACCATGACCAGCGCGCCCCCCGTGATGATGGGCATGAAGCTGCCCGACATCGACCAGTGGTCGGAGCGGGTGATCGTCGCCCTGGGTCAGAACCCCAGCGTCTTCGCGGGCCCGGGCACGAACACCTATCTCGTGGGAACGGGCCCCGAGCGCATCCTGCTCGACCCGGGCGGCGGCGAGACGGCCTACATACCCTTCCTCGAGCAGGCCCTCGAACGGGGTGCCTGCCGCATCCAGGAGATCGTCCTCACCCACGGCCATCCCGACCACATCGGCGGCGTCCGCCAGGTGATCGAGCGCTTCGGCGAGCTCGAAGTCAAGAAGCAGCCCTGGCCCATGATGGACGAGACCCACCACGTCGAGATCACCCCCATCGAAGACGGCTCCGTCATCCACACCGAGGGCGCAACCCTGCGCGCCCTCCACACCCCCGGCCACGCCCCCGACCACCTCTGCTTCATCCTCGAAGAAGAGCGCTCCCTCTTCTCCGGCGACAACATCCTCGGCGTCGGCACCACGGTGATCCCCGCCGAGAGCGGCAACCTCGGCGACTACATGGCCTCCCTCGAGCGCCTTCTCGAGGAGGAGCCGACCCGCATCTACCCCGCCCACGGCCCCTGCATCGAGCAGGGCACCGCAAAGATCCGCGAGTACATCGACCACCGCCTCGAACGCAACCGCCAGATCCTCGACGCCCTGGACCAGGGCGCCGCCCTGCCCATGGAAATCGTCGAGATCGTCTACGCCGCCTACCCCAAGGTCCTGCACCCCGCCGCCGCCCAATCGGTGGTCTCCCACCTCCTACACCTCGAAGCGCGCGAGGAAGTAGCGCGCAACAACGACGAGCCATCCCCCCACGCCGCGCGCTGGCGCCGGCGCTGATCCGCCTCTCCACTGCCCTGCCCGTCTCGCTTCGGGCCGGTGAGGGGGTGAGGGGGGACGTTCTTTCGAGCTTCCGATGTGACGGCACGTCATAACGGAACATCGGAAGGAACGTCCCCTCGATTTGGCAGAGCTCGCCGCCGCGCTCGCAAGCTGCGATCGGA
>JAFDEK010000083.1 GCA_019310385.1 Deltaproteobacteria bacterium
CGCCGCCTCACTGGCGGCGCCTGCGCACTTCGAATCTTCGCTTGCTTTGGGCGGGGCCTCTGCATCGTCATCCTCCCAGGAGAGCTCCGCGAAGACGAGGCCCGCGCTGGGCTGAACGATGAGCTCAGCGCCCGCCGCCGCGAGGGGTTCGCAGACCCGATCGACCCCACCGGGTGTGAGCGCGATGCGAGCGCGAAGGGCGCGCGGACCGAGCCGCGCACCGAGGCGAGCACGCAGGCCGCCGACGAGCCGGGAGGCAGCGCCGACCTCGAGCTGCGACGCACCCAGGGTCTCCTCCAGCCAACGCGCGTCGCCCTCGCACTCGACCGCGTCACCGGCGAGCTCGCACACCATGACGCCGCACGACCCTGGGGAGAGCAGATCACCCAGCCCGAGGCTGCGGGCGATACCCGAGCTCAGCAGGGCTGCGACCCGCGCCGAGCTGCGCCGCCCGAGCTCGATCCCCCGCTCGATTCCCTCACGGCTGTCACGGATCTCCGCCACGCGCAGCATCACCACTTCCGGCTGGGGGCGCAGTCGCAGCCACGCGCCTTCGATCACGCCGAGCGTTCCCAGGGAGCCGGTGTAGAGCTTGGCGAGGTCGTAGCCCGTGACGTTCTTCACCACGCGGCCGCCGCAGCGGGTACGCTCTCCGGTCGCCAGGGCGACCTCGAGGCCGAGCACGCTGTCACGCACGGGCCCGAAGCCGGTGTACCGGGGACCGATGGCCGCGCTCGCAATGACTCCGCCCAGTGTCGTGCCCTGGCCGGGCGGATCCATGGCGAGCTCCCAGCCCTCGGCCTGCGCGATGGCGCGCAGCTCCTCGAGTCCGGTTCCCGCGCCGGCGTGCAGCACTCCCTCAGCGGGCTCGAACTCGTCGACACCGGCGAGACACCGGGTCGAGAGCAGCAGGTCCGCTCCCCGAGGCGGGTTGCCCAGGCCCATGCGCGAGCCGCCACCGCGGATCACCACCGCAAGGCCGCACTCACCCAGGACACGAAGCGCTCGCGCCATGGACTCGCCGTCCGGCGGCTCGAGGCTCGCGGTGAATCGCGTCCCGTCGATCTCGAGGGGCGCCGTCAGAGTGCACCACAGCGCATCGTCCAGCTCGTCGCGCAGCGCCACGATCCGCTCCTCCACGGCGACACCCGGCGTATCCTCGCCACGGGACGCGGAGCGGCCCGCATGCGTATCCTCGCCACGGGACGCGGAGCGGCCCGCATGCGTATCCTCGCCACGGGACGCGGAGCGGCCTACAAGCGTATCCTCGCCGTTACCACCGCTCATCCCTGGAGCACCTCGTCGTAGCCGCGGGTCTTGGGATTCGCCTCCGCGCAAGCGCGGGGGGTCGGGAGGATCTTGCCCGGGTTGCACAGGCCGTCGGGATTGAAGGCGTCGCGGAGCTTCTCCATGGCGGCGAGATCCGCCTCATCGAAGACCAGATGAATGAACTCCCGCTTCTCGTTCCCGACGCCGTGCTCTCCCGTGATGACGCCGCCGGCCGCAACGCACACCTCGAGGATCTCCCGGCCCGCGGCCATCACCCGCTCGAGCTCGTCCGCGTCGCGCCGATCGAAGGAGATGTTGGGATGCAGGTTCCCGTCGCCGGCGTGAAAGACGTTGGAGAGCTTCAGCCGGTAGCGATCTCCGATCTCGCACACCTGCGCGAGGATCTCGGGCAACGCGACCCGGGGCACCACGGCATCGTGGACGTAGAGGTCCGGCGCCAGGCGCCCCATGGCGCCAAAGGCGCCCTTGCGCGCGCGCCAGAAGAGCGCGCGCTGCGAATCGTCCTCGGCGATCCGCACTTCCTGGGCGCCTGCGTCCGCGCACAGGCCGCGCACCCGTTCGACCTGGGAAGGCAGCGCCCGCGCCACGCCGTCCAGCTCGGCGATCAATACCGCTCCCGCGTCGCGCGGCAGCCCGGCCGCGTAGACGCTGTCCTCGACGGCCGCGATGGTGCGCTGGTCCACGATCTCGAGCGCGGAGGGCACCAGACCGCTGCGAATGATGGCCCCCACCGCGCGACAGGCCGAGACCACGTCGGCGAAGATCACGAGCAGGGTCTCCACGCCCTCGGGCAAGGGCTCGAGCCGAACCGTCACCTCGGTCACGATGCCGAGAGTGCCCTCGCTGCCCACCACGACGCCCACCAGGTCGTAGCCGGGCGCCATCGCGCTGCGATGGCCCAGGCGCAGGACCTCACCATCGGGCAGCACCAGCTCGAGGGCGAGCACGTGGTTCGTCGTGGTGCCGTGCTTGAGGGTGTGGGGGCCGCCGGCGTTCTCCGCCACGTTTCCCCCGATCGTGCAGGCCTGCTGGCTCGAGGGATCCGGGGCGTAGAAGAGGCCGTGGGGCGCCGCCGCCCGGGAGAGCTCGGCGTTCACGACCCCCGGCTGCACCACCGCGATGCGATCGTGGGGATCGAGCTCGAGGATCGACCGCATGCGGGAGAGCTCGATGACGACCGATCCCGGCATCGCATGGGCGCCGCCCGACAGCCCCGTCCCCGCCCCCCGCGGCACGAAGGGAACGCCGTCCGTGCGGCACTCCCTCACGATGCGCGAGACCTGCTCCGTACTGCGCGGAAACACCACGATCTCGGGCCGGCTGGGGGTCAAGGTCAGCGCGTCGCACTCGTAGACGAAGAGCTCCTCGGGACGCCAGAGGCAGGCCTTCTCGCCCGGGCCGGCCGGGCCGCCCGGCAAGTCGGCCGCGCGGGGGTCCTCGCTCACGATCCGCTCGAGCCGCTCGCGGAGCTTGGCCATTTCACGACCCCGGGACGGTCACCGCCTCCACTCTCGAGGTCGGCGACGCGGGTGGTAGGTGGTGGGGCTGGGCGGACTTCAGGCGAGACCGAGCCGCTCCATGTCGTCCTCGTCGAGGCCGAGGTAGTGACCGATTTCGTGGCGGACGGTGATCTGGATCTGCTCGATCAGCTCGTCGCGATCGTGAGAGACGCGCTCGAGGTTCTTCTTGAAGAGGATCACGCGATCGACGTCGGAATCCGCTGCGCTGACTTCGGCCTCGGTGCGGGGAACGCCCATGAAGATGCCGAGGATCTGGGGCGACACGCTCTCGACAGTCACGAGACTGAGCGGGGGCAGGTCCTCGACCAGCACCGGCACACCCTCGATGTACTCGCGAATCGAACGGGGCAGGTTCGAGAGGGCGTCGGTGATGGAAGCGGTGAAGTCCTCGTCGGAGATCTCGAAGGGCGTAGGATAGTGATGGGTATCGAGGGCGTTGGCGCGAGCGAACGCGTCCTCGGCCTCGCCGGGCTGGTCGGCGCGCTCGAGGGCCAGGCCCAGGTAGTAGAGCACGTGAGCGGAGTCGGGATCGATCATGCTGCCGTGCTCGAGCACGCGCCGGGCCTCGTCGAAGCGGCCCAGCTCGAAGAGGATCTGTCCCTCGAATGCGCGATACACGGGCTGCTCGCCCGCCGTCTTGATGGCGCGGCGCACCAGGAAGAGCGCCCCCTCGAGATCATCGAGGTAGAACAGTGCCTTCGACTTGATGTAGTAGATCTCCGCCTGGATCGCGGTCTCCAGGCGCGGGAGCTCGCTGCGCCCCTCGAGCAGCTCGTCGCAACCCCGGAGCGCAAGCTCGAACTGCCCCATCTCCTCTACGAGAAGCTCGGCGCGATTCAAGTGCGCGGCGATGAACTTGGGATCCGTCTCGGTTGCGCGCTGGAACTCGTGAAGGGCTTCGTCGATGCGCCCCTCGTCCCACAGGATCTCACCGCGGCCGTTGTGGGCCTCGGCGCCCCCCGGATATGCCTTCAGGGCTTCGTCGAGCCAAGCGAGGGCCTCGTCGGTGCGGCCGCCGTGGGAGGCCTCCATCGCCTGATCGAGACAATCCCAATACCTGTCCTTGTCTTTGCGCATGGCCCCGCTGCCGGTCGACTCATTGCACCCGGCCCGTTCAAGAGGATCGGCTCAATCATAGCAGACCTGAAGCCCGCGCCTCGCACCTCAACTGGGCCATAAGTATCCGCAATTCGGGCGTTTTTCGTACCCGATGCAGGGCTCTGGCGAGCCCCGGGCGAATCCTCGCGCCAGGCCGGGCCGGACCCTGCTTTCTCCGACTCAGCGCGGTCCTGCATGCGAGCTGCGCGTTCTCTGCCAGTCGGCCCGGCTTCGTGGGCTGGCCCGCGCAGGGCCGCCGCAGCGCTCCGCGACGACTGCATTGCAGTGCTGATGGAATACACCACACGTTGTAACGCGGGTAAAGCAACACACCCGCCTATCCGATGAATTGGGAAGCCTTTCTACGTTGGGACCCCCCTCAATGCGCCTCTCCCCTCCGACGCTCACGGGTGATCTTCGCTGTGATCGATTTCACACCCGATCCGCAGGGCGCTCCCACGCGTCGACCCTCGCAGTCTCGTGTGAACCCGACCCGGAGGCCACGTCGTCGTGAGAGTTGGCGAACAGGCACGGCGGGCTCGGGGCCGGGCTCGCAGAGAGCGCCGGCGGCAGCGGCGACGGCGAATCGGCGGCATCGCGATCATCGTTGCCCTCACGCTCGCTGTGTTCACCACCACGGCCTTCGACGTCTTCGATCCCGCCCGGAAGATCGGGCCGCCGCTTCCCATCGGCACGAAGGCCGCCTACCCGACCCTCTCGCTCCTCGAGCAGTCGGCGACGCTTCGGTCCACCAACCTTCTGCTCGAAGACTCACTTCCCGAGCTGGTCGACCTCAAGAGGCTCTTTCCGTCCCGCTCCACGAGTCGCAGCCAGGCGGCTCTGCCCGACGAGCCCGATCGGCCCGACGTGCTCATGCTCGACGACTTCCAGGCGCCGCCGGCCAAGGGCACCTACCTCGCGACCGCCATGGAAGCCGCCCGGGAGGACCTCGGCGACCCCAACAAGCAGGCTTCCATCGACGAGGCCGACTTCCTCCCGCGCGGCTACGATCTGGTGGGGGCCCCCGCCTACTTTGGAGGGCCGGCGGCGGTTCCCGAGCCCGCTACGGGCCTGCTCGTCGCCATCGGACTCCTCACCCTCTCGCTTCGCCAGCGCTGCGGGCGACCGGCCTCCTCTCGCCCCCACGCTTCGGGCCGCGAAAGCTCGACGCGCCCAGGGAAGCCTCGCTGGCCTCTGCTGCACCTCGCGCTGGTCGCGCTCTTCGCGCTTCCGACCGGCTGCGTCCACGTCGAGAAGCACGTCGAGAAGCACCTCGAGATCGACTGGGGCGGCGCGACCGCAAGTGGCAGTAGCGCCGAGAGGGTCGCGCGCTACCGCGAGGAGGCCGAAACGGGCTTCGCCCTGGCGCAGTACAACCTCGGCCTGGCCTACTTCAGCGGAGAAGGAATCGAGGTGGACAAGGCCAAGGGCGTCGGCTGGTATCGCAAGGCCGCGGAGCAGAGCCTCCCCCAGGCCCAGTACAACCTCGCCATCGCGCTCATGAACGGCGAGGGCACCCAGCGAGATCCCCTCGCGGCCGTGGAGTGGTTCACCGCGGCCGCGGAGCTCGGAGACGCGGAATCCCAGTTCAGCCTCGGGCTGCTCTACCTGAGCGGCGAGTTCGTCGACAAGGATCCCGAGACCGCTTTCCGCTGGTTCACCTGGGCGGCAGAGCAGGACTACGCGAAGGCCCAGGCGAACGTGGGCGTCGCCTACCTGAAGGGACGCGGTGTCGCACAGAACAGCGCCCTCGCCGCGAAGTGGTTCGAGATGGCGGCCGACAAGGGTCATGCACAGTCGCAGTTCAACCTCGGACAGGCCTACGAATACGGGATCGGGATTCCACGCGACCACGCCCGAGCGGCATACTGGTACGAGAAGTCGGCCGACCAGGGCATCCCTACCGCCCAGTTTCGCTCGGGCCTCGCCTACCGGAGCGGCCGGGGGGTCCAGCAGGACCTCGTCGTGGCCTACAAGTGGTTCGCCCTGGCGGCGGACGCGGGCTACTTCGAGAGCCGGGAACGCATGCAGGAGCTCGAGAAGAGCCTCACCACCGCTGACCTCGCGGAGGCGCGCAAAGAAGTCCAGGAGTGGAACCAGAAGCACTTCAGCACCGACGAGGAAATGGCCACCGCAGCCCGTAGCGCCCAGTGAGGTACGACGAAGCCCATCGGTGAGAAGCCCATCAGTGATAGGATGGACGGCGCATGTGGTTCCAGCTACGCAGCGTCGAGATGGACTTCCTCGAGGACGCGCCCCGGGTCCATGTCGTGGAGAGCGAGGTCGGCCTGCCACGAGAGGTGGTGTGGCGCGCTTTTGCGGATGCCACCACCTGGCCGCACTGGTTTCCCAACGTGCACTCCGCTTCCTATCTGGGCGAGGCGCCCTTCGGCGTCGGCACGACGCGCATCTCCCACGTGGGCACCTTTCACTTCGAAGAGACCATGCTCGCCTGGGAAGAGGGGCGGCGCTGGGCCTACCGCATCGATCGCTGCACCTTCCCCCTCGCCCGGGCCCAGCTCGAGTGCACTGACCTCGAGGATTGCGGCCGCGGCACGCGGGTGCGCTGGACCCTCGCCCTGCAGCCGGGACTCGTCCTGCGGCTCACGGCGCCCCTCTTCGAGGGAACCGTGCAGCGACTCCTCGACCGTGCCCTGGGGCGGCTCGAGGCCTACTCGGCACATTCGCCCTCGGCTCGATGAACGAGAACCGGCGCGTGCAGGCCGCCTCAGTAGACGCCGGCGAGCAGCGCGACCCCGACCGCGACCGAGCCCAGCGAGGTGGCGCCCCGCAACAGCTCGATGGCGCCGGTATTCCGGGTGTGAGCAAGACGGGACACCACGCCACCCAGCACGCCGCTGAAGAGCAGCATGGCGAAGACGAGTCCCGCCCCGAAGGTCAGCAGGTACGCGATGCCGATGAGCGCGGACTCCTGGGCGACAGCGGGTAGCAGCGCAAGCAGGGGAGCCGAGCCCGCCGCGCCGTGCAGCGCGCCCACCATGACGGCGCCATGGTCGTGGCCATGGAGGCCGACCCGGTCTTCAGCATGGGGTTCCACCTGGGCATGGGATTCCACTTGGGTATGGGAATCCGCGAGGGGCCGGGGATGGGAGTGCCAATGGGCGTGGGGCAGGAGGCCTGCGTGGCGGTGAAAGTGGATGTGACCGCGGCGGCGCAGCAGGTCGGTCGCCACCCAGACGCCTAGGCCGATCATCACGGCCCCGACGATGTTCTCGACGATTTCCGTGAGGGACGGAGGCAGCGCGACACCCAGGGTGAGCGCCATACCGCCCAGAACCAGTAGGGTGACGCTGTGGCCAAAGCCCCAGCGCAGTGCGAAGCCGAGACTCTGCGAAAAGCGCGGACGCAGGCTCGCGAGAGCGGTGACCGCCATGACGTGATCGGCATCGAGAGCGTGGACGAGGCCCAGACCGAAGCCCAGGAACAGGATTGCCACGATGCCGCCGTCCATCGTCGACCTCTCGCGCCCCTGCTTCCTTCGACCAACCCAGCCAACCCAGCCGGCCCGACAGGCGCACTCTGCGGGAGCGAATCAGACCTGGTGGGCCCTCCAGGACTCGAACCTGGGACCACCCGGTTATGAGCCGGCTGCTCTAACCACTGAGCTAAGGGCCCGCAGCGACAGGCTACCACGTAGCGGAGCCGAGAGGGATCTCGCCCCGATCACGCGGGGGAGTGGCGACGGAAGACCCGATCTCGCTGGCCCCGGCGTCCCGAAGCTGGCAATATTCGCCCGATATGAGTAGCGACCTTCCGGACACCCCCACACACTGCGTAGCGATCGTCGGCGGCGCGGTCGCGGGCGCCGAGGTGGCGGCCCATCTGGCCGACCACGGCGTCATTTCGGTCGTGATCGAGCAGAACCCGCGCCCCTACGGGAAGATCGAGGACGGGCTGCCGCGCTGGCAC
Source organism: Deltaproteobacteria bacterium (assembly GCA_019310385.1). GTDB lineage: Bacteria > Myxococcota_A > UBA9160 > UBA9160 > UBA4427 > JAFDEK01. Next base: position 7,839 of record JAFDEK010000083.1, read on the forward strand.
CATGCCCTGCGCGAGAAGGAGTACGGGAGAATCCGCGAGAACCTCTCCCGGCCCCGCGTCCACTACCTGCCCTCGACCCGGGTCGGGAAGGACGTCGACTTCGCGGAGCTCAGCGCGGGATGGGGCTTCAGCGCCGTGGTGCTGGCCTGCGGGGCCTGGAAGGACCGGTCCCTCCCCATCGAGGGAGCGGAGCAATTCGTCGGCAAGGGCCTCGTCTACCAGAACCCCTTCGTGATCTGGTTCAACCATAAAGAGGAAGCCAGCTACGACGGTCCCGTCTTCGAGACGCCGGATGGCGGAATCGTCGTGGGCGGAGGACTCGCGTCCATCGATGTCGCCAAGATCCTCATGCTCGAGAGCGTCCAGGCGAAGCTCGTGGAGCGCGGCCTCGAGATCGATCTCATCGACCTCGAGCTGAAGGGGATTCCGAAGACCCTGGCAGCCCACGGCCTCGCCTACGAAGACCTCGGCCTCGAGGGGTGCACCATCTTCTACCGCCGCGGCCTCGACGACATGCCTCTGGTGAGCCCACCCGACGATCCCGATCTGTGCACGCCCGAGCGCATGGAGAAGGTCAAGAAGAGCCGACGGAGACTCCTCGAGAAGGCGACGAACAAGTACCGCTTCGAGGTGGTCTCCAACTCGGCCCCGGATGCCCTCATCGTGGAAGACGACCGCCTCGTGGGCCTGATCTTCCGCCGCACCCGCATCGAGGGCGGCAGGGTGATCCCCACCGACGAAACCTTCGAGAAGCGAGGCTCCTGCGTGATCAGCTCCATCGGGAGCATCCCGGAGCCGATCCGCGGCATCGACATGAAGGGGGAGCTCTTCGAGTTCACCGACTGGGACCTGGGGCGTCTCGAGGCCTTTCCCAATGTCTTCTCGGTCGGGAACGTCGTGACGGGCAAGGGAAACGTCGCGGCCTCGCGCAAGCACGCCAGCCACATCGCCGAGGACGCCTTGGAGGTATTCCTGGGCGTGGACGACGAAGACGACCGCGACGCCGATCCCGTCAACGCGGCCAGCGAGCGGGCCCGGAGGACCGCCCGGGAAATTGCCCGGGAGCTCATCGACATCGAGCCCGCGAGCCCGGAGCGCGTTGCGGAGATCTTCGAGAAAGTGCGCGCACGCCAGCGCGCCGTCGGCTACACCGGCGACCTCGCAACCTGGCTAGAGAAGGTCACTCCCGCCTAACAGGCCGGGGCTGCATGCTCAGGTTGCATGTTCAGGCCTGAGCCTTCGGGCGCGAGCCACTCAAGGAATCGGGGGCGGAACGCTCCGGAAGAGGCTGGCGAGCTGGGGAAGGCTCCCCGCCACGCTCCACTCCGCCATTCCCGCGCTCCACACCAGGGTGTCGGGCCGCAGGCGACCGCTGGCCGCAGCTTCTGCGAGCTGCTGCACCGACATGGGGCCTACGGACTGGCCGCTCTCGGCCATGTGCCACGCCTGGGCTGCCGGAGGCGGCGGGGGCGCCTGGGGAGCGGCTCCGGGTAGGGAGCCACCGCCCTGGAGCATGGGACCCGCCATCGCCATCCCCATTCCCAAGCCCATGCCGGCTCCCGCGATTCCGCCGGCGGGATTCGCCGCCGCGTCGGGGATCGCGCTCGCCATCTGGTAGGCGTGGTAGGCCCGGAGGTCCCCCAGGACCCCCATGCTCGAGCGCTGGTCGAGGGCGCGCTCTACCTCGGCGGGCAGGGAGATGTTCACGATGTTGAGCATGGGGAGCTCGAGCCCGTACTCGTCGTCGATGCGGTTCTGCACCTCGTGCCGGAGCCGGTCCGAGAGCTCGCTGTAGCGGGTCGACAGGTCGAGCACCGCGATCCCCGAGCTCGCTACCACGTCCGCGAAGGCCGAGTTGATGATCGAGCGCAGCCACTCGCTGATTTCGTCGGCTTCGTAGAGGGAGTCGGTGCCGACCAGCTCGGAGAGCAGGGTCTTCGGGTCGACGGCCCGCAGCGAGTAGGTCCCGAAGGCCCGCACCCGCACCGGGCCGAAATCGGGGTCACGCATGATGACGGGATTCGGCGTGCCCCACTTGAGGTCGGTGATCCGCGTCGTGTTGACGAAGTAGACTTCGGACTTGAAGGGGCTGTCGAAGCCATACTTCCACCCGAGCAGCGTGCTGAGAACGGGGAGGTTCTTGGTCTCGAGGCTGTACTGGCCGGGCGAAAATACATCGGCGAGCTTTCCGTGGCTGACCAGGACTGCGGCCTGTCCGGGCCGCACGATCAGCTGCGCGCCATTCTTGATCTGATTGTGAAAGCGCGGAAAGCGCCAGACCAGGGCGTGCTGGCTGTCATCCACCCACTCGACGATGTCGATGAGTTCGGCGCGTAGCTTGTCCATCAGGGCCATGGGTCCACTCCTCGGATTGATTCGGTTCAGTCCAGCAGCTCGGCGATCACACGCAGGAAGGTCCCCGCCAGGCTTCGCTCGGGCTGTGTTTCTACAAAGACGGCGTGGCCGGTCGCCACACCTCGGCGCTCCGGCAGGGAGATCGCCGGAAGCGGTCGGCTGTCACGCTCCTCGAGCTCCCGCATGAAGCGTTCGGCGTCGGGGCGCCCTCCGCTCAGGATGAAGCCCGCGATCTGCTCGAGCTCGTCGGCATCGAGCCAGGTACCGTGCTGACCACAACGGTCGAGAATGACGCCCGAGGCCTTGCGGAAGTTGCGCCGCTGCATGAAGGCATCGCACTCGGGACACTTGCGGTAGCGCACCTTCTGCTGGGCGGGATTGGATCCCTTCACCCGCGGCGCAAGCCTGCGCAGCTTCTCGGGATCGGTGCTGCGACTGTTCTCTACGGCGCGGTCGACCAGGAGATCGAACTTGTCTTCGCGTGCCCAGACGCCGTTGCAGCCGGGGCACTCGTTGATCCCGACGCCACCGATCGCCCGCACGGGCATGAGCCCCCCGCAGCAGGGGCAGGGCAGCTCGACCCCTTCCACCTGAACCTGCTCCGGCGAGAAGGAGACGCCACAGGCCGCGCAGAAGCGCGCCTCTTCCTCGTTGCGGCCGAAGCACTCGGGGCAGATCAGACTGAGGACGCCCTGGTCGCGGACGATCGCCGAGCCGCAGAAGTCACACTGCTCGGTCTCGGGGCCCACCTGCGCGCCGCAAGAGCCGCAGCGGTGCACTTTGACGTCGATGCCCTCGAGGTCGCGGTTCTCGACCGACTCACCACAGCGGCAGGAGATCTGCTTCTCGATCACACTCGTGACATCGTACTGTGTGTGACAGTTCTGGCAGGCGATGAGTCGCACGCGCCGGCGTCCTCCCGAAGGGCGGCCCCGGCACCACGAAGTGTGGCGCCAAGAGGGTCATCGGAAGGCTCGAGATGGGGCTTGACCCGAGGCGAGGGGCGCCTCGCCGGAACGCTGCTCAGCGGCCGGCAGCTCCGGCGTAGCTCGCCGTGTAGGGAGCCGTTACTCCTCGAGAAAGCTCTTGAGGACCCGGCTCCGGCTGGGGTGGCGTAGCTTGCGCAGGGCTTTGGCCTCGATCTGCCGAATGCGCTCCCGGGTCACGTCGAAGTCCTGCCCCACTTCCTCGAGGGTGTGGTTCGACTTCTCCCCGATCCCGAAGCGCATCTTCAGGACCCGGGCTTCGCGCGGCGCCAGGGTGGCGAGGACTTCCTGGGTGTGGTCGGCGAGATTCGAGTGGATCACCGCGTCCTGGGGACTCACCGCGTTCTTGTCTTCGATGAAGTCGCTCAGCGCGCTGTCGTCCTCCTCGCCCACCGGGGTCTCGAGACTGATGGGCTCCTTCGCGATCTTGAGCACCATGCGCACCTTCTCGACGGGCATCTCGACCCTGACCGAGAGCTCCTCGGGCGTGGGCTCGCGGCCCAGCACCTGTACGAGGTGGCGTGTCGCCCGCACCAGCTTGTTGATGGTCTCGATCATGTGAACCGGAATACGAATCGTGCGGGCCTGGTCGGCGATGGCCCGGGTGATGGCCTGCCGGATCCACCAGGTCGCGTAGGTGGAGAACTTGTAGCCGCGCTGGTACTCGAACTTGTCCACGGCCTTCATGAGGCCGATGTTGCCCTCCTGGATGAGATCCAGGAACTGCAGTCCGCGGTTCGTGTACTTCTTCGCGATGGATACGACGAGGCGCAGATTCGCTTCGATGAGCTCGCTCTTTGCCTGGTGGGTCTGCACGCTCGCGTCGGAGAAAGCCACTAGCGCGACACGCACATCCGGCGCGCTCACCCGGGCCTCGGTCTCCAGCCGGACGCGACTCTTGTCGGTCTCGTCGAGGCTCGCGACCGTCGCCGCGATCGCGTCGGGCGTTCCGCCCAGGCGCTCCAGGGCGGCGCGTCCCCTGGCACTACGGCGAGCCGAAAGCTGCGCGAGATCGCGGAACTCGTCCACGCTCAGGCGGAAGGACTTCACCGCGCGCTCGGCCTGGCGATCGATGGCGCCGAAGGCCTCGTTGAGCTCACGGAAGGTCGCCGTAAGCTCGACGATTCGTTGCTTCGCGAACTTCACCCCTCGCAGCTCGGCGAGGGCAAGGGCGTAGCACTCGGCGATCTCGGCTCGCAAGCGGGTGCGGGTCTCAGCGGTCGTGCGCGAATTCGCGATGGAGCTCAGCTTCTTCGCGATCTCCGCCTCCCTCCGGCGCAGCTTGGTCATGACCTGCAAGAACTGCTTACGCCGCTTGTCCGCAGGCGGAGAGCCCTCGTCGTCCAGCCCATCGACCACTTTGCGCAGGTCGATCTCGTCCGCCTTTAATAGCTCGCCAACGCGGATCAGGGCCTGCAGCCCCCAGGCGTTGCCCAGCACGGCGAGCTGCTCTCCGTGGATTCCGGCTTCTATGCGCTTGGCAATCAGGACCTCGCCCTCGCGGGTGAGGAGCGAGACCTGCCCCATCTCGCGCAGGTAGACCCGAACGGGGTCCACATTGGAGGCCCCCGTCTCTTCGCCGGCTTCGCTGCGCGCTCGCTTGCTGAAAGCGGGCGCGTCGCTCGGCGAAGCCGGACCGCGAGCGTCCAGCAGATCGGCCCCCGGCTCGCCGGCGGGGTTCACGATGCAGATGCCGCGCTCGCGACATGCAGTCATCAGGGTTTCGAGCTGATCGGTATCGAGCGCTTCGGACTCGATGACCGCATTCATGTCGGGAATAGTCAGGCTTCCCCGCCGCTGACCCGCCTTCAGGAGCTTGCGAACCGAGGCAATGGACTCGAGCTCGCCGTCGGTCGTCGCGGTCGCGACCTCGGCCGGCGTGGTCTCTGCCGCATTCGATTCTCCGGCTGCCGTTCCTGCCCGGCGCTTTCGCCCGGGCTCACCGGGCGCTTCGCCTCCCGCCTCGATGGTGCTCACCGTTGCCTGGGGCTGTACGGCCCCTTTGGAACGACTCGCGGGCGAAGGTTGTGAACTCGAGGGCGCGTTCGAGGTCATTGGGGGGTCTCCTTCATTTCGTCCGAGCTTCAGCTTTCTGCTCTGTAACTTTCTGCTCTGTAATCAGTCCAACATCTCAGTCGAGCATCTACGGAACCGGCTCTGTCGCTATTCCATGGGCGGTTCGCTTCTCCTCGAGCTGACGCTGCCTCTCGGCCAACAACGCATCCACGTCAGCTTGCGGATCCGACAACTTCCGCCGCAAATCCCTACTTGCCGCTACCCGACGTTGCTTCGCGAACCAACCCAGATGGTCCTCGAGGATGGCGTCGGGTGACGATTCGATCTCTTCGAAGAGCTCGCTCACCGCGATCTCGTGCAGCCGCGCGCCGGCTTCCGCGTCCAGCTCCCCCTCGACGTGGAGCAGGTCGATGGCCCCGCTCCTGTCGACCCGGCCGTCCAGCGCGGCCGCCATGAGGTGACGTAGAATGGATTTCCAGGAGCCGTCGGGGAGGATCTCCTCGATGCGCTCCCGCACTTCGAGGGTCACCAGTGCCGGCTTCTTGAAGAGAAGCTGGGCGAGCTCGGCGAGCTTGCGTTCCGCCCCCTCCGTGCCGGCTGGGCCGCGACCCGCGCCTGCGGCGGTCTTGTGGGCGTCCGCGGCGGTCTTGTCAGCGCCTGCGGCGGTCTTGTAAGGAGCCGTCTTGTAAGGAGCCGAACCCGCGGACTCGTGAGCGACGCTGGCTGCGGGCTGTCGGCCCTGCTGCCCGCGTGCGGCGGCCACACGCAGCTTCGCCAGGAAACCGCGCACGATGGTATCGACCGCGCCGTCGTCGCTGTCCGTCGCCAGCGCGAGGCGGCGCGTATAGGCGCTGCGCTCGACGGGGTTCTCGATGCGGGCGATGAAGGGCGCGGCATGACCCACGGCGGCGCTCTTCTCCGAGGGCGTGGAGCAGCCTCCGCGCAGCGCGCGCTGGATCACCACCTCGAGCGCGTCCGGAGCCTTGTCGACCAGGGTGGCGAGCGCCGGAGCGCCACGCTCCTGCAAGAAGCTGTCGGGATCTTCGCCCGGTGCCAAGAGGGCCGCGCGCACACGCAGACCCGTTGGCAGGAGGGTGTCCAGCGCCTTCTCCATGGCGTTCTGGCCCGCTTCGTCGCCGTCGAAGAGGAGGACGATCTGGCCCGAACGGCGCCGCAGCTCTCGCCCGTGCCCGTCGGTGAGCGCCGTACCGCAGGTCGCAACGGCCTCGGGGAGCCCCGCCCGATGAAGCGCGATGCGGTCGAAGTAGCCCTCGCACACGATGACGCGACCGGACCTGCGGATCCCTTCCAACGCGAGCGGGAAGCCGTAGAGAGCTTCCCGCTTGTGGAAGATCGGAGTCTCGGGCGTGTTGAGGTACTTCGGCTCCTGATCGTCGAAGATCGCGCGCCCGCCGAAGCCCAGACAGCGGCCGCGAACGTCGCAGATGGGAAACACCACGCGCCCGCGCAGGCGGTCGTAGTGGCCGCCGGAGTGGCCGCCGGAGTCGCGCCGCGCCAGCAGCCCCACCGTCTCGCCCACCCGGGCCGGGATCCCTTCGCGCGCTAATACACCCGCCACGGTGTCCCAGCGGTTGGGCGCATAGCCGATTTCGAAGCGCTCGATCAGCTCGTCGTCGATCCCGCGACCCTCGAGGTAGTCGCGGGCCGGTGCGGCCTCGGCAGTCGCGAGGGCATCGCGGTAGAGCTGATGGGCGATCCGGTTGGCCTCGAAGAGGGGCTCGCTGCTCCCACTATCGCCGCCGGAAGTCTCGGGGATCTCGATCCCGCATTCCCGAGCGAGCACACGAACGGCCTCGGGGAAGCTCAGGTTTTCGTGCTTCATCAGGAAGGTGAAGGCGCTGCCGCCTTCCTGGCAGCCGAAGCAGTAGAAAGCCTGTCGGTCGGGATTGACGTTGAAGGAGGGGGTCTTCTCGTCGTGAAAGGGGCAGAGCCCCTTGTGGTTGCGGCCGGCCTTCCTGAGGTCGACATAGCGACCGATGAGATCGACGATGTCGACCCGGTCACGGACCTCACGGACTGTTTCCTCAGGGATCCGGCCCAATGGCTACTCCGCCTGCATTGGCGGGCCCGCCCCGTTTCTCAGCGAGCCATCCGCCTCATCTTCTTCAACGCGCGCTTGCGCGCTGCCGCAGCCTTCTTCTTCTTGCGAATGCTCGGCTTGTCGTAGTACTCACGCCTTCTGAGCTCCGTGAGAATCCCCGCCTTTTCGCAGGTCTTCTTGAAGCGCTTCATGGCCTGTTCGAATGATTCGTTGTCCTTGAGCTTGATGACCGACATACGCGCTTTCTGCTCCTGGCCTCCGCTCCGAAGGGCGCTCCGAGGATCGCCCGCGGCAGAGCATCGTTGGTTAGTGGCTCGCGACTGGAAGTCGTGTCGAAATCACGTCGATTATTTTCGCTTCGAAACCGGATTATTCTTGACAGCCTCGCCGTCACCCGTTCCAAGTCTGCGATTCAGGCCACATGGCTCTCGCCAGCGGCGCTCTCGACGTTCTCAACTCTCTCGACCTTCCCAACAACGGTCTTCCGACCGTCGCTCCAGCCTGCAAGGCCTCCTACAAAGTTCCGTATTCCCTCAGTTTCGTTACGACCGCGTGCATCGCTCCACGGTCCATCCGCTGTCTGCCTACCGCTAGATCCCCGGAATTCCGATCCGGTTTGATAAGATCCATCTTCAACGATCGAACCACATGCGAACTACAACCGAACTACAATCCAACTACAATCCAACAGGCAAGAAACAGACGAACACGTGTTCGCGACGATAATGGTGAGATTTCACCGCGTTTTCCCGTGTAATAGCGGCGAAACTTCGAGCCTAGCGCACGCCCCTGAGGCACTCAATGAACCCCGAGGGGCAATCTCCCCACTGGTGAAAAAAACCCGGCCCAGATCAGGTCAGGGGCCCGGAGGCCAGCCCGCGGCCGGGGGACGCACGGGAATTCCCCATTCGAGGAACTTGCGCTTCACCTCCGGGACCGTGGTCTCGTGGAAGTGGAAGATCGAGGCCGCGAGCGCCGCCTGGGCGTGACCGCCGTCGGGCGCCTCGGAGAGGGCGGCCGCGAGATCCTCGGCGCTCCCCCCACCCCCGGATGCGATCACGGGAACCCGCACGCGATCCGTCACGGCACGCAGCATGGCGAGGTCGTAGCCGCTCTTGGTTCCGTCGCGATCCATGCTGGTGAGCAGGATCTCGCCAGCGCCCGCCTCCGCCATGCGGCCCGCCCACTCGACGGCGTCGAGCCCGGTAGGGCGGCGACCGCCGTGGGTGCAGACCTCCCAGCCGGCGCCCTCCCCCTCCCGCGCCCGGGCGTCGATGGCGAGGACGAGGTTCGCGCTCCCGATCTTCGCTGCCGCCTCGGCGACCAGGTCCGGGTCGTGGACCGCGGCGGTCATGATCGAGACCTTGTCCGCGCCGGCATTGAGCAGGTCGCGGATGTCCTGGAGCGAGCGGACGCCGCCCCCCACCGTGAGAGGCATGAAGACCGACTCCGCGGTGCGGGTCACGATATCGAGCAGGATGCCGCGCTCCTCGTGGCTCGCCGTGATGTCGAGGAAGGTGATCTCGTCGGCCTCCTGGGCGTCGTAATGACGCGCCACCTCGACAGGATCTCCCGCGTCGACGTGGTCGACGTACTTCACGCCCTTCACGACACGGCCCTTGTCGACGTCCAGGCAGGGAATGATGCGCTTCAGCAGCATGCCGTCACCCGGAGCACACGCTCGCAGCTCGTCATCATGCTTGCACCACCCAGTCCCGGTAGGCCTCGAGCAGACGCGCCCCGGCGGCCTGGCTCTTCTCCGGGTGGAACTGCACGGCGAAGAGACCCTCCCGCGCCACCGCGGATGCAAACTCGCCCCCGTAGTCGGTGCGCCCGACCACATCCCTGGTGTCGCCGGGTACCGCGCGATAGGAGTGCACGAAGTAGAAGTGATCGCGCTCGGGCAGGGCGGCAAGCATGGGGTGCTCGCCGGAGAAACGAACCTCGTTCCAGCCGATGTGGGGAACGCGCAAGCGGGTTCCATCCGCGTCCTTATCGGCGAAGTGCTCGACACGCCCGCGCAGAACGCCGAGGCCCTGGTTCACGCCGTGCTCGTCCCCCTCCTCGAAGAGGAGCTGCAGTCCCAGGCACAGGCCCAGGTAGGGCCGCCGGGCCACGATGGCCTCCTTCACGGCGTCCACCAGGCCGGCGTCAACGAGGCTTTCCATGGAGTCCTTGAAGGCCCCCACACCGGGCAACACGACCCCGTCCGCCGCGCGAACGGCTCCCGCGTCGCCCGTCACCTGCACGTCGAGGCCCGTGCGCTCGAGCGCCTTGGCGACGCTGCGCAGATTGCCGGCGCCGTAGTCGACGAGGGCGATGCGGGGGCTGGTCTTCGTCATGATCCCTGGGAGCGTCCTAGAGCGCGCCCTTCACCGTGGGCAGACCCTGCTCGCGGGGATCGACCTCGAGGGCAACCCGCAGCGCGCGGGCCGTGGCCTTGAAGACCGCCTCGACGGCGTGATGGGGGCTGCGCCCGTAGCAGAGGGTCACGTGCAGATCGAGACCGGCGTTCTGAGCGAGCGCCTGGGCGAAGTCCTCGGTGAGGCTCGCGTCGAAGTCTCCGATCCGAGTGTTCGAGAGCTGCACGTCGTAGACGAGGTAGGGGCGATTCGAGACATCGAGGGCCACGTCGACGCGGCTCTCCGCCATGGGGACTACCGCGCTGCCGAAGCGACGGATGCCCTCGGCATTGCCCAGCGCATCACGGAAGGCCTGGCCCAGCGCGATCCCCACGTCCTCGACCGTGTGGTGGAGGTCGACGTCGACGTCTCCCTTGGCGGAGAGGCGCAGATCGAAGAGGCCGTGGCGCGCGAAGGACTCGAGCATGTGGTCGAAGAAGGGAACTCCGGTCGCGATCTCGTACTGGCCGCTCCCATCCAGATCGAGCTCGATCCGGATGTCGGTCTCCTTCGTCTTGCGCGCCACCGAGGCGACCCGCTCGCGCACCGCCTTCTTCTCGGCTGCTCTGGCCATGCTCAGATCCTCTCAGGGGGGTATCGCGTGGCAGCGCGTCCACGGGAATCGCCCCGCGGGACACATCCGCTGCGGGCGGATGCGAGGAGCTGCCGCCCTCTATATAGCGCTTCTTGCAGGGATTTCTCGCTCTTCGGGATCTGGAGCAGTCTGGGGGCGAAGGATCTGCGCTGGATCAAGATCCCTTGCTCGAATCGATCACCTCGAGCAACGCAACAGGAATTTCTCTCTTCGTTGCTGCCTGGTAGACATCATAGGAGGGATAGATTGCCGCCATCCTGTCCCACAGTGCCGCCCTCTCCTCCGCGCTGGCAGTGCGCCCGCGAACCCGCATGCGATCGGCCTTCACCTGGATCTCTGCCTCCGGGTCTGCCAGCAGGTTCTTGTACCAGCCGGGATGAACATCCGAGCCCCCCATCGAGGCGACGACCACATAATCCGCGCCATCGCGGCCATAGATGATGGCAACCCGCCTGGGCTCCCCGCTCTTCCGACCCCGGGTCGTCAGCAGCAGGCAGGGCAGGCCCTGGAAGTCGTGACCGTCTTCGCCGTCGGTCTCCAGGTATCGCCGAATGTGGTCATCCATGACCTGCAGGATGTTGGCTTTCGAGTTCTTCGGATCGGCGGGCTCGTCACGCACGGGGGAATCCTCTTCGGCAATCGTCGGGATTCGACAGGGTATTTGCTTGCGATAATCACGTCAACGTCGTCGAAACGATCGGGGCTGCGGACAGTGACACCAGAAGGTAGGTCGATACCACGGAGAAAAGGAGCCGAGCAAGTGGCCGGGGAACCGGCTCGTCAAGGAGTAGGCGCACTACTCACCAACAGGTCGCCGGCAGTGCTCATGACACGACCCAGCCAGGGAAGCCGCAGAGCGAGCAGCCTAGAACAGGCTCGATAGATGCCAGGGCGCTTCCTGCG
>JAFDEK010000084.1 GCA_019310385.1 Deltaproteobacteria bacterium
CCGCGAGAGCAGGCGGATCTCGTTCCCCGCGACGGTGACCGGGGGGGAGCCTTCGGCCGGCTCTTCGAAGTCGAGGATGGAGCTGAACGCGTAGCCCGCGCGCAGGGTGAGCTTGCGATGCTCCGGACCGGATCGCTCCGGGGTGTAGTCGAAGGCGTCGAGGAGCTCCTGGCGGACCTCGAAGGAGCCCGCCTTGCCGTACTCCATGCTCTCGACCTGGATCCGGGTGTCGTCCACGAACTCGAAATCGGTGACCACCACCTCGTCCCCGTCGACGGTCTCGCTCTGCCCTCGGGCGATCAGGGCGAGGCGGCTGTTCTCGACGGACTCCGCCACGTGGGCGTCGATCTCGATGTAGCCGTCGTCCGATCGAATCGTGTAGTCGAGGTCGACGGAGGCCTTTTCGTCATCCTGGGCGATGCCGAGCTGCTCCGACGTGGGGACGTTCCAGAACTCCACCTCATCGACGGTTCTGCTCACGATGTCGGCGTCCTGCTGAACGCTGAAGGCTTCGGGGGAGGCGGTGCCGGTGTCGTTCCTGAAAGCGGGAGCGTTGGTGGTGACGTCGACGTAGGCGTCCTGGAACTCCGGATCGCTATCGGTGCCGTTTCCCGCCCGCAGCGTGATTTCGTCGGCCCACAGCTCCACTCCCGCCTCACTGAAGGCGAGATTCCCGATCCCCTCCGTGCCTGCGTGCAGGGTGAGGGTGGAGCCTTCGTCGTCGTCCTTGGGTCGCAGCCTCGAGGCGATGGTGGAGTCGACTGCCCAGCCGCTCGCGACGAACACGCTCAGGCTGCGCGGACTGATCACGTCGTTGATCTGGGGTGCGCTGGCGCCCGAGATCTCGAGGTAGGAGCCCAGCACCTTGCTGGGCGTCGAGATCTGGACATCGGCCTGAGTCGAGGTCAGGTCGTACTCGAGGCGGTCGACGTCGTTCGTGCCGAATTGATCCGGCTCCGGCAGCTGGTCGTCGGTGATGGCTGCGTCCTGGGTGAGGCCGAACTGCTCCGGCCGGGTGCCGCTCTGGTTGGTGGCGTCGCGGAAGCTTGCGTTCTCGATGCCCACGACATGGGCGTTCTCGTCGTTGTCGTCCAGGCCACCGACGCCGTTGCCGGCGAAGATGTTGAACTCGTCGGCGGCCAGTCGGATCGGGGTGACGGGAGGCGCTGCGGGAAGGTCGGGATCGGGGCGTGGGCCGAAGTAGACGTTGCCCACGCCGTCGATGACGCCCGCGTCCAGGGTGACCCGGTCACCGTGGAGCGTGTTGCCGCCGGTCAGCACGAGGTCACGTACCGCGGTGAGCCGGACGACGCTCTCCAGGTCCTCCTCGGTGTTCGCGGGATCGAAGGCTTCGATCGTCACGCCCTCGGCGAGCTCGACGTCGAGTCCCACGGCGGTGACGTCGCCCCCGCCGCTCTTCAAGCCGGCCATGATCTCGACGTTGGCCCGGCCCTCCACATCGTCGCCGTCGGCGTCGACGGCCTGGTTGAAGAGGGAGATGGCGCCGCCTCCTGCGAGATCGTTGCTCGTGTCGATCTCTCCGAGGACCACGATCTGGCCCTGGGCCACTGCGTTGAGCCCGCCGCCGTCGGTGTCGAGGGTCGGGTCGCCGGAGGCGAGCGCGGCGATCACGATCCCGCTGCGACTGTTCAGGCTGCCGTCGTCGTCGAGGTCGGTGTCGGTCTCGTTGCCGACCTGGGAATCCAGGACGACGTCCCCGCCGTGGGTCCGCACGCTGCCCGCGATGTTGATGCCGTCGACGTTGCCATCACCGTAGCCGTCACCGTCGACGGTGATCACCACGCTGCCGCCCGGATCCTCGCCGGCGACCCAATCGCCGGTGCCGCTGTCCAGGGCGACGCCGGTCTCGATGCTCGCCGTCTCGCTGATCGTGACACTGATGTCCGCATCGTCCGCGCCCTCGACGGCGGTGCGGCGTGCCTCGATGTTGACCAGGCCGGCACGGGTCTTGATCGTGCCGTCGAGCACCACCTTGCCGTTGAAGGCCCGCAGGCTCGTGGTGCCGTCGCCGCTGTCGATGAGGACACCCGTGGCGGAATCGACGTAGGCCGGCCCCGTCCGGATGTTGACGCCATCGAACTCGGCGCTTCCGCCCTGGGTAATGATCTCGATCGGATACTCGGTGCCGTCGGCGTCGACGCCGATGAGCACGTCTCCCGCCAGCGGGTCACTGTCGAAGGCGCGCTGGGCGGCCTCGTTGGCCACCACCCGGAGGTTGAGCACCACGTCGTCGGTCTCGCTCTTGATGCTCTTGGTGATGATGACGTCGTTGGCGGCCAGCAGCTCGAGGGTTCCGACGGTGTCCTGCAGGATCCCGTCCCCCTCGGAGATGACGATCTCGGCCAGTACGTAGATGTCCCCTTCCTGGGTTCCGCCCCCGGCTCGGGTGTTCGTCGTGAGGGTGACCGTGGCGCCGCGCAAGAGGGCTCGCTTGATCGATGCGACGCTCACCGTGGAATCTTCGGGCTGCTCGGGCCGCACCGCGGGATCGGGGAGGAAGCCGCGCAGCTCGTCGACCTGGGAGTCGAGGTCGCAGCCGTCCGGATCGGGGCAGCTGGGATCCGGGGTCTCGAGATTCACGATGCTGATGTTCGTCGGGTCGAGCAGCCACTGGCCTCCCTCACCCTTGGGAGCGCTCACGTCCGGAGCCCGGGTCGGGTGCAGGTCGAGCCAACGCTTGCCCGAGGTCTCCACGAAGCCGCCGTCGCCGCCACGCACGCCGCCGCGGGCCGAGATGCTGCCGTACACCTGGGCGATCTCGTCGCCCCAGACCACCACCGAGCCGCCGTCCCCTTCGCCGAGGGCGTCGGCGAGCAGCTCCGAGTCGGCGCTCACGTAGGTCGCGATCGCGGAGGGCAGGCCCTCGCCGCCTCGTACCTCGCCGCCGACGCGGATGTCACCGCCGCCGGCCTCACCCGAGGCGTCGAGGCGCGCCCCCTTCAGCTCGATGAAGTCGCCGAGCACCTCGATGCGGCCGCCGGTCTCGCCCTCTTGGGTGCCCCTGGCGTCGAGCTCCCCCGAAACCTCGACGAGGCCGCCCTCGCCACCGGCGATGCGGATCTCCTTGCCGCGCACGCTGCCGGTGTTGCGCACCGCCAGGGAGACCAGGTCGCCCGCCGCCATGCGCACCCGGCCCCGGCCCGCGTCGAGAGTGCCGGTGTTCTCCACCGCCGGGCCTTCCATGGACCCGGCGTCGGCGGGCGCCGTGAGCTTCACCAGGATGGGACTGCCGTGCTGGGAGAGCAGGATCTCGTTGCCGGCGGCCATGACGAGGAGCCCGTCCTCGGCGCTCACGTGCCCGTGGTTGGCAACCTGACGCCCGAGCAGCGCGATGCTGCTCACCGCCCGCAGCTGCGCGCCTTCGTCGACCCGCACCTGACCTTTGATGCCGGTGAAGTGATCCTGGCCCGCCATGAAGTGGTCGTTGCTGATCTGACCCGCCACGGCGAAGAGGGCCCCCACGTCGACCAGGGCCTTGCCGCCAAAATAGATGCCGTTGGGGTTCGCGATGTAGACGCGGCCGTCGGCCACCAGGGCGCCGTCGAAGTTCGTGGCCGCGGAGTCGCGCACCCGGAGCAGGTGCCGCGAAGTGGCGTCGGGCTGCTGGATGCGCAGGCCTTCGTTGGCCGCGGTGTCGATGCTGCTCCACTCGGTGGCTGCGCTGTGGCTGTCCTGACCGATCAAGACCCAGCTGTCGACACCCGACACGGGCGTGTCGACCTCGCCGAGGCCGTACTGAATGGTCGCCTCGCCCGCCACGACCTTGCCGTCCTGGGGCCCGGCCAGTGCGGCCGGTGCGGGCAGGGCGATCAGGGCTGCGAGCGTCCAGCTCGCGAGCCGGCGTGCGAGACTGGCAGAGCGCAGTAAATCCCTGCGCCGTATCGCCCGTGTGCTCCGCTTTCCCATCCTGTCTCTCCGCGCTTCCGACAGCTCAGTCAACCACAAAGCCCTTTCGCAGAGCAAGCGTTTCGCTCAATAGAGCAGGTTGAAGAGGAAGTAGATCTCGTCGTCGCCCTTGCAAACCGTGCAGGAGGAGCTGTTGCTCGGCTTCAGATCCCGCAGGGCCACCGCCCAGTCCACCCGGACGCGCAGGTTGCTCCTGATGGTCAGCTCGGCGCCCGCACCGGCGCCCAGCAGGGTCTGGTCGTGGGAGGGCTCGTACGCCGTGGCGTTGCGCTTGCTGAAGCCCCCGTCGACGAATCCGCGGATGACGAAGTCCCAGTCGGCGCGGCCGTAGACGTGCTGGGGTAGGAAGCGAAAGCTGCCGAAGGCCGGCAGGCGCGTGGGCTCACGCTTCAAGCCGATGCCCCGCGGCAGGTGAAAGCGGTACTCGAAGTTCACGATCGCGACGTTGTCGCCCGCCGCCGCACCCTGGGGATAGCCGCGCACGCTGTAGAAGCCGCCCAGCACGTCCGAGGCCTGGGGGATCAACGCGTAGTCGAAGGCATACTGGCCGCGGAAGCCGACCGCGAGCTCGTGGGCCAGGGTGGAGGTGCCGGGGCTGCTCGGGTCCTTCCAGGACCTGCGGAAGAGCAGCGGCTCCAGGAAGTGGCTGAAGCTCGAGGTCCAGCGCATGAGCTGGTACTCCTCGTCAGCCCCCAGGCGACCCGTGCCGTCGATGGCCCCGTTCTGGGAGCTGCCGGACTCCTGGGAGTCGCGCAGGCTCGAGATCACGTTGGCCTCGAAGGCGTAGTCGACCATCAGGGCCGAGACCTCGTCGAAGCGCTCCATGTAGAGGCCGATGTTGGGCAGGAACAGATAGCCGCGGGTGTGCGAGGCGAGGGACTCGTTCTTGATATTGAGGTAGCGGGTGCGCAGCCCGGTGGTGAGGTCGAGAAAGAAGGCGCGGTGTTGCCACAGGTTGTACTTGAAGCGAAAGCCCAGGCTCCAGTCTTCGGCTTTGAACTCGGAGCCCGCCGACTGGGTCTTCAGATTGCTCCAGTTGCCGCCGATCCTCCAGCGCAGGCGACGGGTTCCGAGCCAGGGGATCTTGTCCCGGTTGAGCCAGGAGATCCACCTCGGATCGTCGGGGGAGGATTTCGCCCAGCGGGCGCGCTGCTTGCCGAACCAGGGCGCGTCGTAGGAGCCTTGCACGGCATTCACGGACTTGTTGCCGAAGAGGCCCTGGTTCAGGTACTCGAAGTCGAAGATGTCGTCGCGGCCCAGGAGCTGGCGGTTCGTGTACCCGAGCCGCGTCTGCCAGGGGTTGACGGTCTTGGCGCCGGTGTTACCCACCTGGGCGTAGACGAACCAGGGCTTCGCTTCGGAGACGAGAAAGTCGAGATCGACCCCCTGGCCGTCCTCGGAGGCCGCGAGGGCCGCGTCGACCCGGCGCCCGGGGTGGCGGTTGAGCTGGAAGAGGTAGTCCTCGAGGATGTCGGCGCGCAGGAGATCCGTGCTTCCTTCGCGCAGGGTGTCCGCACCTTGAATGGGCGAGTTCTCGCGGATCCGCCGGTGCGCGGGATTGTCGATCTTCCAGTGGTCCTTGATGCGATCGCCGCTGGCCACGCTGCGAATGCCCCGCACGCGGGCCGTGGTGGCGAGGATGCGCAGAGTCGTGTGATCCGTGGGACGAAGGTCCACCTCGCGATCCACGTCGATGTCGTCCGGGTGGGGCAACACATAGACGCCGCGCAAGCCCAGCTCGTGGAGGCGTTGCACCAACGCCTGGCCGACGGCGCCCAGGGCCGTCGCGTGGAAGGGTCGCGCCGGGGCGGCCGGATCGTCGTCAATCACGACCCGCTCGCTGGGAACCCCGGCGTGGGGGGCCGTGTAGCCCGAGTCGCTGCGGCCGAGCTCGACCTCCACGGGGAGAAGGGAAGGGCCTTCGGGCTGATCCGCATGCTCCTCGGCATACTCGAATTGGAAGGCGCTCACCATGAAGACCGGGCCATTACCCTCGCTGGAGGGAAGGGCGGGCTCGGCGGCGTGCGGCGCTCCCGCGGACAACGATCCGAGCAGGGCGGCCACCAGGGTCGCGCACGCGAGGCCCCGCCCGGGGGCGCGCCGCGCTGCGCCGCGGTGGCCCTCGGAGTGCGTCGGCAGGAGGCTCATGGTGCGGAGGTCCGAACGCGGGACATCGTGAGGATTCACAGCTCTTTCAGCTCTCACCGACTCGCAGCCCATGGCAGCCACGGGCCCGAGGGAGTGGTCGCGTTCCGCTGGTCTGGCAGGTGGAACTCCAGGGACGGTCCCCGAAGGCCGGACAGTCGAGGGCCCCACAATAGCGAGGATGGGAGGCTCTGCGTCCCCCTATCGGGCAGAGAAGCGCGAGAAGTTGAGGCCCGTGCGAGGCGCAGTGACTGCCCGCGCAGCTTGCCTCGATTCCCCATCGCGTCGCCTATCCGGCTCCCAGAGGGGAGCGCCCCGGCCTCAGCGGTAGAGACGGGCCGCGGCGTCCAGCTCGTCTCTTACCTCGTCCCGTAGGCTCGCCGGTTCGAGGATCTCGGCGCCCGCGCCGAAGGAGAGCACCCAGTTGCGCAGCTCGACGCTCCCGCCGACCTCCATGCTCAGCTCGACGCCTCCGTCTTCGAGCTGCGAGATCTTCTGGCTCGGGTGCCAGCTGTGCTCCGTCACGTGGTTGCGCCAGGGTGGGGTGAAGCGGATGCGCACCCGGGTCGGGGGCTCGGCGATGACGCCGAAGGAGGAGGCCACGTAGGCGTCGAAGTCGAAGCTCTCGGGCACCTCGAAGCGGCGCGGGGTGGGCTCGATGGCGAGAATACGATCCACGGCGAAGGTGCGGATTTCGTCGCTGCGGTGATCGCGTCCGATCACGTAGAGCCCGCCGCTGCGGTACCACACCCGGTAGGGATCGAGCTCCCGCTCGGCCTCGGCGCCGCTGCGTCCGCTGCGGTAGGTGATGGCGAGGGTGGTGCGTCCGATCACGGCATCGCTCAGGGCCTGGATGGTCTCCGCCGAGCGGGCGTAGCGCTTGTGCGGGCCGGGCAACACCCGGAAGGCCCCGGCGAGGCTGCCCAGGTAGGTCGTGAGCTCGGGGCCGAGGCCCGCTCGGATCTTCGCCAGGGCGGACTGCACCGAGTCGTGGAAGAGGGTGCCCTCCAGAACGCGCAGCAGATCCTCGCTGAAGGCCAGACCCAGCAGCTCGTCGGCGGTGAAGGGCACGTCTCCCAGGCAGAAGCTCTCGAGAAAGCGGTAGTAGACGCGGCCGTCGCGGCGCTCGCTCACCACCGGGAAGCCCGCATACATCAGCGCATCGAGATCCCGGTAGACCGTGCGCCGGACACAGCCGAGCTCGTCGGCGAGGTCGTCGAGGCCCAGCCCCCCCCGGCTCTTTGCCAGGCGTTGGATGAGCTGCCACTGCCGAGCCAGCTGGTCTCCACGCATGGGGGATCTCCTCGCGTCAGGGCTCGCCGCGCATCACGTTCGGTTACCTAGGGGACTCTCCGCCTCTTGGGGCAGGGGCTCGTCGGAGAAGAAGGTGGCGAGCTGGTCCGCCTGGGCCTCGGCGTCGGCGTAGCCGATATCGGCCAGGGGCCCTGCATAGGCGGAATCGAAGAGGAGATAGGAGAGCAGATCCGATTCGCGGACCTCGGCGCCGGTCCCAAAGGCGCGGATGAAGAGGCGCAGGAAGGGGGAGAGCTCGAGATCGCGTCCGGGATCGGCCAGCACCTGGCCGGCCAGGACGCCGAGATCCTGGGAGGGGCGGATCACCAGATCGTCGATCCGCTGCAGCGGCCGCCCGCCGCGGGCATCGGAGGCCTCGTTCATGCGGCCGAGGAAGTCCTCGCCGAAGACCGTGCTCCCGTTCTCGATGATGTCGTTGACGAAATGCAGGCGGGCGAGGTCCGCTTCCACCGGGCTCAGCATCAGGGCGTTGAGCACCTTGCCGAGCAGGAACATGGGGTTGCCGAAACCCTCGACGCGCTGCTGGGCCAGGCCCTCGTCGACCTCGTCGTAGGTTCCCCGTCCGAGGCTGATGACCAGGATCCGATTGGCCCCGAGGCGCACCGCCGGCGCCAGAGGCGTGTTGAGGCGCAGCCCTCCGTCTGCGTAGTAACGGGCGCCGAGGCGGACGGCGGGAAAGAGCATGGGGATGGCGGCCGAAGCCAGGGCGTGCATGGGCGAGAGCCGGATGGGCTGCATCCGAATGCTCTCCTGACCGGCCCAGGCGGGCAGGTTGCGGTGGGCCTGCTCGACGAAGACGACAGCGCGGCCTGTGGCGACCTGGGTGGTGGCGACGCACACCGCTTCGATCAGGCCCGCCTTCAGGTTGCGCCGGATGCCGCGCCAGGGAATCGAATCGAGCACGAGGCGCTCGAGGGGCTCGGTGTCGAGGAGGCCGTAGAGCCGGTCGGGTCGCTGCCCTTCACGCAGCCGCTGGGCGACCCGGCGCAGGCCGAGGATCTTGCGCGGGAGGCTCATGATATTGGACGAGGAGAACTGGAAGACCTCGTCGACCTTCAGGTTCTCCCAGATCCGCAGCAGGTGCGCGCCGCGCTCCGTGCCCTGCTCCGCGGTGGCGCCGAGGAAGCAGGCGTGGATGGCGCCCACCGAGGTGCCGCAGACGATGTCGAAGTCGACGGGCTTCCCTGTGCGCGTGGGAAGCTCTTCGAGGATGAAGCGCAGGACGCCCGCCTCGTAGGCGCCGCGAGCGCCGCCTCCGGCGAGCACGATCGCCCGCTTGATCCCGCGTCCCGAAGCATCCGCGCTCACGTCTCGGGCTCGGCTCCTTGCTGCGACTGGCTGCGGCTATTGATTGACGCGCTCGCAGTAATCACCGGTGCGGGTGTCCACCCGGACCTTCTCCCCCTCCTTGATGAAGAGGGGGACCTGGATGGTCGCGCCGGTCTCGAGCGTAGCGGGCTTGGTTGCACCCGAGCTGGTGTCGCCCTTCAGGCCCGGATCCGACTTGGTGACGATCAGCTCCGCGAAGGAGGGCAGCTCGATGTTCACCGGCTTGCTCTTCCAGAAGAGCACGCCGACCAGGGCGTTCTCCAACAGGAACTTCTGGGCCTCGCCGATGATGTCGTCGGCGATGGGCATCTGGTCGTAGGATTCGGTGTCCATGAAGATGCAGCTCTCACCGTCGTTGTACAGGTACTGCATCTCCCGGTCTTCGACGTCCGCCTCCTTTATCTTCTCGCCGGCCCGGAAGGTCTTTTCCATGCTCCGGCCGGTGAGGAGGTTCTTGACCTTGCTGCGCACGAAGGCACCGCCCTTGCCGGGCTTCACGTGTTGGAAATAGGTGATCACGAAAGGAGCTCCGTCGAGCTCGATCCTGAGGCCGTTCTTGAAATCCGAAGTGTCCATGGCTTGCTTCCGTGGTGAACCGAATCAGTGTGCCGAATCAGCCCTTGGCGGCCTTCAGGGCCTCGGTGAGGGCAGGGACGATATCGAAGAGGTCTCCCACCACGCCGAGGGTGGCTACCTCGAAGATCGGTGCGTCGGCATCCTTGTTGATCGCGACGATGAAGTTCGAGTTCTTCATCCCGACCAGGTGCTGGATGGCGCCCGAGATCCCTACAGCGATGTAGAGCTTGGGTGTGACGACCTGGCCCGACGAGCCCACTTGGTGGGCGTGGGGCAGCCAGCCAGCGTCGACCACCGGGCGCGATGCCCCCATGGCGCCGCCGAGTGCGTCGGCCAGGGGCTGGATGACCTCCGGGAACTTCTCCGGAGCGCCCACGCCGCGGCCGCCCGAGACGACCACGTCGGCCTTGGTGAGGTCGACGCCCGTGGCCTCGGCCATCTTGACCTCGACGAACTTGGCGCGCAGGGCGCCGAAGTCCACGTCGAGGGCGCTCGTGCCGCCCTCGCTGGAGCCGGAGAAGGGCTCCGTGGCACCCGGCTGCACCGTGGCGACGACCGTGCCTTCGGCCGAGACCTGCGCGTCGAGCTTGCCGTTGAAGATCCGGCGCGTGAGCACCAGCTTGCCGCCCTCGGCCTCCACCTTGAAGCAATCGCTCACGAAGGCGCAGTCGAGGCCCGCGGCGATGCGCGGGGCCACGTCCCAGCCCAACGGCGTGTTGGAGATGAGGATGACGTCGGCGTCCGCCTTCTCGGCGGCGGCCCGGATGGCTTTGTTCCAGGCATCGACGTTGTAGTTGGCGGTGGCCTCGTTGTCGACGACGAAGGTCTCCCCCGCGCCCTTGGAGGCGAACTCGGAGGCGGCGTCGCCGACCCCGCTGCCGATCACGAGCCCCTTGACGTCGCGGCCACTGGCTTCGGCCACGCTGCGCGCCATGCTGACGAGCTCATAGCTCGCCTCGCGAATCCCACCCTCGGCGAGCTCTGCTACGACGAGTACGTTTCCCATTTCGATTCTCTCCTCGGCTCCCGTCAGGGAGCCCTGCGTATCTTCGCCGCTCCCGTCAGGGAGCCCTGCGTATCTTCGCCGCTCCCGTCAGGGAGCCCGTCTATCTAGAGAAGGCCGAGCTCTTTGATCTTGCCGACCAGCGTGCTGACGATGTCGCCCGTCGAGCCCTCGAGCATTTCGGCCGTATCGGACTTGGGCGGCGCGTAGACCTTGTCGATCTTCGCCTTCACGCCGCCGGCGCCTGCGTCGGTGACGCCGAGGTCGCCCAGCGTCTTGACGTCCACGGGCTTCTTCTTGGCCTGCATGATGCCCTTCAGCGACGCGTAGCGGACCTGGTTGGCGCCGGTCTGGATGGCGATGAGGCAGGGCTTGGGCAGCTCGACGACCTCCGTGGCGCCACCCTCGAGCTCGCGCTCGACCGTGATGCTTCCGTTGGCGGCCTCGGTCTTGAGCACGCCCGTCGCGGAGGGCAGGTCGAGGAGCTCGGCCAGCATGGGCGGGACGGCCGACGAGTTTCCATCGTCGGACATGAAGCCGGTGAAGACGATGTCGGCGCCCTCGTCCTTCGCGATGGCGGCGAGGATCTTGGCACAGCCAAGTGTGTCCGACGCGTAGGCGTCGGCGTCATTGACGTGGATGGCGCGGTCCGCGCCCATGCCGAGCGCCGTGCGCAGGGCCTGGGTGACGCGGTCGGGGCCGATGGAAACCACGACCACCTCGGCCTCGCCCGCGTCCTTGACCTGCAGGGCCTCTTCGAGGGCGTAGGTGTCGTAGCTGTTGATCTCGAACTTGATGTTGTCTTCCTGGATCCAGGTGCTCTCAGCGTTGACGTCGAGTCGAGCGTCTTGGTGAGGGACCTGCTTCAGGCACACCATGACCTTCATGGGGGGCGAGCCTCCGGGGTTTGCTGGATTACGTTTGGACCTCCGACGCGGTCGCGCCGGGGCCTGCAAATGAGCGCGGGAACCCTATCGGACCCGTGGGTCGATTTCAACGGTCCCCCCGCGAAAGCCCCGCAGCCACGGGCGCTTGCAGGATCAGGGGGGCTCCCTGGCAGTGACCCGGCGTCAGCAGGGCAGCGCCAGCGCGGCGGGCTGAAGAGTGTGGCGGACCGTCCCGCTTGATCGGCGAGTGTGGCAAATGGCGGCCTCCGTGTCCCCGCAGAATCTGATATAAGCTTCCGGCGCGATCCGCGCGGTCGTCATCGGGGGTGCGCCGACGACGGGTCGACACCAGGAGGGCGTCATGTCGAAGCGCAGCGTGAATCCGCTATTCGGTTACCTCGGGGGGGGCGCGGCCCGGGTCATCGCGACCCTGCTCGCCTTCGCCGCGACCCTGCTCGTATTGGCCGCGACCCTGCTCGTATTGGCGCCGGCGGCCTCGGCGAAAGACGACCGGCCGACCGAGATGCCTTACGAGGACACGGGAGAGCTTCCCACCCTCGACCCCGCCTACCGCCAGACCAGCCACAAGGTGGTACTGATCACTGACGAGGGTCTCAACCCGAAGACCGTGACCCTCGACAAGGGGCAGCTCGTCGCCTGGATCAGCTACGCGAAGGCCCCCTCCGCCATCGTCTTCGAGCGCGAGGTCGCGCGCGACATGATCTGCCACAGTCTCGTGAACTTCACGATCCAGGAAGACGAGCTGCGCTCGGCCGAGATCCACGCGGGCGAGTTCGCGAGCTTCTGCCAGCTCAAGCCGGGGCGCTATCGCTACAACATCATCCGCACCGACCACAAGCTCGCCGGAGCCGGCGGCGCTGCCAAGCGCCTGCAAGGTGAGATCATCGTCGGCAACGAGTGAGCGCGGCGTTGCGAGCAGACGCTTTGCGCTCTGGCGGCTCGTCTCGCTTCAGGCGCCCATGAAGGAGAGAAAGGTCTCCAGGGAGCTGGCTCGCAGGAAGGGATTGCTGCGCTTCTGCTCTTCCATGGTGGACTGGCTCTCGGGCGAGTAGAGGTGCCCCGGGAAGAGCAGGGTCTCGTCGGGGAGCCGCTTGAGGACACCGTTGAGGCTGTGGTACATGGCCTCGGGGTCGCTGCCCGGCAGGTCCACGCGACCGCAGCTGCCCAGGAAGAGGGTGTCGCCCGAAACCAGGGAGCCGGGCCGCCCGGCCTCCTCGACGAAGAAGCACTGGGAGCCGGGGGTGTGTCCGGGCGTGTGGAGCAGGCGAACCGCGATGCCGCCGAGCTCGACGACGTCGCCGCCCTCGTGAATCGACAAGTCGCTCTTCGACACCCCGGTCACCTGGATGAGACCGTCCGCCTCGTGCTTGTTCACGTGCAGGGGCACCGCCTTGCGCGCCAGCAGCTTGTCGACGCCCTCGATGCTCATGCCGAAGAGGCTTCCGCCCACGTGGTCCTGGTGGTAATGGGTGACGAGGGCGCCCACCACCTCCATGCCGTCGGCCTCGGCCTGATCGAGCAGGCCGTCCACGCTCCACGCGGGGTCCACCACGAGGCACTTGCGTTGCGAGATGCTTCCCACCAGGTAGGCGAGGTTTGCCATCTGCCCGACGGGATGCTGGCCGAAGTAGAGATCGCTTTCCTCACTCAATCGAGGCGGTCCTCCATCCATTCGTATAGGGCATCGAAGACCTGGCCGCGCACCTCTTCCTCGGTGCGGAAGGAGCCCTCGGCGACGCGGAAGTGCTCGTCGGCATCCGGCACGACCGCGAGCTCCACGGGGGCGCCGACCCGGCCGAGCGCCTGCTTCAGGGTGTCCAGATGGCAGCGCCGATCCCGGTCCCCTTGCAGGAAGATCATGGGCGAGGTGACTCGGTATAGCTGATCGGCGGTGGCGGTCTTCGGTGCGTCCACCTCGTGAAGGGGAAAGCCGAGAAAGAAGGTGCCGTCGATGCGCAGCTGGCTCGTCGCGAGGCGGCCGGCAATGCGAGCTCCCAGGCCCATGCCTCCGAGAAAGAGATGCGCGGGTGCGGCCGTCGGATCCCGGCCCAGAATTGCGACGGCGGTGCGAAAGCTCCGGTCGAGCACCTCGAGGCCGTCCTCGGCCGGCTGCTTGCCCGCCTCGGCGAAGGGAAAGTTGAAGCAGAGGGTGAGAAACTTGTGCCCGGTGAGCTCGCGCTGCAGATGCCCGAGCAGGGGATCGCGCGCGTCGCTGCCGGCGTCATGGGCGAGGACCACGGCCACGCGTCCGCCGGTAGGCCACCACTCCGGTAGGCCGAGCACCGCGGAAAGCTCGTTCAAGCCGTGTATGGGCTCGTCGAGTGGAATCTTGATATCCTCGAACCTTGCGCTCTGTTCTACCACTGTTCTACCACGGATTCCCTCTGGGGGAAGCTATATAGCACGAAAACCGCAGATCGAGGTTACAGTAGGGCGCCTTCGGAAACGAAGCCTAAGCTAAGCACAAGTCCCTGCGGTACCAGTGGAATCGGGTTGGAGGCGAGGTTGGGGGCGAGGTTGGGGCGAGGTTGGGGCGAGGTTGGGGGGTAAGCAGGCTCGTGATTGAGGTATTCGCGGTTGCCCGGGGCCTCCGGGTGAAGAGCCGGGCGCCGGGGCGGCTGGTCGTCGTGCTGCTGGCGGCATCGCTGCTCTCTTGTGTGACCACCGAGACGCGCCGCGAGGGCTTGGGGGGCCAGTGGCGCCCCGATTCGGTGCGGATCGTGACCGATGCCGAGGAAATCGTCGAGGCGCCGAAGCGGCTGGTTCTGATCTCCATCGACGGATTGACGCCCGGGGCCTACCTGGCTTCGAGCGTGCGCGGCCTGGCGCCGCCGGACCGCAGCCTCGCGCCCTTCATCACCGCGCTGGCGCGCCAGGGCGCCTTTGCGGACGCGGTTCAGTCGGTCGTGCCGGCCGCGGTCCATCCCGCACACGCAAGCCTCGTTACCGGACGCCGGCCCGACAAGCACGGTGTCGCGAGCGACCGCCTGCTGGGAGAAAAAGGCGTACGGGAGACGGGCTACTGGCACGCCAGCCGCCTTACCGGTCCCACTCTGTGGACGGCGGCTCGGGAGCGGAGGATCGGGGTGTTGTCCCTTGGATGGCCCTCCACCCTGGGCGCTGCCATCGATCTCGTCGTACCCGACATCGAGCCCGTGCGGCGGGGTGAGGATTGGCTCGCGACGCTGTCGGGCGCGACTACTCCCTGGCTTCTCACCGAGCTCATCGACATCGAGAAGGAACAGCGCCACGAGGCCTGGCCCACGTCCGCCGAGCGCGATGCCGCGCTGGTGACCCTCGCCTGCAAGGTGGCCGCCTCTCCCCAGGTGCCGGGCCTGTGGCTCCTGCGCCTACGGCAGGTCGGTAGGGCGCTCGAGGCCGATGGGCCGGGCTCGCCCGCGGCCCTTTCGGCGCTGCTCTCGGCCGACGCCGAGGTCGGACGGCTGGTGGGCTGCCTCGACGCAGAGGACCTGCTGGGATCGACCGCGCTGGTGGTGGTGGGAAGTCGGGCGATTCTGCCCGTCCACACCCGGATTCGGCCCAATCTCGCCCTCGAGCGAGCCGGCCTCATCACCCTGGCGAGCGCCGAGCCCGAGAAGGGGCCCGCCATCGCGAGCTGGTCTGCCGTCGCGCGCTCCAACGGTGGCAGCGCCTTCGTCTATGCCACCGGGGAGTCCACCGCAGTGCTCGCCAGGGCCGCGCTGATCGAGGAAGCCCAGCGCAACGGGGGCTTCCGGGTCGTTTCCGCCACTGAGCTGGGCAGCATGGGCGGCGATCCCCTCGCATGGTTCGGATTGGAGGCCGAGCCGGGCTACCTTGTCGACGACGAAATTTCGGGGCCCTATTTGAGCCCGAGTCCTCAGCGCGGTGCCGGAGGCTATCTGGCTGACGCGCCCGGTAGTGACGTCGGCTTCGTGGCTGCCGGCGCGGGAATCCGGTCGCATCTGCAGATTCCGCAGATGCGGCAGATCGACGTGGCGCCGACGATCGCGCTGCTCTTGGACCTCGAGCTCGGCCGACCGGATGGACGTCCCCTGGTCGGCATGTTGGCACCGAAGCTCCAGCGTTCGGCTGGCAGATCCAAGGTGCGCAGCGGAGCGAGGTGAGCCCGTGCAAGAAGCCATCGAGCGCAAGCCCATCGAGATCGAGCTCAACCCACGTGAGCGGCGCTTCTACGATCGCCTGCGCGCGAGTGTCGTCGAGTGGCGCCCCAACTCCAGCTCGGGTCTGCGCGATATGCTGCTGCTGCTCCCGGACCTGACCGTGTTGCTGATCCGTCTCGCCCGGGACGGCCGGGTACCGTGGCCAGCGAAGATCCTGGCCGGGGCCGCTGTGGCCTACGTGCTCTCGCCCATCGACTTGCTGCCCGAGGGCCTGCTCGGGCCCCTGGGCCTCATCGACGATCTCCTCATCGTGAGCGCAGTGCTCTCCAAGCTCCTCGAGAGCGTCCATCCCGATCTGGTGCGCTCACACTGGTCGGGCCACGGCGACGCCCTCGACGCAATCCAGCGACTCGCACGCTGGACCGAGGTCCACGTGACCCAGCGAATCAAGTCGCTCTTCAAGATGTTGACCTCGGGTCGCCGTTCCTGAGCGGCGGCGAAGGAGCGGAGTCATCCGCCTTGGATTGGCTGACTCGGGCTGGCTGACTTGGGTTCCCGCATTCAGCTGCCGGCCAACACCTCGTCGAAGGTCCCGAGCAGCTTTCTGGCGCTGCGCTCCCAGCTGAACTCGCGTGCGCGCTGGCGGCTGCGCCGCGCGTGGGATTGGCGGGTCTCGTCGTCGAAGAGCAGGCGTTCGATGCCCCCTGCGATGGACTCCGTGTCGTGGGGATCCACGTAGAGGGGCGCGTCGGCGGCGATCTCCCGGAACACGGGGATGTCCGAGGCCACGACCGGCAGCCCGCTCGCCAGGGCCTCGATCAGGGGAATCCCGAAGGTCTCGAGATAGGAGGGAAAGACGAAGAGCCGCGCAGCGGCGTAGAGGTCGCGGATCTCCTCGTAGGGCACGCCTTCCAGGAAGTGGATGCGTTCGCCGATCTCTCCCAGGCGTTGCTTCAGCTCCTTCATCTGGACGTAGTACTCGGGGTCCTGGTCGTCGCCGGCGATGAGGAGATCGGGCAGCGCGAGACCCCGTCGCAGCAGCAGCGCGTAGGCCTCCATGAGGCGCAGGTAGTTCTTGTAGCGATAGATGGAGCTCACGGAGAGGATCGGCCCCTGCTCGCGGGCCGGGCCGGGCGAGTCGGCGGAGCCCCAGTCCTCGAGGTCGAGGCCGTGGTGGAGCCAGAGGCGCTTGCCCTCCGGCAGCCCGATGGCGTCGCCCATCCAGCGCGCCGAGTCCTGGCTCACGAAGAGGATGCGTGCGCAGCGGCGGGCCGAGAGACCCGCGAGCGCGCGCAGGATGCGCAGCCGCAGTACGTCGTACCACACCCAGCCCTGGTCCAGCTCGGTGAAGACGTTGGGGTTCTGGCAGGAGGCGATGACGGGGCAGGGCGACCAGGGCGGCGCGTAGTCGCCGAAGGAAAAGAGGAGATCGGCCTTCCAGCTGCGCGCAATGCGGGGCGCCCGCAGGGTGGTGAAGCGGAAACGTCCGATGAAGCCCTTTCCTTGCAGGAGCTCGATCTCGAGGTTGGGGAGAGCGGGGATCTGCTCCACGCAGCGCGGGTTCCGGACGAAGACGCGGAAGGAATCGTCGGGAGAGAGGCGCGCGAGCCAGGGCACGATTCCGTTGAGGAAGGTGAGGCCCCCGCCTCCCCACACCATCGAGCCGTCCAGAATGAAACGCCGCCCCGAGCCCATCGCCGCCCGACTCCTCCGCCCCCTTGCGGGTTCGCGAGATTCTATTGGGCCTGCTGCTAGAGTGCCCGCATGGGTGATATCGGGGCAGGTTCGCCGGCGGACGGCGGGGGCAGGCGCTATCTCCTGGACGGTACGATGGCCTCGCTGGGAGGGGGCCGCGTCTTCATCGCGAACGTGGTGCCGCCCCTGGTCGCGCTCGCACCCCAGGACCAATTCAAGCTCATCGTGCGTGACGATGCCCTCGCCGCCTCGATCCCCAGCGCGCCGAACCTCGAGGTAGAATCCCTCCCGCCCGGAGGCATGCTGGATCGCTTTGCCTTTGCGTACCGGGAGGCGCCCAGACGGATCGAGGAGTGGGGCGCCGATCTCTACTTCTCCTTCGGCGAGTACGTGCCACTCACGGGAAGCGTGCCCCGGATCGCGACCTTCCAGAACGCCTGCGTGTTCTCGAAGATCCGCTTCGGCTGGCCCCTGTATCAGAAGTTCCGCCTCGCCCTGCTGCGGCTTCTCGCCGGACTCTCGGCGCGTCGCAGTGCCCGGGTCCTCTTCGTCAGCCAGGATTCGGAGCGCTGGATCGGCGACCTCGTGGGACTCGCGAAGCACCGGCGAGCGTGGCTCCACCACGGCGTGACGGTCGAGGAGTGGCGGCCGCGGGAGCTTCCGAGTCGCGCCGCGCGCCCCTACCTGCTCTCGGTCGGGAGCGTGTATCGCTACAAGAACTTCGTGCGGCTGGTGGAGGCCTATGCGACGGTGGCGAGGGAGAGTTCGGAGCCGCTCGAGCTCGTGATCATCGGCGACACCGTCGATCATCCCTACCGCGAGCAGCTCCTGGCCGCCATCGAGGCGACGGGCGAGCTCGCCGAACGCATTCGCCTCATCGACTGGGTCCCCCACGAGGAGATCCCCCGCTACTACGCCGAGGCCTCGCTCTTCGTCTTTCCGTCCTACCTCGAGACCTTCGGGATCCCGCTCCTGGAAGCCATGGCGAGCGAGATCCCCGTGGTGGTGTCGGACTTGCCCGTCTTCCGGGAGATCTGCCTCGACGCTGCATTCTACGCCGATCCCTTCAGCTCCGACTCGCTCGCGAGTGCCATGTCCCGCGCTCTCGGCGACGCGGCCGAGCGGGAGCGCTGCATCGGGCGGGGGCGCGAGATCGCGGAGCGCTTGACCTGGGACGCCGCGGCGGGACGCCTGCTGGCGACCTTCGAAGAGACCCTCAAAGAGGGCTGCTGATCCACGGCGCGTGGGCTCTTCTTGCGAGGGACTCGCGGACCGCCCGCTGCCGCGGGAGAGCGGGGCCGGCGGGAGGGGCGGGGAAGGCGGCGCGAGCGGGTCCCTTCTCGTCTCGAGGTCAGCGAGGTGTGCCGGGGGCGTCTTCCTGTGCGCCCGGCCCCTGCCTGGCCTGCTCCCTGCGTGCTCGCGTGATGGCAAGTGCGCGTCGCGCGCGGGGATCCTCGGGCTCGAGCTGCAGGGTGCGCAGCAGGTGGGCCTCGGCCTCGCTCGGCCGGCCCTGGGCGAGGCGCAGCAGGCCGAGGTGGAGCTGCAGGTCCGCGTACTCGGGGTTCAGCTCCTCTCCACGCTCGAGGTAGCGCTCGGCCTCGGCGAGCCGGCCCTCCTGCAGCTCGATACCGCCCAAATTCATATACGCGACGGCGTGTAGGGGCTCTGCCTCGACGAGGGAGAGGTTGGCGATCACGGCCGAGAAGCAGAAGAGCACCAGAGGTCCTGCGAGCTGTTCGAAGTCGCGGCTGCGCAGCAATCGCACGCTCTCGACCAGCGCCAGGGCGGCGAAGGGGAGCAGGAGGGGCACCAGGGGAAAGCGGTAGCGGGCGAAGACGTAGAAGAGCGCGACCGACCCGGTGAACACCGCCGTCTTCGGGCGCCGGGACCATGCGAAGAACATGCCCGCCGCGGCCAGGGGGGCGAGCACGCCGAAGTGGAAGATCGACAGGAGGCTGCGGAGTAGCCAGGACCAATCCGCGGTGACCTGGATGTCCTCGATGTCGGGGACCTCCAGGGCGTTCCAGGTGAGTAGGAGCTTGCGCGCGAAGAGTGCGAGCCAATCCAGGGGTTGCTCCCGAGCGAAGTCGAGACCGCGTCCCAGCCAGTAGCTCGAGACTTCTCCCTTGGAGAGGGAGCGGCCCAGGGCCTGCTCGGCCAGGCGGGTGGCGTCGGGTCCCTCGAAGCGGGGCGAGTGACGGCCGGGGACGAGGGGCGCGTAGACGCCCGTCGCTTCCGGGTTGTTGCCGATGTAGAAGTTGGTGCCGAGCTGGGAGGTGGTGATCGCGAAGGTGTCGCCCACGGCCTGGTTGCGCAGGCCGACGGGCAGGAGCACGGCGGCGAGGCCGACCCCGAAGATCGCCACCCAGGCGGCGCGCTGCCTGGCCGGGACCTCGCTGAAGCGCAGGACGATCCAGATCGGGATCGCAGGGGCGAAGACGAGGGCGTTCTCCCGGGTGAGGGCGAGCAGGCCGAGGATCGCAGCGCAGGACGCGATGCTGATCGCCGTGGGTCGGCGCTGGAAGAGCGCCAGCAGGGCGAGCAGGCTGCTGGTGAGCAGCAGCCCCAGTCCGGTCTTCTGGACCAGGCCGTCGAAGAAGATGGCGGGCGGGTAGAGGGCGAGCATCAGCCCGGCCACGACGCCGACCGCGGGCGAGAAGAGGAGTCGCGCCGCGGCGTAGATTGCCACGCAGGAGAGGGAGCCGACGACGGCTTGAACGGCGTGGAGCTTCCAGGCGCCTTCGCCGGCCACGACCTGGACGAGGGCCAGGAAGTAGGGGTAGGCGGGGGCCTGGTAGAAGACGCGATCCCCCAGCCAGTCGCCCGCCGCAATTCGCTGCGCCCACCCGATGTAGGCCTCGGCGTCGCCCACGTGGTGGTCGAAGAAGGGGAGCTCGCGGATCTGGTAGAGGTAGAGGACGCGCAGGGCCAGGGCGAGAAGGAAGATCCCGAGTGCGGGGGCCGCTGCGAGGGCCACTTCGGCTGCGGATCGTCGCCTCTGCTCTGCCAATGCTCCGCGCCCCGAATGCTCGCGGCCACCATAGCAGGCGGCGCTCTGGGGGGTCGTGGAGGCCCTGGCTGCTGCGCGCGCGGGTCGTCGCGCGGTACTCTCCGCCCATGCCGAAGAAGGACGTAGTACAGGGAGAATCAGTACAGGGAGAATCAGCCCAGGGAGAATCAGTGCAGGGCGAGCCGGTCGCCGCGCAGGGTCTGGACCGCGAAGCCCTGGGCGGCTTCGTGGAGGAGACCTGGGAGCAGAGCATCCTCCCCCAGCTCGCCGCGTACATCGAGATCCCCAACAAGTCGCCCGCCTTCGATCCCGCATGGTGCGAGCACGGACACATGGACCGCGCCGTCGAGCTCGTCGAGGCCTGGTGTCGCGCCCAGGAGATCCAGGGTCTTCACGTCGAGGTGATTCGCCTGCCAGGGCGCACGCCGCTCCTCTTCATGGAGGTCGCGGGATCCGGAGCCGGGGAGGGCGACGACTGCGTGCTCCTCTACGGTCATCTCGACAAGCAGCCCGAGATGAGCGGTTGGCGTGAGGGCCTCGGACCCTGGAAGGCGGTGCGCGAGGGCGATAGGCTCTACGGCCGCGGCGGCGCCGACGATGGCTATGCGGCCTTTGCTTCTCTCAGCGCCATTCGCGCTCTGCAGCTTCAGGGTGGCCGACACGCGCGCTGCGTCGTCCTCATCGAGGCCTGCGAGGAGAGTGGCAGCCCGGATCTTCCCCACTACATCGAGGCCCTCGAGGAGCGCATCGGCTCGCCGAGTCTGGTCGTCTGCCTCGACTCGGGCTGCGGCAACTACGAGCAGCTCTGGTGCACCACTTCCCTGCGCGGGATGGTGTCCGGCACCCTGCGCGCGCGGGTTCTCGAAGAGGGCGTTCACTCGGGAGATGCCAGCGGGGTGGTGCCGTCGAGCTTCCGGGTGTTGCGGCAGCTCATCGCGCGCATCGAGGATGCGGAGAGCGGCCGGATCCTGCCGGAGCACTTCCACGCCGACATCCCGGATGCCCGGCGCGCCCAGGCCCGGGTTGCTGCCGAGGTGCTGGGCGAGGATCTCCACGAGCGCTTCCCCTTTGCGGGCAAGACGCGCCCCATGATCGACGAGCCCGCCGAGCTGGTGCTGAACCGCACCTGGCGACCGACCCTCTCGGTGACCGGAGTCGACGGTCTGCCGGCGCTCGCCGACGCCGGAAACGTGCTGCGCCCCTACACGGCGCTCAAGCTCTCGCTGCGCCTGCCACCCGGCGTCGATGGCGCGGGAGCCGCGGCGTGCCTGGGAGAGATCCTCGAGGCGGATCCGCCCTACCGCGCGGGCGTCGTCTTCGAGGCCGACGAGCCTGCGGACGGCTGGGACGCGCCGCCCGTGGCGCCCTGGCTCGAGGAGGCCCTCGACCGGGCCTCCAACGACTATTTCGACAAGCCCGCGGTCTACATGGGCGAGGGGGGCACGATCCCCTTCATGCACATGCTGGGCGAGCGCTTCCCGGACGCCCAGTTCCTCATCACCGGCGTACTCGGCCCCGGCGCCAACGCCCACGGCCCCAACGAATACCTCCACATCCCCACCGCCAAACGCCTGACCTGCTGCCTATCCCAACTCCTCTCCGCCCACCACAACGCAAGTTACGGGGACGGTCCTTAACGCAAGGTCGGACAACGAGGGGGACGTTCCTTCCGAAGTTCCGATGTGACGCCCCCTCAGAACGGAACTTCGGAAGGAACGTCCCCTTATTTGGACCGCCTCGATTCGCACCTTGCGTTAAGGACCGTCCCCTCGCCTTGCGTTATTGGGGGGTGGCGCGGGTGAGGTGGTCGCGGCGGGGTTTGGGGATGCGGCGGAGGCGGCCCTTGCTGTTGATGGAGGCGTGCTCGGTGTAGCCGGATACGATGAGTTCGCCGTCGCGTTCGATCCGGTAGGCCATGCGCAGGGAGGCGCCTCGCACCCATTCCATCCATACGGTGATCTCGAGCAGGTCGGCGAAGGTCGCGCTGCGGTGGTAGGAGGCCTTCGCCTCGGTGACGGCGAAGTGCAGATCCTGGGCGATGTATTCCGAGTAGGGCTGGTCGTGGTCTTCGAGCCAACGCGTGCGCGCCTCCTCGAAGAAGCGCAGGTAGTTGCTGTGATGGACCACCCCCATCGCGTCGGTCTCGTAGAAGGTGACCTTGTGGCTGACGATGGAGATCCTGGCGCCCCGAGGCGGATCGGGCGCTTCTTGCGCCACCTAGAACTCGTCCTTCAGGGCGCGCAGGCGGCCCAGCTCTTCCGCGTCCGGCGCGCGCATGAAGGGATTGGTGGCCTTCTCCTCGCCGATGGTGGAGGGGATCGTCATCTCGGCGGGCGTGGCGTCGTGCCAGTCGGCCGCCTTGTTGGCGCGGACGGCCTGCACCTTCGCGAGCTTTTCCTTCACGGCGGCGTTGTCCGGGTCGACGTGGGCGGCGAAGCGCAGGTTGGCCTCGGTGTACTCGTGTCCGCAGTACACCCGCATGTCGTCTGGCAAGGCGCTCAGCTTCTCGCACAGAGCCGTGTACATCATCTGGGCGCTGCCCTCGAAGAGGCGGCCGCATCCGGCGGCGAAGAGCATGTCGCCGGAGAAGAGCGCCTTCGCGTCGTCGAACACGTAGGCGATGTGGCCGCTGGTGTGGGCGGGAATGAAGAGCACCCGTGCGCTCTCTTCGCCGACGTCGATGGCGTCGCCCTCGTCCACCCCGTCCGTGAAGCCGGCGAGGCGGTCGGCGTCGAGGGCGTGGCCGTAGACCGGCGCGCCGTAGCGCGCGGCCAGGGCGGGGTTGGCGGCGGCATGGTCCGGGTGGTGGTGGGTGGAGAGGATCTTCGTCACCCGCGCGCCGGTCTCCTCGACGCGCCGGACCACCGGCGCCTCCTCGGGCGCGTCCACCACGGCCGCCTCGCCGCTGGCCTCGCAGATGATCAGGTAGGTGTAGTTGTCGCCGAAGGTCGGGATGCGCTCGATTCGAAGACCCATGCTGCGAAGCTAGCAGCTTGTCCGGGGCGCTTCACCGAGGCCCGAGGCGTCAGACCAGGTCGAGCTGATCGTCGCCCGGGGCGGCCTTCTCGTTGGGGGGCTTCGCCTTTCTTGTTCTCGCTTCGCTCGGGGGCAGCGAGCCGCCGAACTCCGGGCAATAGACCTTGTACTCGCACCAGTCGCAGAGCTTGCCGCGCCGCGTGGAAAACTCCTCCTCCGCTTCGACGCGCTCGATCACCCCGATGGTGTCTGCCCTCAGCGCGTCGAGCTGCTCGGGGCTGCGCGTCGAGCTCACGCGCTTCCCCTGCTGGAGATAGTGCCAGACCAGCCGCATGGGTTGGTCGGGGCCGAAGCGCTTCTCCAGGCCGATCTGGTAGAGGGCGAGCTGGCGGTCCACGTCGAGCTGCTTCTGGGGAGGCAGATAGCGGCCCGTCTTGTAGTCGTGGATCTCTACGGTGCCGTCGCGGTCGCGCACGAGGCGGTCGATGATCCCCTGCATCCGGTAGCGGCCAGCGGAGTCGAGCTCGAAGATCACGCGTTCCTCGATAGCGAGAGTCTCGTCGCCATCGAAGGGAAAGTGGCGTTGGTAGTAGCCCTCGAGGCAGCGGGCGCCCAGCTCCCGGTAGCTGTCTGCCTTGCGATCCCGGCGCACGATGCGCACGCGCTCCTCGTCGAAGTGCTCCTCCCAGAAGGCGTAATAGCGGGCTACCACCTTGCCGATGGACGGGATCTGCCGCCGCCGGGCGAAGACGTAGAGACGCTCGAGCACCTCATGGACCCGCTTGCCCATGAAGGCCTCGATGCCCTCGCTCTCCTGGGGCACTTTGAGGACGTAACGGAAGTGGAATTGCTTGGGGCAGTTCTCGAAGCTCGAAAGGCGCGAGTGGCTGTAGAGGGTCGGCAACGGGTCCTCGAGGGTTGACACGCGCCTGGGGGGAACGATCTCGATCGGCACCATACCTCGGCGCGAGCCCCGGGAAAAGCCCGGTCCTACCCGGATTCCTCCCGGCGGGCCGAAGCGCGGATGCGGGCTAAACTGAAGCATCAGGGTCTGGGGCAGGCGCGGAGACGAGAAGCCATGAGCAGGGAAAAGAGTGGCGAAAGCGGCGGTCCGGCGGCGGACGGCCTGGGTGGCAGCTCCGGCGACTTCTACGAGAAGGTCGCCAAGGATCTCTCGGAGTGCGCCGATGACGCTCTCTCCCAGGCGGCCTGCGGCGGCATCATCGATCCAGATCAGGTGACCGACTGGGCCGGCCGCGCGATGCGCATCATCCTCTACCAGCGCGACCGCGCCGTCCTGCGGAGCGAGGTCAGCGGCCTCGGCCAGCGCCTGGGCGAGCTCATCGAGGCGGTCGATCGCGACGGCGATCTCGCGGCTCAGCAGGTGGTCGAGCGCTTCGTCGAGCGCCTCGCGCCGATCCGCTCCCTGCTGGCCCTCGACGTGGAGGCCGCCTTCGAGGGGGACCCCGCGGCCAGCGGCTTCAAGGAGATCGTCCTCGCCTATCCCTCGCTGCATGCCCTATCCATCTATCGGATTGCCCACGAGCTGCACCGCCTCGGCGTGCCGCTCCTGCCGCGCATCATGAGTGAGCACGCCCACGGCCGCACGGGCATCGACATCCACCCCGGCGCCCGCATCGGCAAACGCTTCTTCATCGATCACGGAACGGGCGTAGTGATCGGCGAGACCGCGGAGGTTGGCGACGGTGTGCGTCTCTACCAGGGCGTGACCCTCGGCGCGGCGTCCCTGCGCAACAGCAGCGATCTACGCGGTGTGAAGCGCCATCCCACCATCGAAGACGACGTCACGATCTACGCCGGCGCCACCATCCTGGGCGGCCGCACCACCATTGGTTGCGGCAGCGTAATCGGCGGCAACGTCTGGCTCACGGCCTCGGTGCCGCCGGGCTCCCGAGTGGTCGCGGAGCCCCCGCGGCAGCTCGTGCATCTCGACGAGTCTGCCGATCGCGACGAGACCGTGCAGCTGGCGTGGGACATTTGAGGCGAGGGGAAGCAGCGGTGTCCGGCAGGCTCGGATCCATGGATTGGCTCTGTGCGCTGTCGATCGCGCTCGTCGTCGCTCTTCAGCTCGCCGGCGCTCTTCAGCTCGTCGGCGCGGTGCTGCCCGGCTCTTCCTCGGCGGAGGCGGAGGCCGGTTCAGAGGCCGGGGCCGCGCCCGACGTCGAGTGGGCCTACGCGCTGGCCCACGAGCTCATGAGCCCCTTCTGTCCCGGCCGCACCCTGGCCGAATGCTCGAGCCCCCAAGCCGCCGAGCTGCGCCTCTGGATCCTCACCCAGGCCGCCGCGGGCGCTACCCCAGAGGAGGTCAAGGCAAACCTCTTCGGCCGCTTCGGCGACGTGCTGCGCTCGACGCCCCGGGCCGAGGGCTGGGGCCTCTGGGCCTACCTGGTCCCCATCTTTTTCTTCGTGATCGGGGGACCGGGGGTGGTGTGGATCATCCGCAGGCTCGCCGGTGGGCCAGGGGGCGGGGAGGGGCCTTCCGCCGGGTCCGGAGGGTCCGGGGCGGCGCCCCTGGCAGCAGCTTCGGCCGCGGGCTCCGACGCCGAGCTCGAGCTCCGCATCGACCAGGAGCTCGGCGGGGGCTGAGCCGATCGCCGGCCCATGGAATCGCGTAGACGGGCGAAGCGCGCTCGCATCCGACCCCGATTTCCGAGAAGCGGCGCACGGGTATAATCGCCCCCGTGAAGATCTACACGCGACGCGGGGATGCGGGCGAGACGGACCTCTTCGGGGGCGACCGGGTCACCAAGGACAGCTCGCGGGTCGACGCCTACGGGGCCGTGGACGAGCTCAACGCCTTCGTGGGGGCGGCCAGGGCGGCGAGCGAGCACGGGGACATGCGCGCGCTCATGGGCCGCGTCCAGAGCAGCCTCCTCGACCTCGGCGCCCACCTGGCGACACCCGACGCGGCCCGGCGCGAGAAGGCGGGCATCCCCGTCATCTCCGACGAGGAGATCGAGCGCCTCGAGCGAAGCATCGACGCCTTCGAAGAAGAGCTCGAGCCCCTGCGCAGCTTCGTGTTGCCGGGGGGAAGCCCGGCCGCCGCGGCCCTCCACATTGCGCGTGTGGTCTGCCGCCGGGCCGAGCGGCGCGTGGTCGGCCTCGACCGCAGCGAGGAGGGCGGCGAGGAGGGAATCGACGCGCGCGGCCTGCGTTACCTCAATCGGCTCTCGGACCTGCTCTTCGTTGCGGCGCGGGTCGAGAACCGGCGCGCCGGGATCGACGAAGAAGAGTGGAGCGTCTGAGCGACCGCAGCGAGCGAGAAGCTCGCTGAACACTCACCTCGCCCGGCCCAGCCCCTGCTCGATCTCGCGGCCGAGCTCTGCGATCAGCGACGTAGCCGAGCGTCCTTCCACCGCGCCCAGACGCTCGCCCAGGCGGGCGCGCCCGCCCACCTGCTCGAGGCCAAAGCTCCCGTAACGGCGGTCCAGGGATTCGCGGACGTGGGCCGCCAGGGCGCGCCGCCGCCGCCCCGCGAGATCGCCTTGCTTCTCCAGGTGATCTCGATGGGCGAAGAGAGCGTCGAGCAGGGCGTCGATGCCATCTCCGTCTCGCGCCGACAGCAAGAGAACGGGGGGCTGCCACGCCTCGCCCGCCGCCGTGCCCAGCCCCAGTCCGGCGCGCAGCTCGTTGGCACTGCGCTCCGCCGCGGCCCCGAGGTCGGCCTTGTTGACGGCGAAGACGTCCGGCAGCTCGAGGATGCCCGCCTTCATGAACTGCAGCGTGTCGCCGGCGCCGGGCTGGGCGACGAAAACCAGGCTGTCGACGAGCTGTGCCACGTCCGACTCGGACTGCCCGATCCCCACGGTCTCGACGAAGATCGTGTCGAAGACGGCGGCGAGAACGCTGACGCTGGCGAAGGTCGCGTCGGCCAGCCCGCCCAGGCGGTTGCGCGCAGCCATGGAGCGCAGAAAGACGGCGTCGTCTCCCGCGCCCGACCGCACCCGGAAGCGATCGCCCAGCAGGGCGCCGCCGCTGCGTTGGCTCGACGGATCGACGGCGATGATGCCGACGCTCTTCTCCCGCTGCCGCAGGGCGCGGACCAGAGCGTCGAGCAGGGTCGACTTGCCGGCACCGGGCGCGCCGGTGATTCCGATGCGCAGAGCGCCGCCAGGCCTCTCCTCTCGCGCCAGGTGGTCGAGCATTTCGAGGGCGGCGCGCTGCTGCTCCTCACGGCTGTCGTCGACCAGATTGAGGGCGGGCGCCACGGCGGAGCGCTCGCCGGCGAGCAGGCGCTCGGCGAGTCCGACACCGCCCGACGCGGCCCCCTCGCCTGCCGGCCCCTCAGCTCTGGCCATGGGCGCTCGCGACGAGCTCGGCCACCTCGCCCATGATCTGGGTGAGGTCGAAGTCCTTCGGCGTATAGACGCCCGCCACGCCCGCGCTCTCGAGCTTGCGGGCGTCGTCGTCGGGGATGATCCCGCCCACCACCACCGGGATGTCGTCGATCCCCGCGGCGGCGAGCTTCTCCAGGACGTCGATGACCAGTACGCCGTGGGAGCCCGAGAGGATCGAGAGGCCGATCACGTGGACGCCCTCGTCCCGGGCCGACTGCACGATCTCGTCGGGGGTGAGGCGGATCCCGTCATAGACCACTTCCATGCCCAGGTCCCGTGCTTTGACGGCGATCTGCTCGGCGCCGTTGCTGTGCCCGTCCAGGCCGGGCTTGCCCACCAGGATCTTCAGGGGACGGCCGAGCTCTTCGGCCAGCTCGGCGACCCGTTTGCGCACGGCCTCGGTGGCCTCGCTCGCGCCCCCGGCAGCTTCGCGCACCACCACGCCCGTGGGCGCCCGGTACTCGCCGAAGAGCGCGCGCAGGGTGTCGGTCCACTCGCCGGTGGTGACGCCGGCGTGGGCGGCGCGGATCGAGGGCGGCATGACGTTACCGCCGTTGGCGAGGACGTCGCGCAGATTCTGCAGCGCGCTCTTTACCGCGCCTTCGTCGCGTCGGGCGCGGAAGGCCTCGAGGCGTTCGATCTGCTCGCGCTCCGCCGAGCCGTCCACCTTGAGGATCGCCTCCTCGTCGTGCTCGGTAAGCAGCGAGGGCTCGCTCTCGGTGAATGCGTTGACTCCCACGACGGTGAGCTCGCCGTTCTCGATGGCGCGGAGCCGCTCGGTGTGGGACTCGACCAGGCGCTGCTTCATGTAGGCGTTCTCGACGGCCGCTACGGCGCCCCCCATGGCGAGCACCTTTTCGAGCTCCTCTTTCGCTGCCTCCGCGAGCTCCCGGGTTCGGGCCTCGATGACCTTGGAGCCTTCGAAGATGTCCGCATACTCGAGCAGGTCCGTCTCGTGGGCGAGGATCTGCTGGATGCGCAGGGACCACTGCTGATCCCAGGGGCGCGGCAGGCCCAGAGCCTCGTTCCAGGCGGGTAGCTGCAGGGCCCGGGCCCGGGCCTCCTTCGAGAGGGTCACGCCCAGGGCCTCGAGCACGATCCGGATCACGTTGTTCTCGGGCTGGGCCTCGGTGAGGCCGAGGCTGTTCACCTGCACGCCGAAGCGAAAGCGGCGCATCTTCGCGTCTTCGATGCCGTAGCGCTGCTCACCGAGCTCGTTCCAGAGGGCCGTCATCGCCCGGCACTTGCAGATCTCCTCGATGAAGCGGATGCCCGCATTCAGGAAGAAGGAGATGCGCCCGAAGACCGGCGAGATGGCCTCCGGGGCCACGTCGTCCCGGGCGCGCACGGCGTCGAGCACCGCAATGGCGGTCGCCATCGAGTAGGCGATCTCCTGGACCGGCGTCGCCCCGGCTTCCTGCAGGTGATAGGAGCAGATGTTGACGGGGTTCCACTTGGGGATGGCCTCGACGCTGTAGGCCACGATGTCGCTGATGAGCCGCAGCGACGCATCCGGCGGAAACACATAGGTGCCCCGCGAGAGGTACTCCTTGATGATGTCGTTCTGGGTGGTGCCCATCAGCTGCTTCGCATCGACGCCCTGCCGCTCGGCCACCGCGGAGTAGAGCGCGAGCAGCCAGGCCGCGGTGGAGTTGATGGTCATCGACGTGTTCATGCGGTCGAGGGGGATGTCCGCGAAGAGGGTCGCCATGTCGTCGACGTGGCAGACGGGAACGCCGACCTTCCCCACTTCGCCCCGAGCCAGCGGATGGTCGGAGTCGTAGCCCGTCTGGGTGGGCAGATCGAAGGCTACGGAGAGCCCGGTCTGGCCCTTTGCGAGGTTCGCGCGGTAGAGCTCGTTGCTCTTCGCCGCCGAGGAGTGGCCGGAGTAGGTGCGGATGACCCAGGGACGGTCGCGCTGGGGGGATGCCATGGGGGTGGTCTCCTGGGCGGTCTAAGTGGTCGAGAATGTTAACGAAAGTACTGTGCAGCATCAATCGCCGTGAGCGCAGGGCCTCGTGTATGCTCGCGCGATGTCACAGAGCGAATTCTTCTTCCGCCTGAGCCCCGAGCGGGTTCTCTCGGCGGTCGACTGCGAGGGCTTCGAGCCCTCGGGCCATTGCTTCGCACTCAACGCCCTCGAGAACCGCGTCTACGATGTGCGCCTCGACGACGGCCGCCACGTGGTGGCCAAGTTCTATCGTCCGGGTCGCTGGTCGCGGGAGGCCATCGAGGACGAGCACCGGCTGCTCTTCGCCCTGCGCGACGCCGAGATTCCGGTCTGTGCCCCCATGGTCTTCAGCGACGGCCAGAGCATCCACGAGGTGGAGGACATCTACTACGCCCTGTGGCCGCGCACGGGCGGCCGCTCGCCCGACGAGCTCGACGACAGTCAGGTGGAGCTGCTGGGACGCTTGCTGGCCCGCATCCACAATACCGCCGAGGCGGCGTCGGCCGATCATCGCCCCCGCCTCGACTCCCGGACCTATCCTCTGGCGGCGCTCTCGCTGCTCGAAGAGCGCGGCTTCCTGCCCGTGAGCTGCGCCCGTCGCTATCGCGCGGCGGTGGAAGAGGTGGCGGCGATCTACGACGACTGGAGCCGGGAGGTCGCCTTTCAACCGATCCACGGCGATTGTCATCGGGGCAACCTGCTCCACGGCGACGAGGGCTGGTTCTTCCTCGACTTCGACGACATGGTGGTGGGGCCGGCGGTACAGGATGTCTGGATGCTGATTCCCGGGCGCGACGTGGATGCCGCACGCCAACGGGATCAATTGGTCGAGGCCTACCGGCAGTTCCGCGACTTCGACCCAGGCTCCATGCGACTCATCGAGCCGCTGCGCGCCTTCCGCTTCGTCTTCTATGCGGGCTGGATCGCCAAGCGCTGGCAGGACCCGGCCTTCCCCGACGCCTTCCCCCACTTCGGCAGCGACGAGTACTGGGAGAACGAGACGCGGGACCTCGAGCAGCAGGTGGAGCTCATCG
>JAFDEK010000085.1 GCA_019310385.1 Deltaproteobacteria bacterium
TGGGGGGCGTCGTGCGCAGCACCTTCTCCGCCCACCCCCACGACGTGGTGTCCCGGCGCACGACCTACAACTTCGGCATGCGCTACGGCTCGAAGACCACGGTTGCCCTCTACGTGCTTCCGTGGGAAGGCCCGGCGCGCTGCATCGCCGAGCTTCCCCTCTCCCACCCCGTGATGCTCCACGACTTCATGGCCACCGACGATCACCTGGTGCTGCTCGTGTCCCCCCTGCGGCTGGTGATCCACCGCGGCCTCCTCGCCATTGGGGACTTCTCCGAGCTCTTCCGCTGGACGCCGGAGGCGGGCACCGAGGTCATCGTCGTGCCCATCGACGAGCCCCAGCGGCTGCGGCGCTTCAGCGTGGATGCCTTCTTCCAGATCCACCTGGCGGGAGGCTTCGAGGAGCAGGACGCCACGGTGGTGGACATCATGGCCTACAAGGACTCGAGCGCCCTGCAGCTGAACGTGGCCGGTATCGACCAGGAGCCGGAGGCGGGGGTATTGACGCGCATTCGCATCCCCCACGGCGCCGAGCGCATCGAGAAGGAGCGGCTGGCCGACACCCGGATCGAGTTCGGCAAGCTCGACGCCCGGGTCGAGGGCGGCCCCTACCGCCATGTCTTCGGCCTGACCGTGGACGCGACCCGCTTCGGCCAGGTCCACGTCGACCTCGAGAAGGGCGAGGAGCACTGCTTCTGGTTCCCGGAAGGCGAGTTCGCCGGGGAGGGAATCTTCGTCCCCAAGCACGCCGCTGCCGCCGAGGGCGAGGGCCACATCCTCTGCCTCGTTTACGAAGCGGCGAGCCACACGAGCCACCTCGCCATCCTCGACGCCGAGCACATCGAGGACGGCCCCGTGGCCCGGGCGCACTTCGACCACCACATCCCGGCAGGCTTCCACGGGGTATGGGTGGGCGAAGGCGTGGGCCACAAGAGCCTTCAGCCCGGCTAGAGCGCCGTTTCCCTCCGGCGCCGCAGGGTCCAGATCATCGAGACGGACAGGCTCGCAGCCAGCATCACCAGGCCCGCATCCGAAACCGCGGGAACGTTCGCAACCGACTCCCCAGCGGACGCGACATGCACGCCGATCCCCGGATGCTCCTCTTCTACCGGCTCGATGGGCCAGAAGTCGTTGAGGATATCCGAGCCGTTGAGCTCGAAGTTCACGAGCGGGATCTGCGGCTCACCCGCGTTGGGCGCGTGGCGCCATTGCGTTCCAGTTTGGGTGATCGTCGTGGTGATGCTGCCGAGAAACCCCGAGACGCTTCCCGACACGAGGAAGTCGAAACTGTTCACGGAGTCGAAGGTCCCGTGCGCACCTCCCTCCGACCCGAGGCCGTTGATGGTCATCTGACCCCAATGTGGAAAGGATAGATCGATGAGAATGAACTCGGGACCATTGCCGATGTCGACCGGGTCCACGCTCTGGAGCGAAAGCGCGACCATCTGGACGGAGATGGTCTCGTTCCCCGGAAAGGCGGGAGTGAGGCGCTGCACGATCGTATCGGCGCTTCCCGTGTTCACCGGGCCGCCACCGAAGTCGAAGGTGCCCAGGGGAACGCCATCCAAGGCGAGGTCGCCGAGCCCCGCAAAGCCTTGGAAGTCGTAGTGGGTGCCAGCTTGGGTGGTGAAGAGGTCGTAGCCGGGCAAGATCGTATCGGCCGCCTGACTGCCGCCTGCGCAGAGGAGAAGGGAGATCGAAGCCAGTAACACCCGAAATCGAACGTGGACCGAAGACATATTCAGCTTTCCTTTGAGCTGACCAATGCGATCGCTGCGCCTACGACCACCCCATCCCGGCAGGCTTCCACGGGGTCTGGGTCGGCGAAGGCGACGGCCATAAGGCCGCCGCCTTCTGATCGGAGCGATCGGAGCCTCGCTAGAGCGCCGAGGCACTCCGGCGCCGCAGGGTCCAGATCATCGAGGCGAGGAAGCCCAGACCCAGCACCACCAGGCCCACATCCGAAACCGCAGGGATCGTGGGCGGCGGGCCCGGTTCCCCAGCGGACGCGACATGCACGCCGATCCCCGGGTGCTCCTCTTCTACCGGCTCGATGGGCCAGAAGTCGTTGAGGATATCCAAGCCGTTGAGCTCGAAGTTCACCTGCGGGATCAGCGGCTCACCCGCATTGGGCTCGTGGCGCCATTGCGTACCGGTCTGGGTGATCTGCGTGGGGATGACGCCGAGAAACCCCGAGGTGCTTCCCGAAACGGCGAAGACAAAATCGAGCACGGAGTCGAAGGTCCCGTGCGGATCTCCCTCCGACCCGAGGCCGTTGATGGTCATCTGGCCGCCAAATGAAAAATCGAGAT
This sequence comes from Deltaproteobacteria bacterium, assembly GCA_019310385.1. Classification (GTDB taxonomy): domain Bacteria; phylum Myxococcota_A; class UBA9160; order UBA9160; family UBA4427; genus JAFDEK01. Next base: position 2,312 of record JAFDEK010000085.1, read on the forward strand.
CGATGAGAATGAACTCGGGACCATTGCCGATGTCGACCGGGTCCACGCTCTGGAGCGAAAGCTCGACGATCTCGATGGGGATGGTCGTCTGCTGTGGCGTGGCGGGAGCGAGGCGCTGCACGATCGTATCGGCGCTTCCCGTGTTCACCGGTCCGCCGCCGAAGTCGTAGCTGCCGAGGGGAACACCCTCCAAGGCGAGGACGCCGAGCCCCGCAAAGCCCTGGAAGACGTAGGGGGTGCCAGCTTGGGTGGTGAAGAGGTCGTAGCCGGGCGCGACCACATCGGACGCCTGACTGCCGCCTGCGCAGAGGATGAGGGAGATCGAAGCCAGTAACACTCGAAATCGAACGCGTACTGAAGACATATTCAGCTTTCCTTTGAGCTGATAGGCGCGATCGCTGCGCCTACCTCTACCGGATACCCGATGCGGCGCACCAACCCACACCATAATGAGGCAAGCGTGGCAAAATTGATATAAAAAGCGGTAAGCTTGCGGAAATGCTCGAGATTCCCGACCGGATGCGTAGTAAAAGCGCCCCGGTCTCCCTCGTCGAGACGGCCGCACCCACGCAGGTAAAGCCGCCCTGCGTGCTACATCGAGGGCGTGGACCTCCAAGCTGCCGAGCGGCGCGCAGAACCCTGGCTGGATGCGATTCTCGATCGCCCGCGCAGAACCCTGGGCGTCGTCTCGATTCTTACTCTCCTGGTCGGGTCGGGCCTGCTTCGTCTCGACCTTCGCACCGACGGCGCGGCGATCTACCCGACCGGCAACGTCACGGTGCAGAACACCCTCGACGATCGGGCCGCCTTTCGCGAGAGCGAGCAGGCGATCCTCCTGGTGAATCCCGCGCGCGGTCGTCCCGGCTTCGACTCGGCCACGGGTTTTCAGGCCTTGCGGCGCCTGCAGGGCTCCCTCGAAGCGCTTCCCGTGACGGATCCCGAGCGCGTCCGCTCCATCGCGACCCTGCTCGATCCGGATCCGATCCAATACCTGCCAGACGTCGAGCCCCTGCTCGACCACATCCCGGAGGATCCGGAGCAGTGGAGGCGCTGGAACGAACGCCTCCGCTCCTTCCCCTTGACCCCGGGGCTCTTGCTCTCGCAGGACAGCCGGTCGGCGGCCTTCTACGTCGGGGTTGCGGGAGGAGTCGCGCCGGGCCACGATCGCGAGGCCTTCATCGACGCACTGGAGCGGTGGATCGACGAAGCGAACGAGAGCGACCTGCAGCTACGGCTCACGGGTCCCCTGGCCGCGGAGGTGATGCTCGGACGCTCGGTTCTGCGCGACCTCTCCTGGCTGGTGCCCTTCATGGTCGCCGTGATCGCGCTGGTGCTCGCTCTCTCTCTGCGCACCCTGGGCGGGGTGCTGATTCCGCTGGCCGAAGTGGTGCTGGTGCTGGTCTGGACCCTGGGGCTGATGGGACACCTCGGCGTTCCCGTCACCCTGGTCACGACGATCCTCCCCATTGTGTTGATGACCATGGCGGTGACCGACGAGGTCCACCTGCTCGAGCGCTTTCAGGCGCGACTGGCCGAGGCCGCCCCCACTGGCCAGGAGCCGACCCCCGGAGCAGACCCAGGGGCGCCGCGCGCGGCGATGAAGTCCGCGATCGCCGACGTCGGCCGCCCCATCGTCCTGACCTCCCTCACCACCGCGATCGGCTTCCTCTCCTTTCTGTCCGCGTCCATGGGTCCCATCCGCGACTTCGGCCTCTTCACCGCCGTCGGCATCCTGATCGCCATGGCGTTGAGCTTCACCTTCGTCCCCGCCATCGCCCTGCTTCTTCCCGCCTCGAGCTTCGTGGAACTCTCGAGAGGTCGCGCTCGGATCTCGCAGCCCGCACGCTACGAACGCGCCGTCATCCACCACCCGGGCCTCGCAGCCGCCCTCGCGATCCTACTCGCCCTCGCGGCCGCGCCCGGGCTGGGCCGGCTCTCGGTTCAGGATTCGTGGATCGACAACTTCGACCCCGACTCTGCGTTGGTCTCCGCGGAGCGGGACTTCAATGCCGCCTTCTGGGGCAGCTATCGCTTCGACGTCGTCCTGCGCAGCGACGAGCCCCGCTACTTCCAGTACCCGGATGGCCTCGCCCTCGTCGAAGGGGTCCGCGACGTCGCCGCGGCCGGGCCCCATGTAGCGGGGGTGGAGAGTCACCTGCTCCCCTTCGAGGTCGTTGCCAGGACGATCGGCGAAGACGCAGGGCTGTCGTCGCTACCGAAGGCCACGATCCTGCGCATCGTCGCGCTCGTCTGGGGTGTTCGTGAAGAAGTCGGGCTCGAGCAGCTCCTCGCGTGGGGCGCCCAGACCGCGCGCCTGCGCCTCTACGTGAACAGCCCGGACTTCACCCGCGCCGAGGCGCTGCGCGCCTACCTCGAACGCGAGCTGCCCCCGCTGCTCGAGCCCGCGCAGGTCGAGCTCCACTTCAGCGGCGACCTGCCCGTAGCAACCGAGGTCGTGCGCTCGATCGTGACGAACCAGGTCGCCTCGCTCAGCTGGGCCTTGGCGGGAGTATGCCTGCTGCTCGCCCTGGTGTTTCGCAGTCTCGTCCGGGCCGCGATCGTCGTGCTGCCCCTGGCGCTGGCGCTGATCTCGCTATTGGGCGCCATGGGGTGGCTCGGGGTCTCGCTGGGGATCGCGACGAGCATGTTCAGCGCCCTCGCGATCGGCGTCGGGGTCGACTTCGCGCTGCACTTCGTCCACGCCTACGAGCGCGCGCGCCGCGCGGGCAGCAGCCACGGCGCTGCCCTCGATCAGACCCTGGGCAGCAGCGGGCGCGCAATCCGCTGGAACGCCGTCGTGCTGGGGCTGGGCTTCCTCGTGCTCACGCTCTCGGCCCTCAAGCCGAACCACAGCCTCGGCCTGCTGCTCTGCGCCGCCATGGCGACCTGCTACGCCATGACGCTGCTGCTCCTGCCGCGACTGGCGAGCCGCTTCGTGCGGGGCGGGAGGGACCGGAGTTCCGAGAGGGACGCGGGGTGAGGGCTACGCTAAACCCCTGGCGGATGAAAACGGCAGTGCGCTCCAGTGCCCGCCGAACCCACGAGGACCCGCCGTGACACAAGCCCCCTCCCCCGTCGAGCTCGGCACGGTCCTCGTGAGTCTGCTCGATCCCGCGCCGGGCGACGAGGTCGCCTTCCATCGCTGGTACGAGCGCGACCACTTCTACGCCGGCTGCATGATCGGGCCCTGCTTCTTCGCCGGGCGGCGCTTCGTCGCCACGCGCCCCTTGAAGGATCTGCGCTACCCCGCCCGCAGTCCTGTGGTGAACGACCCGGCGCGCGGCTCCTATCTCGCCCTCTACTGGATCCTCGCCGGGCATCACGCCGAGGCCGAGCGCTGGGCGGTCGACCAGGTCAACGCCTTGATCGAGGCGGAACGCATGCACGCCTTGCGCGACCCCGTCCACGCGGGCTTCTATCGCAAGCGCTGGAGCCACTCGCGCGACCCCGACGGAGTGCCCGCCGAGCTGGCACTCGATCATCCCTATGCGGGGGTGGTCATGACCATGGTCGATCGCGCTGCGGGAGTCGACGCGGACGCGATCGAGCGCTGGTACCGCGACAAGCAGCTCCCCGCCGCCCTGCCCGGCTCGCCCGTCGCCCTGTGCATCGGCCTCGAACCCATCCCGCTGCCCGACGACGCTCCCGCCTACGTGGAGCGCCCGCCGGGCCTCGAACGCCGGCTGCTCCTGCTCTACTTCCTCGAGGCAGATCCGCGGGAGTGCTGGACCCAGGTCTTCGAGCCCCAGGGCCGACTCCTCGCAGAGGCGGGCCTGGGCCAGGTGACCTGGGCGCTGCCCTTCATCCCCACCATCCCGGGAAGCGATCGCTACGCTGACGAGCTCTGGTAGGGCGCGCGCGCAGGCCGCGCAGCCGCGGCCGCGGTCAGCGCAGGTCCTGCAGCTCAGGCCACACCTCCCCCTCGAAGAGACGCAGGCCCTCCCACGCGAAGTCAGGATCGACGCCACCGAGCAGAGGCGTCAGGTGGAAGACGGCATCGCGCCCGAGGCCCCGTGCCAGCGCGACCGCCTGCTCGGGCGTCACGATCTGGTAGGCGCCGCTCGCGCGCACCGCGGCGAGGTCGACGCCCTCGGCGAAGGGCCCCGCCGCGCGCCCGTAGGCCTCGACGGTCCACTCCGCGTAGGAGCGCACGACGTGCTCGATGTGGGGAGTCACGCGCTCCCACGCCGCCTCGGGGTCGCGGGTCACGTGAACGTAGATGGGACCGGGCTTCGGGCAGGGCCCCGGGTCCGGCTTGCCGGCGATTCGACACTCTTCTCTGTAGATGTCCCAGTTCTCGCCCTGGGGCGGAAAGAAGCGATCGGCGATGTGGGCCGCGCGCCGGGCAACAGCGGGATGGGCGCCCCCCAGCCAGATGGGCGGCGGCGGATCGGGAACCGGGGTGACGCGAACGCGCCGTCCCCGGTACTCGAACCACTCCCCGGTCCAGGCCTGTCGCAGCACCTCGATGGCCTCCTCGTAGAGGCGCCGGCGCTCCTCGCGCCGCTTGCCGAACATGGCGAACTCGCAGGGGCGGTAGCCCGCGCCGATCCCCACCACGAGCCGGCCCCGACTCGCGATCTGCAGCACGGCGAGATCTTCGGCGAGCTTCACCGGGTCGTAGAGAGGCGCCAGCAACACCGAAGGCCGCAGCCGAATGCGGTCCGTGCGCCCGGCCGCCGCCGCCGCGAAGATCAATGGCGAGGGCAGATAGCCGTCGTCGGTGGCGTGGTGCTCGCCGATGCCGACGAAGTCGAAGCCCAGGCTGTCCGCCCAGGCGCACTGATCGAGGGCCGCGGCATAGAGATCTTCGACCGGGGCACCAAAGGCGGGAGCCCGCATGTCGAAGGCGATGGTGAACTCCACGGCAGCGGGCTCAGCTCGCCGGGGCCAAGGTCACTGCCTCCTGCACGGCGGTCAGCGAGTCGCGCACGTCGTCGCGGAAGCGGCCGAGATCGGACACGCGATCATAGTCCGCCATGAAGCCCCAGAAGAGCCGGCCGTCATAGCTGAGCAGCGCCACGGTGAGCCCCACACCGGGAGGAAGCAGTACGAAGGGCTGCATGGTTCGTACGCGACAGCCCACGAAGTAGAGCGGAATCGGTGGACCGGGGATGTTGGTCACGACGCAATTGATCTGGCCCCGGTTGGCCCACGCTGCCAGGGTGAGGAGCAGGGGAAGCTCCTCCGCAGCGGCCATGATCATCTCCATGCCGAGGGCCTGCTTGCTCTCCCTGGCCTCGCCGGTCCGCTGCCGGATCACACCCAGCTGCTCCATGGGCTCCGCGAGCTCGAGAGGCAGGCGAAGGATCCAGGAAGAAATGCGATTGCCCATCTTCTCCCGCTCGTCCTCGCGCCGCACGTTGACCGGCACCGAGACCCGGAAGTCCAGGCCGTCGACCTCCACACCCCGACCGGTGAGGTAGCGGCGCAGCGCACCGGTCACGACGGTGAGAGCGAGATCGTTGAGGGAGCAGCCCACCTTACGGCGCAGGGAGGTGAGATCCTCCAGGGAAGTCTCCATCCAGTCGACCCGGCGATGACGCCCGAGCGGCCCGTTGATGGGCGTAGTCGAGGCCGGTAGCGCATGGCTCAGGATGTCGCGCAGGGCAGCAGCACGGTCGAGCAATGCACCCGGCAGGCTGCGGTTCTGCGCTTGGAAGCGGCGGGCCCCGCGCAGCCAACGCAAGGGGGTGGACACGCGCTGCTCGATCTCCCCGGCCGCGAGCGCGAGGCCGGTCGGCGCGGGTCGAGGCGTCCAGGCCTTGGGGGTGGCGCTCTTGTGATCGGGACTCGCACGCATGAGCAGCGACATGAGGTTCGCCCCGGACCCGCCGTCGATCATGCAGTGGTGCATCTTCGTCACTACGGCGAAGTTCTCACCGCCGTCGAGCCCCTCGATGAACCACATCTCCCACAGCGGCCGCGCGCGGTCGAGGGGCTGGGAGACGATGAGGGCGGTCAGCTCTTTGAGCTGGCTCTCGTTGCCGGGCGCCGGCAGAGCCACTTGACGCAGGTGGTAGTCGAGCTCGAAGCCGGGATCGTCGATCCAACCCGGTCGCCCTTCGATGGGCGTCCACGCAAGCCTCTGGCGGTAGATCGGAATCCTGTCCAGCACCGACTCGATGGCCTCGCGAACCCTGCCGAAATCGAGACTCCCGGGCTCGCTGCGCAGTGGGCCCAGCTCGTACTCGCTCACCCCCGAGACATGCATGGGCGCGTTCGGCCCCTCCATCTCGAGGAACTGGCGATCCATGGCCGAGAGCGGCTCGAAGAAAGTCTCTGACATCGCACCCCCTGAACGCTCGGAACTGTCCTCGGAACTGTCCTCGGAACAACGCTCGGAACAGACGCTCCGCTGCCGGGCAACTCCTCGCCTCGCCCAAATCCCAGTGCTAGGATAGCGGTTTTTGACGGAGCGTCAGATTCATGGGTAGCCCCGCGAAACAGGTCCCGATCAAGGAAGGGCTCTACACCTGGCCCGCCGCCGAGCCCCAGCTGATCGGCAGCCGCTGCCGGGACTGCGATGAGGTGAGCTTTCCGAAGCAGGACGGCTGCCCCAACTGCACGAGCGAAGCCACCGAGGAGATCCTCCTGAGCCGCCGGGGCAGCCTCTGGACCTGGACGATCCAGCGCTTCCCGCCGCCCGCCCCGCCCTTCATCGGGGAGCGCGAGAGCTTCGAGCCTTTCGGAGTCGGCTACATCGAGCTGCCCGAAGGCATCCGCATCGAGTCGCGACTCACCGTGAACGACCCGGCGCAGCTCGAGATCGGCATGGAGATGGAGCTGTGCATCGAGAAGTTCAGGGACCGCGAGGACGGCACCCAGCTCATGACTTTTGCGTTCGCGCCGGCCTGTGCTGAGCCGACCTGTTCTGAGCCGACCTGTGTCTAGGAGAGGGGCAAGAGCATGAGCACCGACATTGCGATCATCGGCATCGGTCTCCACCCCTTCGGCCGCCACGACGGCGTCCTGGCCATCGAGATGGGCGTCACCGCGGCGCGCCGGGCCCTCGCGGACGCGGGCGTGGGCTGGTCCGACATGGACCTCGCCTGCGCGGGCAGCCTCGAAGTGCTGCAGCCCGACACCATGAACAAGTGGATGGGACTCACGGGAATCCCCTTCACGAATCTCTTCAACGGCTGCGCGACCGGCGGCAACCTGCTGCTCACCACCGCCCACGCGATCAACGCAGGTGCCGGCGACCTGGGCATCGCCATTGGGATGGACAAGCACCCCCGCGGCGCCTTCTCGGTGGGGGACGACCTGGCGGGTCTCGGCCTGGGCCAGTGGTACGGCGAGACCGGCATGGCGGTGAACCCCCAGTTCTTCTCCATGAAGACGAAGCGCTACATGCACGACCACGGCATCAGCGAGGACTGCCTGCACCGGGTCGCGATGAAGGCCTTCAAGAACGGCTCCCTCAATCCCGAGGCCTGGCGGCGCAAGGCTCTCTCCTACGACGAGATCGCCACCTCGCCCATGGTCTGCGATCCCTTGCGCAAGTACCACTTCTGCTCGCCCAGCGAGGGCGCCGCCGCCATGGTGCTGTGCAAGGCGGACCGGGCCCACCGCTACACCTCGAATCCCATCTTCATTCGCGCCGATGTATTCAAGACGCGGCGCTACGGCTCCTTCGAGGTCATGCACCCCTCGGTGCCGGCCAACAGCACGCCGGGCCCCTCGGTGCAGGCCTCCCAGGCGGCCTTCGAGGCGGCCGGCATCGGGCCCGAGGAAATCGACGTGATCCAGGTCCAGGACACCGAGGTCGGTCACGAGATCATGCACATGGCCGAGTGCGGTTTCTGCAAGGACGGCGAGCAGGAGGCCCTGGTGCGCCAGGGCGCCACCGAGATCGGTGGCCGGCTGCCCATCAACACCGACGGCGGCCTGCTCGCCAACGGCGAGCCCGTGGGCGCCTCGGGGCTACGCCAGATCCATGAGGTGTGCCTGCAGCTGCGCGGCGAGGCCGGCGCCCGCCAGGTGCCCGGCTCACCCAAGACGGGCTTCACCCACGTCTACGGCTTCCCGGGCGTGAGCTGCGCGACGGTGCTGTCGAGATAAGCGGGAGCGCGGCGCGCGTGGACCTGGGAGGCTAGGACCCCGGGCTAGGACCCGCTGTCGAGGGCCTCGAGCTCGCCCCGGGCTTTGTAGAGGGCGGTCTCCGACTCGTCGCGCTCTCGCACGATGCGCTCGCGGGCCGCGCCGCGCGGATAATTCCGATCCATCATTTCGCTGTAGCGGCTGCGAGCCCGACTGACGCGCTCTTCGGCGCGAATGACCCTGTCCCGGGCCACCACGACCCGAGGGTTGTCGGTGGGCTCCCAGTCGGCCTGGCTGGCCGGGACGATGGGCTCATAGCCGTCGTCCGGCGCCACGGTCTCGAGGTCGGAGAGATTCTCGCTGTGTCCCTGGTGCGAATCGAGACTCTCCGATTCGGCCAGCCTCTCGTCGGGGTCTCCGCTCTCCATCACGAGGTCGTCGGGATTCTCGCTGTGGCTGAGATGGTCATCGAGGTCCTCGCTCTCGACCACGAGGCTGTCGGGGTCGATCGACTCCGCGTGATGGCGGTCCATGGTGTCCGAGGTGGACATGGCCGGGTCCCAGGGATCGTTGTTGTCGTCGCCGGCCAACGCCGGTGCCGTCACGAGGAAGACGAGTCCAGGGATCAGCGCTGCGGAAGCGACGAAGCGGGATGCTCGGGTCGAGCGACGATCCATGCTTTTCCTCCCCCGGGCGAAGTGCCCTCTCGCAGCCGCATCGGCGTGCCAGATCAAGAGCTTGAGGGAAGCCGCTGCGCGCGGACGAGAGGCGAGAAGAGGAGAGGAGAGGAGAGGAGAGCGAATCAGAGAAGGCGCGGGCCCGGTGGGCCGCTCACCACCAGGGGCCCCATACGCGCCAGTTCAGCGCAGACTCCTCGTCGACCCTCTTGCTCGCCGCGACCTGATCCGCCATCTCCTTGTCCACTGCGAGCTTCCGGAACGCGGCGAAGGCAGCGTCGTTGCCCGCATAGAGACACTTGCAGAACTTCGCGTCGGCGTAGACGTACACGTTCTGGCCGTCCTTTACATGGGGCACGATCTTGCGCTGGGGCTTCAGGCTCTCGAGGTGCTTCAGCTTGTCGGGGGTGTCGGCGAGCCTCACCTGGAAGTCCGCAGCAGACATCAGACGCTCGAGGTCCATGGCCTTGCGCTCCTTCGTGTGCGCGCAAGCAGTGAGCAGGAGACAGGCAAGCGCAGCAACGGCAAGCGCGACAATGCGATGTGCATCTGCGGTCATATTCTCCCCTGTCCTCCTGGCCAAAGATCCATCGGGTCCATCCGAGCCACCTGCCACTCGACCGAGCTTCGCCTAAGGGGAAAGTAACGCATCACCGACAAGCCCTCCTGCAGCGTGTGACCCGGGTCACGCGCGACCTGGAACCCCGGGCCGGCCCCCTCCCAGTGACGGAGCCTGAGGGAAGCACGCAGTTGCACTTCGATTTCCAGACCTGGCGCCGCGTGATCGGCCTGGTCGGGCGCGACCGGCTCAGCCCCCGGAGACTGGCGGTGCAGCTGGGTCTTCTCGCGCTGCTCTCGGGTTGGGCGGTCTTCAACGCGTTCTTCCTGGCCCTCGATCGGCTTCTGTACCCACGCCTGCACGAAGTTCCCATCGAGCAGCCGGTCTTCATCGTGGGGAACGCCCGCAGCGGCACCACCCTCTTCCACCGTCTTCTGTGCGAAGACGAAGAGCGCTTCGTCCACTTCCGCACCTGGGAGCTGGTCTTCCCGTCGATCGCGCAGAAGAAGGGGGTCCGCGGCCTCGTCACGAGCTTCCGGCGCTTCTTCCCCGCCACTTTTCAGCGCCTCGTGGCGTGGGAGTCGCGTCTGCTGCCGGAGCTCAGGAAGCAGCACCCCATCGCCCTCGACAAGCCCGAGGAGGACGAGCTGCTCATGCTCATGTCCTTTTCCTCGGTGATGCTCGCGATCCTCTTCCCCTATGTCGAGCAGCTGCCCGAGCTCATGCACTTCGAGCATCGCCCGGCCTCCGTGCGCTCGAAGCTCCTCGACTTCTACCGCGGCTGCGTCATGCGCCAGCTCTACTACCGCCAGCTCTACTACGCAGGCGGCCAGCGGACCCTGGTGAGCAAGAACCCGGCCTTCGTGTCGAAGATGCGCGATCTGGGCCGGGAGTTTCCCGACGCGAAGTTCGTCTACCTCGTCCGCAACCCCTTCGAGACCGTTCCCAGCCTCATCAAGCTGCTGCGTACCATGTGGGAAGGGCTGGGGGTCGACGAAGCCCACATGGAGAGCGGAACCCGCGGGCTCCTGGAGGGCTGCATCCGCGACTACTTCTACGCCCTCGAAGTCCTCGACGAGCTGCCGCCGGAGCGATACGCCATCGTGCAGTACGCGGAGCTGATCGCGGATCCCAAGGCCAGCGTCGAGTCGGTCTACCGGCGCCTGGGCCTGTCCATCTCCCCCGCCTTCGAGGCCCGGCTCGCAGCCGAGCGGAGCCGCCAGAAGCGCTACCACAGCAGCAACGCGTACTCGCTCGAGGAGTACGGCATCGACCCGGAAGAGCTCGAGGAGTGGCTCGCCCCGGTGCTCGAGCGCTTCGGCTTCGAGCAGAAGAAGCTCTCCGACGAGCAGACGCGAGAGATGCTCTAGGCGGGGGGCATTTCCACTGCCGCCGGCTCGGCAGCGTTCCCTCCCCCCCTCTCCGCTCTCCCCATTCCGTCTCCCGTCTCCCGTCCCCCCTTCGGTCCCAAGAAATCGAGACATTACGCAAGCTCATGCTTCTCAAACGTGGAGTTTGCTCCAAGCTTGGAGCCTGCTATACGATTGGAGTCCGATCATTCGGTGGAGAGGCCTTTCTGGATGGGGCTTGCGGTGGCGGAGTCAACCGAAGAAGCGGGTCCGCGCGCGGTGGAGGGACGCCGAGAGCGGCGCAAGCGCGAGCTGCGCGCCCGCATCTACGAGAAATCTCGCCAGCTCTTCCTAGAGCAGGGCTTCGAGGCCACCACCGTGGCCCAGATCGCCGAGGCCGCCGACATCGCCCAGGCGACCTTCTTCAATCACTTCCAGAGCAAGCACGCCCTGCTGGTCGAGATCACAACGGAGGTGTCGGGCTACCTCCAGGCCCTGGTGGATCGACAGCTGCGGCGCGACGCATCCGCGTTGGATCGGGTGACCGACTTCGCCGCAGAGATCGCGAACGAGCTCTCCCGGGCCAGCGGCCTCGCCCGCGAGGTCATGCTCGAGCTGTCGCGCAGCAGCGCCCAGCCCGGCGAGGCCTATCCCTACCTCAACGGCGTCCACGCCCCCTTCGCGGCCCTCTTCCGAGAGGGGCAGGAGAAGGGAGAGGTTCGCAGCGACCTGGACGCCGCCCTTCTGTCCGAGATCGTGGTCGGCGGCCTGAACGTCGCGGTCACCAACTGGATCGTCGATCCCGACTACCCGCTCGAAGAACGCTTACGCCTGACGGCCGCATTCCTCACGGAGGCCATCGCACCCCGTAATGCGCGCGGTGCAGCCTCGGGTGATGGTGCTGCCGAACAGGACTGAAAAAGGAGAAGAGGATGCAGGCCCAATACGCCGCCGGCTTCGACGTCGAGGCTATGCTCGACCCGGACGCCCACCCCTGGTCGACCGGCTCAGCGGACGACGTCAAGCTGATCGGAACGCCAGCGGGCTTGCAGCCCACGGCGGCCATCCGCAACGCCTACACGGGCAAGCAGATCGGCGCCGTGCAGGGCGTGAAGGTGGCGGCCATTCACAACGGGACGGAGCTCGCCTTCCGCCTCGAATGGGACGACGCAACCGAGAATGACGAGGTCGGCGACACGACGGCCTTTCCCGACGCCGCCGCAGTGGTGCTCCCCTCGGTGCCGAACGCTCCGGTCATGACCATGGGCGCCCCGAAGCAGGCCGTGAACGCCTGGTACTGGCGCGCCGACGAGAAGGAGGGCCGCGGCCGCCAGGTCGTGGCCGAGGGCCTCGGCACCTCGCGCACGGTGGACCGCGAGCAGGTGCGCACCCGCGGCAACTGGAAGCAGGGACGCTGGCAGGTGGTGATCGCCCGCCCGCTTCGCGTGCAGAGCACCGAGCCCATAGCGCAGCTCCAGCCCGGTGAGATCACCGGCTTCGGCGTCGCGATCTGGGAAGGCAGCGTGGGAGAGCGCGCTGGAATCAAGGCTTTTTCGGGCAATTGGATCGAGCTCGCCCTCGACGGCATGTCGACGGCCAGGAGGTAAGAAACGATGGCGACCCCCGAGCGACAGCTCGCAATGGTGATGGACCTCAACAAGTGCATCGGCTGCCAGACCTGCACCATCGCGTGCAAGCGCCTTTGGACCCGCGACGAGGGCATGGAGTACATGTGGTGGAACTCCGTGAACACCCAGCCCGGGCGCGGCACTCCGCGCGACTGGGAGCAGATGGGCGGCGGCTTCAAGGACGGCAACGCCCAGCCCGGCAAGCTCCCCACCAAGGCCGACTTCGGTGACGCCTGGGAGTTCAACCACGACGAGGTCTTCTACGGCGGCAAGGGCCAGAAGACGCACCTCCAGATCAAGGGCAAGCAGCCCGACTGGGGCCCCAACTGGGACGAGGACCAGGGCGGCGGCGAGTACCCGAACTCCTACTACTTCTACCTGCCCCGCATCTGCAACCACTGCACCCACGCCGCGTGCCTCGAGGCCTGCCCGCGCAAGGCCATCGAAAAGCGCGAGGAGGACGGCATCGTCGTCATCAACGAGGACCGCTGCCGGGGCTACCGCTTCTGCATGGAGGCCTGCCCCTACAAGAAGATCTACTTCAATCACCAGGAGAAGGTGAGTCAGAAGTGCATCTTCTGCTTCCCGCGCATCGAGCAGGGTGTGGCCAACGCCTGTGCGCGCCAGTGCCCGGGGCGAGTCCGTTTCGTGGGTTACCGCGACGACGAGAACGCGCCCATCTACAAGCTGGTAGACAAGTGGAAGGTCGCGATCCCGCTCCATCCCGAGTACGGCACGGATCCCAACGTCTTCTACGTGCCCCCGATCGCGCCGCCGCGCTTCGACGAGAACGGCGAGATCGACGAGTCGAATCCGCGCATTCCCACCGAGTACCTGGAGTTCCTCTTCGGACCCAAGGTCCACGACTCCCTCGAGATACTGAAGGCCGAGATGGCCAAGGCCCGTGAGGGCGAGAAGAGCGAGCTCATGGATCTGCTCATCGCCTACAAGTGGAAGGAGATGTTCGGAGGCTTCGACCGCGACCCGGCGACCATCGAGTGGACCAAGGCATGACCCCGGCGAGCCCCCCGCCCGGAATCAAGCGCCGCACCTTCCTCGCGGCCGGTGCCGCCGGTGTGGCGAGCCTCAGCCTGGGGCTGAGCTGCCTCGAGCGCGACGAGCGCGAGGCGGGGGCGCCCGTAGCAAGCACGGGCCACGCACCGCCCTCCGATCCACTCGCACCCGTCGCCTATGGCGACTGGCGCGACGTCTACCGAGAGCGCTGGGCGTGGGACAAGGTGGTGCGCTCGAGCCACTTCGTGAACTGCTGGTACCAGGCCCACTGCGCGTGGAACGTCTACGTGAAGGACGGCATGGTGTGGCGCGAGGAGCAGGTCGCCGACTATCCCCAGACCAATCCGGATGTCCCCGACCCCAACCCCCGCGGCTGCCAGAAGGGGGGCTGCTTCAGCGAGCGCATGTACGACGCCGGGCGCATCCGCTACCCGCTCAAGCGGGTGGGCCCCCGCGGCTCGGGCAGCTGGAAGCGCGTCTCCTGGGACGAGGCCCTCACGGAGATCGCCGACGCCCAGCTCGACACCATCACGAAGGACGGCTCCGATCGCGTGATCTGGGAGTTCGGCCCCCTCTACACCGAGGGGACCATGACCGCCGCCCACCAGCGCATGTCGATCCTACTCGACAGCACGAATCTCGACATGAACACCGAGATCGGCGACGGCCACCGGGGCGCGGGGGAGACTTTCGGCAAGATCAGCTTCGAGCGCTCCGCCGACGACTACTTCTACTCCGATCTGATTCTGATCTGGGGCAGCAACCCGCTCTACACCCAGATCCCCAACGCCCACTACCTCACCGAGGCCCGCTACAAGGGCGCCGAGCTGGTCTGCATCGCGCCGGACTACAGTGCCTCCAGCGTCCACACCGACCGCTACGTCCCGGTGAAGCCGGGCTGCGACGCCGCCCTCGCCCTCTCCATGGCCCAGGTCCTGGTCGAGGAGGGGCTCGTCGACCGCGCCTTCCTGACCGAGCAGACCGACATGCCGCTGCTGGTGCGCGAAGACACCCACCTCTACCTGCGCAGCTCGGACCTGAAGCGGGGCGGCAACGACGAAGAGCTCTACCTCCACGACGAGAGCCGGGGCATCGTGCCGGCGCCGCGGCGCAGCCTCGCCCTGGGCAAGCTGAAGCCGAGCCTCGAAGGCCGCTTCGAGGCCACCCTCGCCGACGGCAGCAAGGTGCCGGTCCGCACGGTCTACTCCCTCTTCCTCGAGCGCCTGCCCGACTACCGCCCCGAGCTGGCGACGAAGCTCTGCGGCACTCCGGCCCCCCAGATCCGCGCGCTGGCCCGGCGCCTGGGCCGGGCGAAGGCCGCCTCGATGGTGACGACCAGCAACATGGCGAAGTACTACCACGGCAACCTGATGGAGCGCTGCCAGGCCCTGGTCTTCGCCCTCACGGGCAACTATGGCAAGAAGGGCAGTGGCTTCGTGGGCTTCCCCTGGCTGGACCACGACGGCCTCGAGCACTTCATCCGCAGCATGTTCTCCCTGAAGGACATGATGAACTCGACGGCCCTGAAGATCATCGGCAAGACGGCGGTCGACACCGCCCGCTGGAAGCTCGAGGGCTACACCGACGAGATGATCGTCCACGAGAGCGGCCGCGACGTCATCTCGAGCGGGCGCATGACCTCGGGCGCCATGTTCTGGGCCGTGCACGGCGGCCTCATGAAGAACAGCGGGAGAACCCAGGAGTGGGATCCCTACCTGAAGCGCCCAGTGAGCGAGGTGTTGCAGGAATCCCTCGACAAGGAGTGGCAGTACGTCTGGCCCAAGCCGGGCAACGACCCGAAGATGATGTTCGTCATGGGCAGCAATCCCCTGCGTCGCATCCGCAGCTACCCGCTGATCCTCGAGCACCTCTGGCCGAAGCTGCACACCATCGTGACCCTCGACTGGCGCATGACCTCCACGGGGCTCATGTCCGACTTCGTGCTCCCCGCAGCGGCGTGGTACGAACGCGACGACCACAAGTGGGTCTCGCCCCTCATGCCCTACATCCACTCGGGCGAGAAGGCCACGACCTACTACGAGGCCAAGAGCGACTGGGAGATCATCTCGCGCCTCACCGAGGCCACCGACCGCCGGGCGAGGGAGCGTGGCATCGAGAGCTTCGTGGATCGGCGGGGCGATGTGCGCCCCCTCGGCAACCTCTACGAGAAGTTCTCCCAGAGCGGCGAGTACGGCCACACCGACGACGAGAAGGTCTGCGACGCGCTCCTCGCGGGTGCCAGCAACCTGGGCGGCCTGCGCTGGCCCGAGCTCAAGAAGAAGGGCTTCGTGCGCTTCGAGGCCATTGGCAAGAGCGCGGGAGCCATCGGCAACGCGACCGAGATCAAGCCCAACGAGACCATCACGCCCCTCACCAAGCACGTCTTCGACAAGGATCCCTACCCCACCCTGTCCCGGCGCATGCAGTTCTACATCGACCAGGAGCTCTATCTGGAGATGGGCGAAGAGCTGCCCGTACACAAGGATCCGCCGAAGGCAGGCGGCGACTACCCCCTCACCCTCACCGGGGGCCACACCCGCTGGAGCATCCACTCCAACTGGCGCGACGACGCCCTCATGCTGCGGCAGCAGCGCGGCGAGCCGGTCATGTGGATCGGCGCCGAGGACGCCGCGGAGCGCGGGGTCGTGGACGCCGACCACGTGCGGGTCTACAACGACATCGACGAGTTCGAGATCATGGTGAAGGTCTCGCCCTCGGTACGCAGAGGTCAGCTGATCGTCTACCACGCCTGGGAGAACTTCCAGTTCAAGAAGGGCAAGGGCTTCCAGAACCTGATCCCCACCCCACTGAACCCGGTCGAGCTGGCCGGCGGTCAATACCACCTGCGCCCCATCGTCATCGCGATGCAGCCCAGTCACACCGACCGGGACACGCGAGTAGAGGTCGAACGAGCATGAGTAAGAGCACTCTGAGTGGCATCTCCCGACGCAACTTCCTCATCGGCGCGAGCGCGGGCGCTACAGCGCTCAGCCTGAGCCACTGCCGGCTGAAGGAGGACGAGCGGGTCAGCTTCACTCCCCCCGCCATGGATCCCGCCTCCCCCCGGAGCTACGGCGACTTCAGCGACGTCTACCGGGCCAAGTGGACCTGGGACAAGA
This sequence comes from Deltaproteobacteria bacterium, assembly GCA_019310385.1. Classification (GTDB taxonomy): domain Bacteria; phylum Myxococcota_A; class UBA9160; order UBA9160; family UBA4427; genus JAFDEK01. Next base: position 18,701 of record JAFDEK010000085.1, read on the forward strand.
TCGCCAAGGGCACCCACACCCGGGCCAACTGCATCTCGGCCTGCGCGTGGGACGTCTACGTCAAGGACGGGATCGTCTGGCGCGAGGAGCAGAACGCCATCTACGAGGCGCCGCCATCTACGAGGCGCCCCGGGACGACGTCCCCGACCAGAACCCCCGCGGCTGCCAGAAGGGAGCCTGCTACAGCGATCTCCAGGTATCGGGCTCCCGGGTCCTGCATCCCTTGAAGCGCGTCGGCCCCCGCGGCGGGGGGCAGTGGAAGCGCATCAGCTGGGACGATGCCTACAGCGAGATCGCAGATCGCATCATCGACGCAGCGGTGGAGAGCGGCAGCGAAACCATCATCCACGACCACGGCACCACCAACGCCGGCTTCGGTCCCGAGACCGCAGGC
>JAFDEK010000086.1 GCA_019310385.1 Deltaproteobacteria bacterium
GACGTCCAGGCCTGGCGAGCGGATCCCGGAAGCAACCATGGCTGGATCGTAATTGGCGACGAGACCGGGACCGAGGAAGATCCGTCCACGGCGGTGAGATTCGCCAGTCGGGAGATCCCGGTGATCGCCGACCGCCCGATGCTGATCATCGGGTACTCGCAAGCCGTCCCGCTGCTCGAACCGAGGTCGGTGCTCTTGCTCGTGCTTGCCCTCTCCGGCTTCGGTTTCGTCGCGGGCGGGAAGTCGCAGCTCGTACGGCGTAGCCTTTAGGGAATCGATAGCTTCTAGTTGCGAAACCCCTCCCGTCGCAGACACCCTGGTCATCCGGCCGGGACATATTCGTCTGAGCCATTCCCTCATCACGCTGGCGCGGCTAACCTACACACAGTGCAGTGACGGTAATAGAGCGAGTCGTCCGGGCGTTTCCGTTGAGCGGCGGTGGATGCGTCGTTCACGGGCATGACGATTGCTCGCCCCGTGCAGGGCCCAACTAAGGAGGTGGCACCCATGGCGCAATACACTTCGGATGTGCAGGCGGGACTGGACCGGATGCGTGAGATGGCGAAGGGAAACTTCGACCTGAGCTGGATGAATTCGAATCCGGAAGGATGGGGACACCAGGCCGAGCCGGGGCCCACGGGGCTTCGCATGGTCGACATCGAAACCGGCCACTACGCCCCCGTTTCCGGGCGCGGCTCCTCCCTTGGAACGATGGCTCCGCGCGGATGCTTCGTCCCGGAGGACACGCCGCCCTGCCTCGACACCTACGTGCTGAACGAGATGACCGAAGTCTGGTCGGAGAACGCGGCTGCACTCTACGACGAGGCGGTGGTGCGCCAGTGGAATTCGGTGACCGACATCCCCTGGGACAAGCTCGAGAAGCTTCCGGACGACATCGAAAGAGCGGTCTGCCAGATGTGTACCGGACTCACCGAGGTGGAGTTCGTCGCGGGCGACATGCCCGCCAGGTGGCTCTGTCAGATCAATCACGATTTCCACGAGGTGAAGCTCTTTCTCGCGACCCAGATCATGGACGAGGCGCGGCATCTCGATGTCTTCCGCAAGCGCGCCCTGGCGAACGGGGGCGGGCTGCTGTCGGCGTCGCCGGGCCAGGAGGAGCTGCTGGCTGCGATCCTCACGGCGCCCGATTACACGACCGCCAGCGCCTTGATGCACATCTTCGGCGAGGGCTTCGTGCTCACTCTCTTCCGGCAGGGAGAGTTCCTGGCGCCCACGGAGGTCGAAAAGACCATCTTTCGGCTGTGCATGCAGGACGAGGCGCGGCACGTCGCCTACGGCGTAAAACACCTCCAGTACCTCATCGAGCGGCTGCCCGAGCGCGAGGCCGAGATCCACGCCCTGCTCGACGTTGGCGAGCAGGCGATCTTCAAGCTGACCTTGGAGCCGCAGACCTCCGAGCCCCGCGCGATCCTGGCCGGCGGCGGCCTCGCGAATATCGAGCTCGGCATGGCCCGCATGGCCTTCATCTACCGCAAGCAGGTCCAGGAATACTTGAACCGTCTGCAGGTCGCGGGCCTGGACCGATCGTCGCGAATCACGATCCCACTCGAAATTCCGGTCGACGAGCTGGCCGCTTAGGAGTCGATGACATGAGCAAGACAGTCCCGTTTCCGTCGCAGCAGTGGTTCGAGGCGCTGGCGTGCGAGATGGTCGAGCACGGCGATGAGTTCCGTACTCTGGGTCCGGTCGACTGCACGATGGTCGTCAAGGTGGACGAGGCCGCGGGGTCTCAGCTCCTCGAGGTCGCCTTCGAAGGCTACGCGGTCAAGTCAGTCCGCTCGCTCGAGAGCCTCGACGCCGCAGAATCAGACCACTTCGTGATCGAGGCGACGCTGGAGACATGGCGGGAGATGCTCGACAACATTCGCGCCAACGGAGCGCCTGATCTGGAGCATACGCTCAACTTCCTGACCTTTCCGGATGACCCGATGGTGGTGAGCGGTCCCGATCAGCTCCAGATCGACGCCTTCTACCGCTACGCCGAGAGCCTGCAGCGATTCTTCAACGGCGCTTCGTCGATCACGACCAGCTACGCGGCCTAGCAGGCACGAGGAAGGCTCGGCCCTCAGGGCCGGACGCGTATTCCACCGGCGGCTCGCGGGACTCGGGGCGATGCGGCTCCGAGCCAGGGGCTGCTCGTTCCCGCACCCACCGGGTGGTATGATCCCCGTCATACCATGGAAGCCCCCGTCTCTGATGAGATCGCGAGGACGGTCAGCAGGGAAGGAAACCCCCGGAGGAGTCCCAGGAGGAGTATGAGTGGGGCGGGCCGACACGGACCCCGGGGACACCAGAGCGCGAGCGGGGAGTCGCCCGGCGCAGCGGCCGGAGAGCCTGCGCGCAGCAAGGGCGTGAGCGCGACGCGCCTGGCGATCATGGGTTGGGCCTCGCGGCTCACGGTCGCGGTGACAGCGGTCCTCGTCATCCTGTCCTTCACCGGGCTGTGGATCTACGCGGCGCCATTCTCCGTCGCATCCCAGGTCCAGGTGCTCGTCCACACGCTGGCGGGTCTGCTGGTCGCGGTCCCCCTTGGCTGGTATATCGTCACGCACTTCCTCGCCTGGTTTCGGCAGAAGCTCACGGCAGTCATGGTCCTGGGTTACGCCCTCACGGTGCTGATCCTGGCGTGCTTCGTGAGCGGCGTAGTGGTCACGTGGCAGGCTGCACTCGGGACCCGGCTCACGGCGGGATGGGACCTGGTGCATCTCGTGACGGGTCTCGCGGTCTTTGCGTTGCTGCTCGCGCACCCGCTGCTTGCATTCCAGCGACGTCGCCACGCGGCGGCCAAGCAGCCGGAGCTCCGCGATGCGCTGCGACGCTTCGCCGCGACCGGCACGGTCTGGCTCGCTTCGGCCACCGCGTTGATTGTCGTCGTCGCGCTTGCCTGGCCGGAGCGGCCCGTGGACCTTCCCCTGCCAGCCGACTACAGCCTCTCCGAGTATGTGGAGCAGTTCGACGAGTATCGGGGCAATCCCTTCGCTCCCACCTATGCGCGCACGGCCAGCGGAATGCTCGTGGATCCCGAAGTGCTTTTGCACTCCGACTCCTGTGGGAGCTCCGGCTGCCACGACCAAATCCTCTCGGAGTGGCAGCCCAGCGCCCACCGCTTCTCTGCCATGAATCCACCCTTCCAAGAGGTGCAGCTCGCCTTCGCGGCCGATCGCGACGTGGCGCAAACGCGTTACTGCGCCGGCTGCCACGATCCGATTTCGCTCTTTGCCGGCGCCAAGGACATCGCGTCGAGCGGCCTAGAGGCGCCGGGTGCACAGGAGGGAACCTCCTGCGTCGTCTGCCACTCGATCTCCCAGGTGGACCAGCGCGGCAACGGGGACTACGTCCTCACGCCTCCGCACAAGTACATTGGTGAGGCGGAGACGGGCACGGCGAAATGGGTTTCGGACTTCCTGATCCGGGCCTACCCGCGGCAGCACCTCGCGGATTACGATCGCAACCTGCTGCGCACGCCCGAATTCTGCGGAAGCTGCCACAAGCAGTTCATTCCCGAGGCGCTGAACCGCTTCGGCCTCAGCCCCGGCCAGAATCAGTACGACGAGTGGCGCGAGAGTCACTGGCACTCCGATGACCCACAGGAAGATCTCAGCTGCCGGGACTGCCACATGCGCCTGGTGCCGGGGTCGAGGGATCCCGGGCGGGGCGAGGACGGCGATGTGCGCCGCGCCGCCGACGACGGCGCGCACCGGCACCACGGCACCATTGCCACCAACATGTTCATGCCCGCGGTGTTGAAGCTGCCCAATTGGGAGACACACGTGAAGCTCACCGAGGAGTGGATCCGCGGAGAGACGGTCATCCCGGAGATCGCCGACCGCTGGCCAGAGGGCCCCGTGGCGGCGGTCAAGATCCTCGGCCCCGAAAGGGCCACGCCTGGCGAGGAGTTCGCCGTGCGCGTGGTAGTGACCAATCGCAAGGCCGGACACAACTTTCCGACGGGCCCGCTCGACTTTGTTCGTGCGTGGGTGCACCTGCGCCTCCAGGATGCCGGTGGCGTAACCCTGGCGGAGTGGGGCGCCATCGATCCCGAGACCCGGGCGATCACGGATGCCGTCGGGATTACGCACGTGGTCGGTAATCCGCGCGATCATGGAACCATGGTCCTCGAGGCCCAACCCCTCGATGAGGAGGGCGAGCCCCTGGTCAAGCACGAGCTCTGGAAGAAGGCCGGGGGACGGGGTGGGCGCGTTGTCTTCCCGCGCTACTCGGACAACCAGATCTATCGCTTCGAGATTCCAGCCGCGGCCCGCGGTCCCCTCACCCTGGTGGCCGAGCTCAACTTCCGCCGCTACAGGCAGGAGTTCCTCGACTTGACCGTGCCCGATATGGAGAGCGAGAGCGGCGTCTATCAATCCACCGTGACCCAGGACACGTACGAGAAGCGCATCGATCTCGTCGACCGGCTGACGATGCTGGAGGTGCCGTCCGAGGCAACGAGACGCGACCTGCCATGAGCCGAGGTGCGCGTCGGAGGGGTTCACGCCGGACTCAAGGCGTCTGGCTCTCGCTGCTCTGGACCGGGCTCGGAATCGCTCTGCTGACGGCCGTCGCCCTCTGGCTCAACGCCTCTCGGGACACGGACCTCAGCGATCCCACGGCGGACGTCACTGCTGCCTTCAAGACGACGCAGGGCGTCGAGCTGCCCCCGATTCGCTTTCGCGACGTCGCGGCCTCTCTCGGTGTATCGATGCGCCACGGCCCGGGCGAGCGCAGCCGCGAGCTGACCGAGGACACGGGATCCGGCATCGCCTGGGGCGACTACGACGGTGACGGCGACTGGGACCTCTACGTGGTCAATTTTCCGAGCCCGCTCGGCTCCGAGGTGGGTGACGAGGCATCCAATCGCCTGTTTCGCAACGAGGGCGATCGCTTCAGCGATGTGACCGAGGCCGCCGGCGTGTCGGACGCGGATGGCTTCGGGATGGGCGCGACCTTCGCCGACTACGACGGCGACGGCGACCTGGATCTCTACGTGACGAATCGCGGGCGCAATCGCCTCTTCCGGAACCGCGGTGGCGGTCGCTTCGATGAGGTCGCCCAGGCGGCCGGCGTCGCCGACCCGCTGTGGTCGATGGGTGCGACGTGGGGCGATTTCGACCGGGACGGCCACCTGGACCTCTACGTCTGCAACTACGTGGCCTACGACGATGCGGCCGCCGACCTGGTGGGGGACGAACTCGAGATGATCGGGGGCGCGTACACGGTCCCCTTCACGCTGAACCCGAACGCCTTCGACCCCCAACCCAACCGCCTCTACCACAACCTGGGCGATGGCAGCTTCGAGGAGATCGCCGTCGTGGCGGGGGTGCACAACCCCGGCGGGCGCAGCATGGCCGCAACCTTCGTCGATCTCGATGGGGACGGCTGGCTCGATCTCTACGTGAACAACGACGTCTCCGCCAACCGCCTGTATCGCAACCTGCAGGGTGATCTCGGTGCCACGGGCGGGATGGCCTTCGACGACATCTCGGCGCTGACGGGAACGGCTGACGGGCGCGGCTCGATGGGGCTCTCGGTGGGCGAGATCGGGGGAATGCACGGGGAGGCAGACGGTCTCCCCGACCTCTTCATCACCCACTGGATTGCGCAGGAGAACGCCTTCTACCAGAGCCTGAAGCCGGAGGGCCACGACCTCGAGTATCGGGACAAGACCCGGCTGCTGCGTCTCGGTGAGATCTCCATTGCCCGGGTGGGGTGGGGCACCGGCCTCGTGGATCTCGATCTCGACGGCCGGCTCGACATCGCGGTAGCGAACGGCAGCACCCAGGAGCACAGCGACGACCCGCGCCGCTTGATCGCGGAGCCGCTCTTCCTCTTCTGGAACGACGGCAAGCGTTTCCACGACGTGGCCGGGGCGGCGGGTGAAGCCGCTGCGCGCGGGCACTGGGCCCGGGGATTGGCGGCAGCCGACTTCGACGGCGACGGAGACGTGGATCTCGCGGTGGCGATCAACCGAGGCAGCCCGCTGCTGCTGCGCAACGAAACCGAGCCGCGGGGCAAGTCGCTCCGGATCCGCCTGGGCGGGCCGGCGACGGCGCGTTTCGGGGCCAGGGTGGAGGTCGTCGCGGCCGGTGAGCGCCAGATCCGCTGGTTGGGATCGGATGTCAGCTACCTCGGAATGCATGCGCCGGAGCTGATCTTCGGCCTGGCGCAGGACGACTCCGCGAGCGAAGTGCACGTGCGTTACGCGGACGGCGTCGAGACCTCGCTCTACGACGTTCCGGCGGGCCTGGTCGAGGTCGCCCACCCGAGTGCGGCAGTGATAGCGGATGCGGAAGTGAGAGGAGATGCGGAAGTGCGAGTAGACCCGGAGGCGAGAAGTGCAGAGAGGTAGGGGATCGCGAACACAGAGTCGGACCCTTGCTCGCCTCTCGCGCCTCAGCGCGGCGCTCTCCATCGCCTTCCTCGCCGGCGCCTGCACGGAGAACTCGCAGGAAACGCCCACAGCGGAGGAGGGAGGCTCCAAGCCGGCTTTCGTCGACGTCGCCCGCGAGGCGGGCATCACGCACACCCATCACAAGCCTGTGCTCGACGCGAAGCTCTCGAACATCATGTCCTGGATGGCGAGCGTCGGTGCGGCTGTAGCCAGCGTGGACTACGACCGGGACGGCTGGATGGACCTCTACTTCACCGACTCGCGGAAGGGAGAGCCGAATCGGCTCTACCGGAACCAGGGCGACGGGACCTTTCGCGACGTGGGGCCCGCAGCCGGCGTGGCCGACGTCAACGGGGAAGACGGGACGAGCATGGACGCGGCCTTCGCCGACTACGACGGCGACGGCTGGCCGGACCTCTACCTCGTGCGCTGGGGGCACGACGCCCTCTTCCGAAATCGGGGCGACGGCACATTCGAGGAAGTCACCACGGCGCTCTTCGAAGGGCGCGACGCTACGCCGGGCATGGAGTGGGCGAACGGAAACGCCGTGCTCTTCCTCGACTACGACCTCGACGGCCGGCTCGACATCTATGTGGGCAACTACTTCCAGCCTGTCGATCTCTGGCACCTCGAGAACACCCTCGTGATGCACGAGAGCTTCGAGACCGCGCGCAACGGCGGCGCCAACTTCCTCTTTCATCAAGAGGCGGACGGGCGCTTTCGAGAGGTGGCGGGCGAGCTCGGAGTCGACGACGTCGGTTGGACCCTGGCGGTGGGCTCGGCCGACCTGGACAATGACGGCTGGCCGGATCTCTACTGCGCCGACGACTTCGGCCCCGACCAGCTGTACCTGAATGACCGCGATGGCGGTTTCAGGAACGCCACGGAGGCCGCCATCGGCTTCGATACGAAGAAGGGAATGAACGTCGACTTCGGCGACTTCAACAACGACGGCTGGTTGGATATCTTCGTCGCCAACATCACCACCGCTGAGTACCTGCAAGAGGGCGGCATGCTCTGGCACAACAATGGCCCGAGCGCGGACGGCCAGGTCACCTTGACGGACATCGCGCTCGAGGCCGGGACCTACGATGGCGGTTGGGGCTGGGGTGCCAAGTTCCTCGATTACGACAATGACGGCGACCTCGACATCGTCGCCGCCAATGGCTTCATCAGCGCAGGCGAGGGCAGCTACTGGTACGATCTCGCATCGTGGACGGTAGTCGGCGACGACCCCACCGACTCACGCAACTGGCCTGATATCGGCGATCGCTCCTTCTCGGGCTTCGAGCGGATGCGGCTGTGGCGCAACGACGGGCTCGATTCCTTCACGGAGCGCGGCCGCGAGCTGGGGCTCACGAGTACACGCGACGGACGCGGCGTCGCGACTCTGGACTACGACAACGACGGCGATCTCGACATCTTCATCGCCAACCAGGGCCAGGCGCCGCACCTGTACCGAAACGACGGTGACGGTCTCGGCCACTGGCTCATGGTGGCCCTCGAGGCGGACGCCGAAGCGACCGGGGTCAATCGCGACGCGCTCGGCGCGCGCGTCACGCTCGTGCGCGGAGACGGTGGCAGGATGATCCGCGAGCGCGAGGGGGGGAACGGCTACTCGGGCCAGAGCGATCCCCGTCTCCACTTTGGGCTCGGGGCGGACGAGAGCATTGCGCTGCTCGAGGTGCGCTGGCCCGACGGCGGCGTGCAGTACCTCGAGAATGTGGCGGCGGACCAGAGGCTCGTCATCCGTCAGGATCCGACACGCTACGCCGCGAAGGTGAGGCTCGACGTGCTGAGGCCGAGCCCCGCCCGTGTCTCCGGGGCGGCCCCGTCGCCTCGACCGGAGATCGCACCCGAGGAGCTGGAGCGGCAACTTGGTGAGGCCGAGCGCGGGCTCGAGGGCCAGGAACGCGGATGGGCACCGGCCAGCTCCTACCGTAGGCTGGCGGCGGGCTACGGGGAACACGATCGGGCCATTCGATTCTTCGAGAGGCTGGTGGACGAGCAGGGCGGCCCCTCCGCGCGCATCGAGCTCGCGGCCGCCTACGTGGACAAGATCCCGACCTGCGGTGGCCTGGCCACCGTCGTCTGCAAGGGCAGCCTGGCGCGCAAGGGGCTGCTGCAGCTCGACGAGGTCCTCGAGCACGACCCCGAGTCGTGGCTTGCGCTCTACGCTCGCGGTATGAACCACCTGCACTGGCCACGCGCGCTGCGCCACTCGTGGGACGCCGTGGGCGACCTCCAGAAGTGCATCGCGCTCCAGGAGCAGAGCGGCGAGCGACAGGCGTACCACCTGGCGCCCCATATCGCGCTCGGAGATGCATACGCCAAGGCGGGCGACTACGCCGCCGCGAGGCGCGCCTGGCAGCGGGCCTTGGAGATCTTCTCGGGCGAGAGTGAGCTCGAGAAACGCCTCGCGATCTCGGACGACGCAGGGCTGCTCGACTACGTGGAAGACGTGCGAAGCTTGGAGCGCCCCATCGACACAGATCTTGCGTTCTACACGGAGAGCCGCGGGGCGGGAAATCCGGAGCGGCCGCGGTGACGGGAGAGTCCCGCGCAGGTGTCGTGTTTGCGGAGTACGCGGCTTCCTGCCGCGTGCACTCCCAGGGGAGTCGCCTCAGGGAGCTCGCACCGGCTGGTCGCGGGGAACCCAGCGTGTGTTGTAGCGCACGCGATAGTCGTCTCCGGGCGCGGCCGTGACGGGCAGGGGCCCCACGGTCTCACCGTTGACGACGTTGTGATCCGCGTCCTTGTCCCAGCCCACCGAGTAGAGGAAGAAGGTACGCGTCCGGCCCTGGGCGGGGGCGGGCAGGGCGGCGGCGAATCGAAGTGCGAGCGCATCCCCACCGCTCACGATGGCGAGCCGCGCGTCGCGCGCCGCGACGAGCTCGAGGACGTCACCGAAGCGCGTCACCCAGCCCTCGGGCGTCGTTCGCCAGGGGGGGCGATCCCGCACCGTGTCGTAGTCCGGCGTCGTGGGATGGCCCGGCGAACGTGACCGGATCTCGGAGTAGCCTCGGTGGCGCAGATCGGCAGCGATCGGCGCGAGCTCGTTCACCTCGAGAACCGAATCCGGCAGTCGCTCGAAGAGCGCGATTCGATCCCAGCGCAGCTCGAAGGTGGTGCGCAGCCGCAGGCGACCGGTGCCCGCTGGCAGCTTGCCCGTGAGCGGGATGACGATGGTTTTGGTCTTGCCAGCGGGCATGCCTACCACCACGTCCAGCGGGACCCAGTGCCCGCCGGGAGTCTCCGCCTCGAGAGTCGGCGGAAGCACCGAAAGGCTTTGGTTCTGGGACATCGCGATGTTGGTGCTCGCATCCCCGTACTGGAGCCAGCCCGTCAGGGCGAGGACGGGCCGCAGGGGCTCGCCGAGCGCGCCAAAGTCCAGCGTCAGCACCAGCTCCTCGGTCTGCCCGCGAAGTGGCGGCGGACGTGGGGTTCCGGGTGGCGCGAAGAGCCCGTCGATCGCCTGGAGCTCGCTGCTGCGGTCGATGCCGTCGCTACCGATTGCGCTCCTGGGCACCCGCCCCTCGTGCAACGCCCACAGCTCCGAGGGCGGGAAGGGCGGAGGCATGAGCCGATCGCTTGGATGGACCTCCATGCCGGGGGCGTGATCCACCGCGACGAGTCGTGCGTGGTCGAGGTAGAGCACCTCGCGAAACTCCGAAGTCAGCTCGAGCGAGTAGGCACCCGCCTGCGGAGGGAGATCGTCGACGCCGCCGACGTAGACGAGCTCGTCCGGGTCCGCGCCGAGCACTTCGCCGCGCCGTCGAGAGAGCCCGACCGGCGAATTGCCAAGGAGATCGGTCACGAAGCGGTAGCCCTTGCCGTTCCACGCGTAGAGGAAGGGGCACGATCCAGCGGCGACGTTCTTCTCGACGATCGTGAGCGGCTCGTCGCGGACCGAGACACCGATCTGGTTGTCCACAACGCCGTTGGTCCACACCGTTTGCACCGAATCGAGGGTCCTCCTTTTGCCGAGACCAAGCTCCACGAAGGGCTCCTGGACTGCACGCTGCGCGCGGAAGCCGGCCGCGCGCACCTCGACCTGCGTCCCGATGCCCGCTGGATTGGTCTTGGATCCCAGAAGGCGCACCTTGAGCTGCACGCCCGCGTTCCCGCCCTCGTTTCGCAGCAGCTGCAGACCAGCATCGCTCATCAAGAGGAGGTCTGAGTCCCCGTCGTCATCGAGATCGGCCACGAGCGCGCGCTCGACCGCCGCTGCTCGGGTGCCTGTGGCTGGCATCGCGTCTGCCCGAGACCAGTGGCCGCCTCCCTGGTTGCGGAAGAGGCGCAACGCGCTGCTCGATCCGTCGCCGCCCGTGCCGCCGACGAAGAGATCGAGGCGGCCGTCGTTGTCGTAGTCGATCGTGGCCGCGGCCGTGGGCGTCATCTTGCCGAGGGCGAGACGTTGCGGCGGCCCGCCGGCGGCGGACAATACGAGCAGCTCGGTCTCCCCGATCAGCGCTGCATCGGGCCGACCGTCGCCGTCGAACTCGTCGATCAGCACGCGACTCGCGGCGGGCCATGGCCCGGGCGGCGCGAGCTGCGCGGCGTAGTGACCCGTACGCTGATTCTCGAAGACGAGCGTCGCGGCATCACCCCGCGCGAGTACGAGGTCGACGGCAACGTCGCCGTCGAGGTCGACAGCGGCCAGATCGGTCACTGCGCCCTCCGTCGTGAGTCCCACCTCGGTCGTAACGTCCTCGAAGCGACCGTCTCCGCCGTTCTGCCACAGCGCGATTCCGCTCGTGTGCGCTACCGCGAGGTCCAGGTCACCGTCGTGATCGTAGTCGAGCCAGCGTGCGGCGCGTCCGGCCAGACGGGAGAGACCCGCTCGCGCAGTGGCGTCCGCGAGGGTACCGCCGGGTCCCTGCTCGAGGAGCAGCGCACCACCGGGGCTCAGGATGAGCACGTCGTTGCGTGGGTGGGACGCCGGGTCGTAGTGGGTGCCGGGCGGAAGCGTGTCGTGAAAGTTTCCCGCGAGGGCGAGGAGGGGCGGGCGCGAGAGGATGGAGGAAGGAACCCGCGTGTCGACGAGATGAACTTCGAAGGCACCGTCCGCGTTCGGGCGCAAGAGACCGATCCCGCCATCGCGCCCGACCACGACGAGGGTGTAGCGGCCCAGCGCATCGACCTCGAGAACCGCCGCGCTCACCCAGCGCGCCGCGCTCGGCAGGCTCTCACTGGCGTCGAGGAAGCGGACCGCCGGGGCGGGGGCGGCCGGTGGCGGCGCAGGGGCGGGCGGAGTCTCGGCCAGCGAGTAGACGCAGCGCTCGAGGGCCTCGGCGGATCGGTCCAGCTCGCCGAGCAGGTTCCGGAGGCGCACCAGCTCGCGCTGCCTCCGCTCGAGCTCGTCGCGGTCTCCGGCACGCCGTGCGTAGCCGGCCAGGCGGTAGTGTGCGGCTGTGTGCAGCCGATCGAGTCGGACGGTCTCGTGCAGCTGCAGCGTGGCGTCCGCGTGCTGCCCCACGGCTTGATAGGCCATTGCGAGCTGAAAGCGTACGGCCGCCGTGTGCGGGTCGAGGCGAGCCGCCGCTTCGAGGTGCATGAGCGCCTCCTCGAAGCGCGATTCGCGCGCTGCCGTGATCCCGCTCAGGTAGTGCGTCGCGGCCGAGTCGGCATCGAGGGTGAGCGCCCGCGTGAGTACCGCGTCGGCCTCCGCTGCATCTCTAGCCAGCAGGTGTGCCCGCGCGAGGTTTCGCAGGGCCACGGGGGAGTCGGGCGCGAGCCCCAGCGCCTCTTCGAAGGCCTCGATGGCCTTGGCCGAGCTCTTGTTCTCGAGGTGCGCCGTTCCGACGTTCGTGGCTTGCGCGAAGCCGGGAGAGGACTCGGGCGGCTCAGGCGGGTCGCAGCCGGTCAGCCCCAGGGAGAGCAAGGCAAGCGCCGCGCCCCGGCATAGCCCCGCCACGGCCCCTCTGGCACGCGTTCTCCTCACCCGATGGGGCCCCATGGCGGCGGATTCTACAGCAAGCGCCGGGGACGAAATTTCTTGACTGGGGGACGGGCGATCGTTAGGCTTGAACTTCTGTGAACGAACGATCGTTCACATCCGAGCCCGGAGAAGCCCCGAGACGTCTCGAGCGGCCATGAGAGGCGCCTCAGCTCCAGAACTCCGGCAATCCAGCGGAGGCAGGCATGGCAAGGGATGAGGTCTTCGACGTCGTCATAATCGGCGCCGGTCCAAACGGCATGACGACCGCCGCGTATCTGGCCAAGTGTGGGCTGGACGTCTGCATCCTCGAGGAGCGCACCGAGTCCGGCGGCGCCTGCGAGACCGTCGAACCCCTGCCAGGGGTTCGCATCTACCCCCACGCCATGTTGATGTACGCCTCGGCGGCCCCCGGCTTCGAGCAGCTCGAGCTCCACAAGCACGGCTTCCGCATGGAGTGGGATCCCGTCCATCCTCTCGAGGGGGCTACGGACCTCGCGTGCACCGACGGCTGGAGGCCCGTTACGCAGAAGGACCAGATGGGCTGGGCCAAGCTCGGCGGCATGCTGGGCCAGCCGCCCTTTACCCGAGAGTTGATGCGGGCGGCCTTCTACTGCCCCCCGCACCCGCCCGAGGTCGAGGTGACGGACGAAAACACGCCCTACATGCAGGTCTACAAGAAGCACCAACCGGACATCTGGACTCCTGAGCTCCGCGACATGACGATGTTCGACCTGATGGACGAGCATCTCGACACCGAGCACTTCAAGACCGCCATGGCCTTCGCCGCCTGGGCGTCGGGAGCCGCGGGGCACTGGGAGGGGGTCGCGATTCCCGCCGTGCTCTGCGTGGAGCTTCTCACCCTGCCCAACATGGGGAAGACGAGTCTTCCCCGCGGTGGTCTGCACGGCTACTTCCACGCGATTCTTCGAGCAGCCGTTTCGAAGGGCGCGACTCTGCGCACCTGCTGCCCGGTCGACGAGATCCTCATCGAAGACGGCCGGGCCGTGGGAGTGCGCCTGCGAGAGACGGCGGCGACGGGAGGCAAGGTGATCCGAGCCAAGAAGGCCGTGATCGCCGCTTGTGACGTCCACCAGGCCTTCCTGAAGATGGTGGGCCCCAAGCACCTGGACCCGGCGGTGATCCAGAAGCTGAAGGACATCAGCATCAAGAACCAGACCCTGTACGTCTCGACCTTCCACACCAAGGAGGTCCTCCGCTACAAGGAGCGCTTCGCGAACGCACATCCGATGAAGTTCGTCGGTGCGGACCGCCAGCCGGCCTGTGGAGTCTACCCCTGCGACTCCCGCGAGCTCTATTACGAAAACGTGGCCGATGTGGACGGGCGCAAGGGGCAACCCACGGTTCCCCCCGAGCGTGCCATGTGGTTCCAGACGCCCGCGCAGGCCTTCGATCCCACGGACGCCCAGGGCGCCTATCCGCGCGGCTACATCTCCACGGCGTTCGAGATGGCGGTCACGTCCCCTGACCTCCACCTGGAGGGGGAGGGCGCGCTCGACCGCCACAAGAAGGACATGGACCGCTTCATGCGCGAGTCCTACGGCCAGATGCTCGACGGTCTCGACGACGACAACGTGATCCACCACTGGAGCGCGAGCGGTCGTGACGTCGAGTTTCGCAACACAGGCCTGATCGGGGGCACCTGGTGCGGGAGCCGCCACGACGAGGATCAGCTCTGGACCAACCGGCCGATCCCCGAGCTGGCGCGCTATCGCTCGCCCATCGAGGGCCTCTACCACGCCCACCAGACCTCCGGCCATCCGGGGGGGCTGTGTCTGATGGCCATCCCCTACAACCTCATGCACATCCTGATCGAGGACGGCGTCGCGGAGCCCGGCGACTGGTGGTACGCGTCGCCCTACTACATCCCCCAGGAAGGCAAGATCAACGCAGCCCTGCGCTGACACGGAGGCGAAGCGTGCCCAACTTCAAGTACGAATCGAAGTATCAGTACGACCCCAGCGATCCCTTCGGTCACATGCAGGAGGAATTCCCCGATGAGAGCGAGTTCGACGTTGCGATCATCGGTGGCGGCCCCAATGGACTCATCGCCGCCGCCTACCTCGCCAAGGCGGGACTGAGCGTCGTCGTCTGCGAGCGGCGCTTCGAGGCCGGCGGCGGGTTGGCGACGGAGGAGAACCTCTTTCCCTGCTACGCCTCCAACCCCCACGTGCTCTACCACATGATGGTGGACTACATGCCCGCCATCCGGGACTTCGACCTCGACGGTCCCTCCCTGACCTGGATCCAGCCCAACGCCCAGACGGGCATGGTCTTCGAGGATGGATCCTCGGTGATGCTCACGCGCCAGGTCAACGATACGAAGGACTCGATCAGCAAGTACTCCTACAAGGACGCCAATAGCTTCGGCAAGGTGGTCCGCGATTGGAAGCGGATCGTCGGCGAAATCCTGGCGCCGGCGACCTACCTGCCCCCCATGGCGCCCCTGGACATCACCATCGCCATGGAGCGGACGGAGCTGGGCAGGAAGATGCTCGATTACGGCGAGGAGACGCCCCTGGACATCATCTGCGGCACCTTCGAGCACGACAAGGTGCGCACCCTGATGCTCTATGCGGCCTGCATGTGGGGCCTCGACCCGAACGAGAGCGGCCTGGGCTTCATGGTCCCGCTGCTCCTCGACCGGTGCATGAACAAGCGATACTGCTATGGCGGCTCTCACAAGTTTGCCGGCGCCCTGGCGCGGCAGGTGGTGCAGAACGGCGGGCTCATCCTCGAGGCGGCCGCTGTCGACAAGATCCTGGTCGAGAAGGGGCGGGCCGTGGGCGTACGCATTGCCCACGAGGGGCGGATCATCAAGAGCAAGGCCGTCATGTCGACCCTCGATCCCCACTCGACATTTCTCGACTTCATCGACGAGGGCGAGCTGTCTGCCGAGTTCCGCAAGGAGATCACGGGCTGGGAGTGGGACAAGTGGAGCTTCAACACGATCCACGTCGCCACCGACGAGCCGCCGCGCTACGCGTGCGACGATCCCTGGATCGACAAGTGCTTCGCGACCGTGCTCGGGATCGAGAGCGTCGATCACCTGCTGGCCCACTGGGACGCAGTGGTCGGTGGGCGACTCGACCCCCAGCTGCTCGGAGGACACTCGACCTGCGAGAGCCTCTTCGACCCGACCCTCAGCGACCGTCCCGACAAGTACGTGTCGATGTTCCAGATCCACGCCCCCTACGACATCGAGGGAGGCTGGCTCGACCAGCGCAAGCGCGTCGAAGAGGCCATGATGGCCAAGTGGAGCAAGGCGGCGCCGAACCTGACCCCCGACAAGATCGTCGCATCGAGCATGGAGGATCCCGAGGAGATCGAGATCCGCTTTCCGCAGATGCGCCGGGGCTCGATCAAGCACGGAGACTACGGCCCGCTGCAGATGGGCTGCTTCCGACCCAATCAGGACTGCTCGGATTCGCGAACGCCCATCGAAGGGCTCTACACCTGCGGCGCGTCGACCTACCCCGGCGGCCTGGTGCTTGGCGGGCCGGGCTATATCGGCGCCGGAACGGTGGCGGACGATCTGGGGGTAGAGCGTTGGTGGAAGCCCACGAGCGAGATGGAGCGTTACATCAAGACCTATCTCGAGGAATAAGCTGGCCGGCACACCTTTCGACGTGTCAGCTGGAGACGAAGCGGCCGCAGGGTGACCTCGGTGTTCATGGCGTGATCAACGGAGGGGAGTAGGGACATGGCAGAGAAGACCTACGATGTGATCGTGGTGGGGGCCGGCTTCGGGGGGAGCTCGTGTGCGGGCCTGCTGGCGAAGCGGGGCTTGAAGGTCCTGCTGATCGACAAGAATGCCGCGGCGGGTGGCAAGGCCATGAGCCTCTCGAAGAAGGGTTTCACCTACACCGCGTGGGTGGTGATCGGTGCGCCGGTCGAGGGCAACCTCTACCAGGTCCTCCTCGACGAGCTCGAGGTGTCCGACCTCGCAGAGCTCGTGGTACCCGAAGGCACCGGTAGCATCTATCAGACACCCGAGGGCAAGTACATCCGCATGCCCAAGGCTTCCTCGAATCAGCTCGACCCGAACATCATCTTCGAGTGGCTCGATATTCCGGAGGCAGAGCGTGGGGCGGCCCTGCAGTTCTTCGTCCAGCTGACCATGATGCCCCCCGAGCAGGTAAAGGAGCTCGAGGGCAAGAACCTGGGCGACTGGCTCCTGGCCGCAGGCATTCCCAAGCCGCTCTATGCCTTCATCGTGAGCTTGTGCTGCGACGGCATGTTCATGGTCCCCGTGGACAGCCTCGACGCCGCGGAGGCTGTGGCGAGCCTTCAGGATATCTTCACCAGGAGCGGCGGGATCTTCTGCAAGGGCGGGTACGGGCGCGTCGGCGAGGCGTACTGCGAAGCGGTGCGGCGATACGGCAGCGAGGTGCAGATGAGCACCCGGGTGAAGAAGATCCTGGTGGACGAGGGCCGGGTCACGGGCGTCAGCACCGACAAGGGCGATTTCAAGGCGCCCGTCGTGATCAGCAACGCTGGCCTTCAGCCCACGGTACTCAAGCTGGTGGGCGAGGAGCACTTCGACAAGAGCTACACCAACTACGTGCGGGACCTGGTGCCCTCCTACTCACTGCTGGGCTACCGCTACTTCCTGAGCAAGCCGGTCACCGACGCACCCTTCGGTGTGATCTTCAATGACGACAGTCCCTGGACCCTCGAGCGATTCAGCAAGGCGCGGGATGGAGACGCACCGCGCACGGGCGTTCTCTACTTCGAGGTGCCGTCCAACTACGACCCCGAAGCGGCACCCGAGGGCAAGCAGATCCTGATGACCGGCTCCTTCTGCCCGCCCGACCCAAAGCTCAGCAAGGAGGAGATCAAGGCCTGGGCGGACGCCGGAGAGGCCCAGGTCTTCGGGGCCTTTCCGGACCTCGCGGCCTGCATCGAATCGAAGGAGCTCTACACCACCAAGAGCGTCTCGAACGCCACCCGGGACTCGGCGGTACCCGGTGCCGGCGGCGAGACCATCGGTCTGGGCCAGATCGTGGGCCAGTGCGGCGACTCGAAGCCCTCGATTCGGGCGCCCATCGGCGGGCTCTTCTATGTGGGAGCTGACGCGGGTGGGACCGGGATCGGTACCCAGCAGGCCATCGAGTCTGGAATGAACGTGGCGGATGCCGTCGAGCGCTACCACCACCTTCGCAAGGGAGTCGCCTGAGGGCCCGAAGTGAGGCTTGGCGGAGACGAGCGTCAGCGATCGTCCAGCAGGCGGATCGAGAGGCCCTTGTGGTTCACCAGGGCGTGCATGCGAAGGAAGTGCATGCCGATCCCAGCCGCGCCCTGCATGTAGCCGGTCATCGCCATGGTGAACTCCGGCGAGACCCGGTGCTCGGCATGGGTCCAACTCAGCGTATCCCCATCCACTGTGGCGTGCGCGATGATGTCCTCGGTCAGGGTTCGGGCGAAGGCCAGGTACTTGGGATCTCTCGTCTCCCTGTAACGCTTCAGGAAGTAGTCTGCGACGCCCGACGAGCCGCAGCACTGGCCGACGTTCTCCCAGAATCCCGCCGGCTTGCGGCTGACGATATCGGCCGCCATGATGGCGCGATCGGATCGGTCGATGATCGCGCTCCACCGCTTTGCGGGGCTCTCCGTCGCGAGCTTCTCGAAGAGGCGATTGGTGCCAACCGGGCCGTGACACCAGCCGTAGTAGACGAGGCCGTCGTCGGGCAGGTGGTGGGCGATCAGCCCATTCTCGTGGGCAATGTTGACCAGGTAGGTCCCCACACTGCTGGCGCCCACCAGGTAGCGCTCATCCCCGGTGTGCTGATAGAGCGCAGCCAGGAAGTAGCCCACGCCCGAGGTGCCGTGGGAGAAGTTGGGATGATCGGTGCCGAAGTAGATACGTCCCGTAGGCCACATCAGACCCCCATCGGATTTCTTCGCGCTCGCGAGCGCATGATTCCCGATGGCTCGAGCCAGCTTCTCCGCGCCGGGATGTTTCAACTCCCTGCTGGCGTAGAGCAAGAACAAGCCCACGCCTGCGTCACCCAGCATCACTTCGGGTGCACTGCCCCAGGTCGCCCCGGACTCGTCGATGTGCTGATCGGTGTGGTGATCGCGCAGCAGCAGATCCACGACTCTCAGCGCGGCAGCGCGATACGACTCGTCACCGGTAACGCGGTACATCTCACCCAGGGCGAAGCCGATGCCCGATACTCCCCAGTAGAGGCTGGCCTGATTGGGATGTCCGAGGCCGTTCGCGGCCGTAAAGGCCGGCATTTCCCCACCCTCAGGCAGGTTGAGCGAGGGGAAGATCTCCAGGAAGCTCAGGTCTCTCTTGATGTACAGCTCGGTGGGCAGGGTCGCAATCAGATAGCCGGCTCCGTCCCTCGCCTCCTGCAGGAA
>JAFDEK010000177.1 GCA_019310385.1 Deltaproteobacteria bacterium
TTCGGCTCGTCGTAGACGAAGCTCAGGCTGTACTCCCCCCTCCCCGAGGCGTCGTCAGCGGTCGCAGCCACGGTGTAGCTTCCCACCGGAAGATAGAAGAGCCAGGAGCCCTCCTCGGAGTGGCCGAAGGCGTAATCGTCGAAGCGGCCGGGGAAGGCGGTGTCCCGCACCTCGAAGCGAGGCTCGAAGGCGCTCGAGGCCATTTCGATGCTGACGAAGCCCGGCAGCGTGACCTCGAGCTCGTACAGATCGACCAGGGCCGTGTCGGAGGGATCACCCAGATCCGTGAAGCTGCAGTCGCCCTCAACCAGAGTGCCCTGGGCAAGCTCTCCGAAGCCGAGGGGCACGCGGGTCGTACAGAGCGGGTTCACAGCCGAGAACTCCGCAGTCACGGTATAGGTGCCGACCGCCTCCGCGGGGCAGTAATTGAAGTTACCGTCCACGTCGCAGCGACTGCCGGCCGTGATGGCGTAGGTGCCCGCTGGCAGGAACTCGACTGTCAGGCTGACGTCCCCACTGGCGCCGCTCTCGGCGTCGTCGATCTGGATCAGGAACTCGTCCCGGACGTCGTCTGCGGCGGGATCGTGTGAGTAGACCTGAACGTAGCCAAGGAGGCTGCTCGTCGAGTCCATGGTGATCGACACGTCTCCGAACTCCGAGATCGTGAAGCAGTAGACGTCGACGTAGTTCGTATGATGCCAGCTCCGGCGCTCGACGCCGAGATCCCTGCTCGTGTCATCGCCCTCGGCCAGCTCACCTTGGAGGACCCACTCCCCGCCCTCCTCCGTGAGCTCGCTGCTCGCCTGGCAGTGATTCTCCGCTCGAGCCCCGGCCCCAGCGATGAGGCTCACCACGAGCAAACCCATCAGCGCTGATCCGAACCGGAATCCAGAGCCCACCTCGGCATGGCTGGCAAGCAGCTTCGATATCGACATGACGACTCCTCCGAGTGACGGAGCAGCAGCCACATACCAGGAGCAATGTCGCCTGGACGACACGGCCTGGCGGCGGCGCCGCTCCTACTCTGATAAGGAGCGCACGAAACCCGGGAAATCAACCCGCGCGTGCTCTTGCGCCTGCGACCGGCCGCTCGCGGGGATGCGCGAGTGGCCGGCCCCCGCCTACTTGCGCTTCAGGGGAACGAAGCTGGTCGCCGGCGTGGCGACGTTGCTGGCCTGGGGCGTGTGGCACATGCTGCAGTTGTAGCGGGCGCCCACCACGTCCTTGACCGTCTCGTAGCTCGCCACCTTCCACACCATGGCGTCGCTCGGACCGCCCTTGGCCATCACCGCGCGCTCGAAGTGGGTCTCGGGCAGCGGCGAGTCCGCCTTGCTCACGGCGTTGTCCGGGTGGTGGCAGTTCAGGCACTCGTTGTCCTCACCGGTGATCGGGTACATGTCCTCGGTGGTATGGGGGATCTGCGGAGGCGCGTCCGCGAAGGCGCGGTCGATCTTCTTCGCCTCCCCTGCGTCGGTCTCCGGGTAGGCGGGCAGCTCCTGCTCGCTCAGCGCCAGCAGGGCCGTCTCGCGGAAGTAGATGTCCATTCCGTCATCCACCTCCCTGCTCTTGTCCCCCCCGGCCGCCACCAGGAGCAGCGGTACCGCGAGGATTACCGGAAGCCAGAAACTAAGCTGCGCTCTGCGTCGCATGATGCTCTCCTTCTTCGAAATCCTGCACTGGCCCTCGCATGAGGCGCAGCGTATGGTGATAAGCGTCGCGCGGACAGATCTCCAGGCAACGCGTACAGTTGGTGCACTCGCCCGAGTCGATGAAGCCCTTCTGGCTCATCTGCTTGAAGTCGATGACCTGCTGCTCGGGGCAGACCTGGACACATTCCCCGCAGTGATCGCAGCGCCCGGCATCGAATCCGATGCGGACGAGCGCCTTGCTGGTCACCACGGAGTAGAAGGCGCCCAGCGGGCACAGGGAGCCGCACCATCCGTGCTCGACCACGAACACGTCGAGGAGCACGATGCCCAGGATGACGAGCAAGCCGAGCCCCGGGCCGAAGATCAGCTCGCGGTGGATCATCGAGATGGGGCTGAGCCACTCGAAGGCCGCGACGCCGGTCACGGCCGAAACAGGCAGCGCCAGCAGCATGATCCAGTAGCGCGTGCTGCGCCTCACCCGGAACTGACCCTGGACCTCCCAGCGCTGCTTCACCCAGTGCGAGAAATCCCCGAGCAGGTTCACCGGGCACACCCACGAGCAGAAGGCCCGTCCCGCAAAGAGGGAGTAGAACAGGAGGATGATCGCAGCTCCCGTGAGCACGGTGCCCGCGACCCACTGACCCGTAGCCAGGATCTGGAGCACCGCATAGGGATCCGCCAGGGGGATCGTGCGCAGGACCCGGGCAGCGCTCAGATTGCCCGTCAGGACGCCAAGGCCGAGCTGCGCGCCGAGCCAGAAGAGAAGCAGGATTCCCACCTGGACGCTCCGGCGTGCGAGCCAGTAGCGATGTGTACCGATCCAACTCACGGTTCTTCGATCCCCGACAGATCATCCATGGCCTCGAGCACCTTCTCGAGACCCTTGTCCCACTGGGGCAGATCCGGCGGCCCGTCCGGAGCGGTGAAGTCACGGCTGACCCGCGCCTCCTCCTTCCAGCCGAAGCGATAGTGCTCGCCCAGCTTGCCCTTGGCCAGGTCCAGGGGAAGCACCTTGATGGCCGCCTCCTCGATGATGCACGCGTTCTCACACTTCCCGCAGCCGGTGCAGTGCTCCGAGTTCACCACCGGCAGGAAGTAGGCGTGCTTTCCCGTGCGCTCCTGGGGCTGGAGGTCGAGATGGATGGCCTCGCCCATGAGTGGGCAAGCCCGGTAGCACACCTCGCAGCGCAGCCCCTGGAAGGCGAGGCAGCTCTCCTGGTCGATGAGCACCGCGAGCCCCATGCGCGCGTCCTCGATGGGCTTCCCCTTCTCGAGGGCGTCCGTGGGGCAGGCGTTGATGCAAGGAATGTCCTCGCACATGTAGCAGGGAACCTGGCGGGGCTCGTAGTAGGGCGTCCCCGTACCTCGCTGCTCCTCGACGGTCGCGAGCTTCAGGGTGTCGAAGGGACACGCCTCCACGCACTGACCACACTTGATGCAGCTGGCCCGGAAATCCTCCTCCTTCCGGGCGCCCGGGGGACGAATGGAAGACTCCGACCCCTTGGCCTGATTCAGGACGTGGGACCAGGCGAAGGCACCGGTGCACGCCACGGCCACGTTGCGACCGCGGAATGCACCGGTGAGGAAAGACCGCCTGTCGATGTCCGACTTCCCACTCACGCTCAGACCTTTCGCGCCTTCACTGCGCACTTCTTGTAATCGGTCTCCTTGGAGATCGGGCAAGTCGCGTCCAGTGTCAGCTTGTTGATGAGCACGTTCTCGTCGAACCAGGGCACGAACACCAGCCCCTTGGGCACGTTGTTGCGCCCGCCCGTGGCGACTCGGACCTTTACCTTGCCCCGTCGCGACTCGAGCACGATCTCATCGTTGCGCTTGATGCCGCGCTTCTTGGCGTCATCCGGGTGCATGTAGCACTTGGCGTAGGGAACGGCGCGGTTGAGCTCGGCCACCCGCTTCGTCATCGAGCCGGAGTGCCAGTGCTCGAGCACGCGGCCCGTGCAGAGCCACAGGTCGTACTCGGAATCCGGGCTCTCCGCCGGCTCCGCATAGGGTCGGAAGAAGATCTTGGCCTTGCCGGCCAGGCTCTTCTTCTCGCCCTTCGGTCCGCCGACGGGGATCTTCTTCAGCGCCTTGCCGTAGAAGAGGAAGTCGTCGCCCGGCTTCACGTAGGGGTCGTAGCCCTCCTTGTAGCGCCACTGGGTCTCCCGGCCGTTCACCACCGGCCAACGCAGACCGCGTACCCGGTGATAGGTGTCGAAGTCCGCCAGATCGTGGCCATTGCCGAGACCGAACTGCTGGTACTCCTGCCACAGGGCCTTGTGGACGAAGAAGCCGAAGTCCTCGGCGATGTCGTTGGGATGCCCGTCCGCGATGGGATCCGGCCACTTGTACTTCTTCAGCTCCGGCGTGGCGAAGAGCACCTCGTAGAGGGTCTGGTCGGGCTTGTATCCCATCTTCTCGGCTTCGGGCAGCACGTTGGGCAGCTTCCCGTCCGGGAAGCCCGGCGCCTTGAGACCGGGCAGGGGCTGCTCCTTCCACACCTCCTTCAGCTGGAAGCGCTTCGAGAACTCGAGGATCTGCCAGAGATCGCCCTTCGACTCACCCGGCGCCTTCACCTGCTGGCGCCAGTGCTGGGTGCGCCGCTCGGCGTTCCCATAGGCGCCCCACTTCTCGTAGATCATCGCCACCGGAAGCACCAGGTCGGCCACCTTGGCCGAAACCGTGGGATAGCAGTCCGACACGACGATGAAGTTGTCCTTCTCCCGAGCGGCCTTGATCCACTCGTTGGCGTTGGCGAAGTCCTGGAAGGGATTCGTCACCTGGGCCCAGAAGAACTTCACCTCGCCACTGCGCAGTCCCCGCACCATCTTGACGGCGTGGGTACCGACCTTCGGGTTCAGGGTGTTCGGCGGCAGCTTCCACAGCTTCTCCGACTTGTCCCGGTGGGCCTTGACCTTCACCACCATGTCCGAAGGCAGGCGGTGGGCAAAGGTCCCCACCTCGCGGGCGGTCCCGCAGGCGGAGGGCTGACCCGTGAGCGAGAAGGCTCCCGAGCCGGGCGTGGACATCTTGCCACCGAGCAGGTGAATCATGTAGATCTGCTCGTTCACCCAAGTACCGCGGGTGTGCTGGTTGAAGCCCATGGTCCAGAAGGAGATGATCTTCTTCTTCGGGTCTGCATAGAGCTTCGCCAGCTCGATCAGCTTCTCCTTGGGCACCCCCGAGAGCTCGCTCACGTACTCGGCCGTGTAGGGCTCGAGCTTCTTCTTGAACTCGTCGAAGGTGATCATCCAGTGGGCGCCCGCCTTGCCCCGCATCGTCTGGCCCTGCTCCCGCGGATGGTCTG
This sequence comes from Deltaproteobacteria bacterium, assembly GCA_019310385.1. Taxonomy (GTDB): domain Bacteria; phylum Myxococcota_A; class UBA9160; order UBA9160; family UBA4427; genus JAFDEK01. Next base: position 4,957 of record JAFDEK010000177.1, read on the forward strand.
CGGTCAGCCCGTAGCCGATGTCCGTGGGGCCGGTGGCGAAGACCGTGTGCTTCTTCACGAAGTCCTCGTTCACGCCACCGTTCTCGACCATGTAGCGGGCGATGAAGTTCATGATCGCCAGGTCGGTCTGGGGCTCGAAGATCATCTCCAGGTCCGCGAGATCGCTACAGCGGTTCGAGTAGGTGGAGAGGTTGACGATCTTCGTCGGCTTGTGGGTGAGCTTGCGGTCCGTCACCCGCGACCACAGGATCGGGTGGCACTCGGCCATGTTGGCGCCCCAGCTCACGACCGCATCGGTAAGCTCGATGTCGTCGTAGCAGCCCGGGGGCTCGTCGATCCCGAAGGTCTGGATGAAGCCTGCGACCGCCGAGGCCATGCAGTGCCGGGCGTTGGGGTCGATGTTGTTCGATCGTACGCCGGCCTTCATGAACTTGGCTGCCGCATAGCCCTCGTCGATGGTGTACTGCCCCGAGCCGAAGATCGAGACGCTGCTCGGCCCGAACTCGTTGTAGTACTCCTTGAACTTCTCGGCCATGACGTCCATGGCCTTGTCCCAGCTCACCGGGGTGAAGCGACCCTGTTTGTGGAACTTCCCGTCCTTCATGCGCAGGAGGGGCTTCGTCAGCCGGTCCTCGCCGTACATGATCTTGGCGTTGAAATAGCCCTTGATGCAGTTCAGGCCGCGATTGACCGGCGATTCCGGGTCGCCCTTGACCGAGACGATCTTGCCCTTGTCGGTCGCGATCATGATGCCGCAGCCGACGCCACAGAAGCGGCAGACGGACTTGTCCCACTTCCAGTTGTCTTTCATCTCCTGGGCCTTGGCGAGGGCCGTCGCAGGCACCGAAATTCCAATGCTGCCGGCCACAGACGCCGCGACCGCCGTCTTGAGGAATTCACGTCGGGTCTGACTCATGATTGCCTCCGTTATTGACGCTGTTCTTGGCGCTGTTCTTGGCGTCAAAAACAATCGGGACTCTTCGTCCCCGTCTTCTCGTTTGTCGATCTACTGATTCGAAGCGGTGATTCGGGCGCCTCCGCTCTGGATCGCCCTGGCACCGCGTCAAGCCTTGTCTTCGCTGTCCTGCCTCGGGTCGTGCAGCTGCCTCAGATCGTGCTCCTGCAGCTCTTCGTTCCCGCGCATCTCC
>JAFDEK010000087.1 GCA_019310385.1 Deltaproteobacteria bacterium
CGTCGAGGGTATAGGAGAGCAGGGGCGTCAGCGAGCGATAGCGCGGACCCCGGGCGAAGGGCCCGAGCCACCACCACTTGAATTCGCTCCGGCGCTGGCGCCGCTCGCTGGCGCGGAACGCCCGGTAGGGGTTCTCGGCGGGCGACACGATGAGCGCCGTGGCGTGGCGGGGCATGGCGGACCGGGTGGGATCCTGCTTCGCCAGCGAGATCAGGCGTTCCCAGCTCGCCGACTCGGCGCCGCTCTCGTACTGCGACATGGCCAGGACGTAGCTCGCTTCGCCGACGCGCTCGCGGGCGGCGCGCTGGGTCGCCGGGTCGTCTCCCTTGCGGGCCTCGTGGAGCACCCGACGCGCCGCCACGGCGGGCTCGGTGTCTGGCGCGAGCAGGGCGAGGGCGAACTCCTCGCTGCCAGGCCCCACCACGGCTGCGGGCGGCGGCGCGGCCTGCTCGCTGCGCAGCTTGAGGGCGCGTTCTCGGGCAATCCTCGCCTCGGCCTCGTCCACCAGCGCAGCCGCCTTCTTACTCTCGGGGTCGTAGTCGAGGGCGCGGCGCGCCATGACGGCGGCCAGCCGGGGACTGCCCAGCTTCAGGGCCTGCTCGGCCTTGAAGATGTGGCGCTTGCGCTGATCCTTGGCGAGTCCGCGCCGGGCTTTCGCGACCTTCTCTTCGATCTCGGGGCTCTCCGGTGCGTCGGGGTAGCGAGCCAGGAAGCGCTCGCGGTGCACCAGGGCCTGGCGGTACTGCACGGGGAAGCGGTCGCGCTCGTTGAGGCTGGCCAGGTAATGGGCCGCGCTGCTCGCGATGTAATAGGGGGCGAGCACGAGGCCGCTCAGCAGGGAGCGGCCGAGAGGCTCGCTGGCGGCGTTGAAGGTGGTGGCCCACAGCGACTCCCACACGTCGAGGGTCCGCCGGCGCGCCAGGCGCAGCGGATCGTCCTGGTAGCAGTCCGTCAGGCGCTTCTTCAGGGCGGGGTCGAGGCCTCGGGTCTTCAAGAGATCCTCGCAGGCGGCGCGGTAGGCGCGAGGATCGTCGAGGGTGGCGTTGATGAGATCCTGGCTGAGGGGGATGCGGCGCTTGGGATCGACCTCGCTCTCGAGAGCGGGGTCTTGGGCCATGTCCTCGAGGCGCCCGAGGGCCGAGTCCATGGACTCGTGATCCGAGACGAGGGCCGCCGCGATGAGGCGCTCCGACACCAAGTCGGCCTGGCTGGGCTGGAGTGCGCCAGGCGGGACCAGTGAGGTCAGGATCTCCCGATCGGGCACCGCGGCGGGACTCTTGCAGCCCGCGGACGACAGCAGCACCGCGACCGAGGCCATGAGCAGGCACAGGTCTCTTGCCAGAGGGAACCGTCTGTTGTTGGTTGCCTGGTCGGTTGCGTTGCCAGTTGCGTCGTTGGCTGCGTCGTTGGCTGCGTTGTTGATTGCGTTGTTGATTGCGTTGTCAGTTGCCGAATCGATCACGATCCACCTGTAGTGTAAAGGCGAGGAAGGCCTCGAGGCGTCGGGCGGCCTCGATCTTCTCGGTGGTTCCGTCCTGGGCGGCCACGGATTCGTAGAGCTGAGCCGCGGCGTCTACGAGTTCCTGGAAGCGCGGCGGGTCGAAGAGCAGGCTCTCCGGCGGGATCGCGATCGCGTACTCGGTTGCGAGAGCGGCGTAGAGGTTCGCAAGATCCAGCACGTGGCGCCTGCGCTTCTTGCTCGCCGAGTGGCGGGTCACGACGCGCTGTAGCTCGGAGACGGCTCGCACCTGCCCGCCCTCGATCACGTGGCGCAGGCCGACGAAGTAGCGTGCCCGGGTGACGTCGGCGCGCTCGATCTCCTCGCGGATCACGTATTGATAGTGCTCGTCCTCGTTCTCCGACTCTTCGATCCCCTGGGCGATGGCGAGGAACTCGCCGATGCGCGCGTCGAGCTCCCCGATCACCCAGTCGGTGTCGAGAGAGAGGGGCTCGAGGGGGCCTTCCTCGGCCAGCGGGTCGCGCAGGTCGATCCCGATCTTCGAGGCCGCGAAGGTCGCCTCGCAGATGCCGGCGCTGCGCAGCGCCTCCTCGCGCAGCTCGCCGCTCTTGCGCGCGGCGTCGCGATACTGCTGCGCCGCCAGGTCGAAGGCGCGCAGCCGCTCGAGGGCCCGGCCCTTGGAGAAGGCCATCACGGCGTCGAGGTAGCCCGAACGAAGGGCGTCGGCGTGGACCTGCTCCATGTTCTCGAGGCGCAGCAGGGAGGCGCGGTACACGTTGCGCCCGGTGAAGTCCACGGCGGGCTCGAAGCGGTAGGTGTCGTCGGGAATGTGGCGGCGCAGCACGGCGACCACTTCGGTGACGCTCTCCGCGGGATCGTAGGTCGCCGCCTGGCGTTTCTTCTTGGCCGAAGAGCAGCCGGACCCCATCAGCAAGCTCAGCACTGCCACGCCCAGCAGGGCGCGAGCCGCTCGCCTCTTCGGGCTCCCCCTCATGCGCCGCCTTGCTTGCGAGCGCTCTTGCCGCGCTTGCGCTCGCTGTGCTTCGGCTGCACGAGCAGGTTGAGGAGCTTCTCGGTGGCGATCACTGCTGACGCGAGCTGGTCCGAGTCGACGCCGGAGGTGGTGACGGACTCGTAGCGCGGCTTACCGCTGCGGCCGCGCGGGAGCTCGCGACGCCAGGTGATGGTGGTCTCGACCAGCGCCCCGGTGCGACCGCCCGGCGGGATGCGGACCCGGAAGTCCTCGAGGCGCGGCACGTCCATGTCGAATTGCTTCGCGGCCTTCTTGAGGGCGTTCATGAACGCGTCGTAGCCGCCGTCGCCCGCCGCTTCGGCCTTTTCGACCCTTCCCTTGTAGCTGAGCTCCACGTGGGCCGAAGGGGTCTCGTCGCTCGCCACGCCCACGCGGTAGCGCTCGACCCGGATCAGCTGCTCGGCTGGCGTCTTGAGTACGTCGGTGATGATGTAGGGCAGGTCTTCGGCGGAGACGGTGTGCTTGCGGTCTCCGAGCTCGATCACTCTCGCCAGGACGAGATCGCGCTCGCTGTCGCTGAGCTCGATGCCGAGGGCGGTGAGATTGTGGTCCACCGAGGCCTTGCCCGAGAGCTTGCCGAGTGCGTAGCTGCGGGCCCGGCCGAAGCGGGCCGGCGCCAGGCGGCTGCCGTAGAGGTTGCCCTTGAGGTCCCCGTCGGCGTGGATGCCGGCAGTCTGGGTGAAGACGTCCCGGCCCACGATGGGCGTGTTGGACGCGATGTCCTTGCCGCTGAAGGTCTCGACCAGCTGGGAGACCGTGGCGAGACGCGACTCTACGATCGCGGTGCGCAGGGCGGTGTGGTCGTGGACGGCGGCCACTACTTCGGCGAGGCTCGTGTTGCCCGAGCGCTCCCCCATACCGTTGACGCTCGTGTGCACGCCGCGCGCGCCGGCGCCCAGGGCCGCCAGGCAGTTCGCCACCGCGAGGCCGTAGTCGTTGTGGGCGTGGAACTCGAAGTCGACCTCGGGCCAGGTGGCGGACATGAGACCCATGTAGCGCCCGACATCGTCGGGGCAGAGGATGCCCAGGGTGTCGGGCAGGTAGATGCGCGCGACGCGCAGCTCGCGCAGCAGCTGCACCATGGCGAACACGTAGTCGAAGGACTCGCGCACGCCGCTCGACCAGTCCTCGAGGTAGACGTTGACGACGAAGCGCTTGCGCCGGGCGTAGCGGACGGTCTCCTCGACCTGCTTGCGGTGCTGCTCCGGTGTGGCCTTCAGCTGTATGCGGCAGTGGCGCTCGGAGCCCTTGGTGAGGAGGTTGATCACCTTGCCGCCCGCATCGGCGATCCAGTCGACGGACTTCTTGCCGTCGCAATAGCCGAGCATCTCGACCCGCTGGAGCAGCCGGGCCTTGCGCGCCCACTGGGTGACGAGCAGTGCGGCCTCGAGCTCGCCCTCGGAGACCCGGGTCGACGCGATCTCGATCCGGTCCACCTCGACGTCCCGCAGCAGCATACGCGCGAGCTGCAGCTTCTCGGTGGGGGTATACGCGACATTGGGGGTCTGCTCCCCATCGCGCAGGGTGGTGTCCATGATGGTGATCTGACGCGCTTCGACTCTGGCGTCCGTCATGTCGATTCCCAAGGGCCGGGTGGCTCTTCAGGGGGTTTGTCACCGCTGGGAGCCGGATTGTTGTAGGCGGGGCCCCGGGGCTAGGCTGGTGGATAGCCCCCTGGTACGCCAGGGGCCCGCGACGGCGCTGCGTGGCGGGCTAGCCTAGCTAAGTGAGTCCCCATGGCCCAAGAGCCTGAGCTTCGTGACGCGGATCCTACCCGGGTCCTGGTGGTTCCCGCGGCCCGCGGGGGCGAGCGGCTTGATCGCTTCCTCGCCTCGAGCCTGGGGATCTCCCGGGCCCGGGTGCGCGAGCTCCTCGAGGGGGGAGGCGTTCGAGAGGGGGATCGCCGGCTCGGCTACCGGGACCTTGGCTACCGGGACAAGGGCGCCCCGCTGCGGGCCGGGGCGCGACTGGAGATCGCGGACTACCGCGCGCCCCGGGATCGGCGCATCGCGCCGGAGGCGACGGGTGCGGAGCCGCCCTGGGGCGAATCGCCGGCGGTGCGCGCCCTGCTCGCCCGGGGCCCGGGCTGGCTGGCCCTCGACAAGCGCGCCGGCGCGCCCGTCCATCCCCTGCGCGAGGAGGAGCTCGGCACGGTGCTGAACGCCGTTGCGGCACGGCATCCCGAGGTGCAGGGCGTGGGGGAGGCGGGGCTGCGCAGCGGCGTCGTTCATCGCCTGGACGTCGACACCTCCGGTGTGCTGCTGGTCGCCACGGAGGAGCGGGCCTGGCAGAGGCTGCGGGAGGCCTTCCGCAGCCACGCCGCCCTGAAGGTGTATCGCGCCATCGTGGCAGGGCGCCTCGCGGGCGGGGAGCGGGAGGTCGAGCTCCCCCTCGCGGTTACCCGGCACCGGCCGGCCCGGGTGCGGGTCGTGCCCGAGCGGGACGGGGCGTGGATTGCGACCCAGAGCGTTCGGCCCCTGCTCGAGCTGGCCGGCGCCACCCTGGTCGAGGTGCGCCCGCGCACGGGCTTCCTGCACCAGATCCGCGCCACCCTCGCCCATCTGGGCCACCCGGTGGCGGGCGACGCCGCCTACGGGGGTGAAGCCGTCCCGGCGCCGCGCCAGATGCTCCACGCCGCCCGGCTGCAGTTCGAAGAGATCGAGGCCGAGAGTCCGGATCCCGAGGATTTCCGCGGAGTCATCGAGGCGCTCAGCGTACCCGGGCCAGGGTGAGGCCGTCGGCGAGGGGGAGCATCACGCACTCGACGCGCTCGTCGCAGGCGAGCTTCGTATTGAACTCGCGGATGATCTCAGTGTGTTCGTCCACGACATCGGGGTCGGCGACGCGGCCGAACCAGAGCACGTTGTCGACCAGGATCACACCGCCGGGGCGGATCAGCTGGAGCAGCTCGTCGTAATAATCGCTGTAGCTCGGCTTGTCGGCGTCGATGAAGGCCAGGTCGAAGCTGCGCTCCCGGGGCAGGGCGCGCAGGGTCTCGAGGGCCGGGGCGATTTCGAGGCGGATGCGCTCGCGCACGCCAGCCTTCTCCCAGAAGGGCACGCCGATGGAGGTCCACTCCTCGCTGACGTCGCAGCAGATGAGTTCGCCGTCGTCGGGTAGCGCCTCGGCGAGACACAGAGCCGAGTAGCCGGTGAAGGTTCCCACCTCGATCATGCGCCGCGCTCCCATGAGCCGCGCCAGCAGGTTCATGAAGGCCCCCTGCTCGGGAGCGATCTGCATCATCGAAATGCCGCCGAGCTTGCTCGTCTCCTCCATGAGGCTCTGCTTGATGGCGTCGGGCGGGCTTCCGTGGGCGACGAGGTAGGCGTGGACCTCGGGGCCGAGCGCGAAGGACTTGGGGCTGTCACTCATCGGGTCTTCAGCTCCCCTGCATCTGCAGGCGCATGGCCTCCGCCATGGCGGCCTCGGCCTCGGGGATGCGCCCCTGCTGCTGGAGGAGGCGCGAGAGGTTGGTGTGGCTCAGGGCATCGTCGGGCTCGAGCTCGACGAGTCGCTTCGCGGCCTCGATGGCCTCGCCGAGCTCGCCTTTGCGCGAGAGCGCCATGGAGAGACCGTTCCACGCGATGGGGAGTGAGGGCTCGAGCTCGATGGCCTCCCGGTAGCGCGCGATGGCGTCGTCGAGCTCGCCGGCGACGAAGTGCTTGAATCCCTGCTGATAGATCTTTCGAGCCTCGGACATGACATCAGTCAGTATACTCGGACTCCCATGGAGATCCGCACCCTGCACCCCGACGAGCGGGAGGCGCTCGGCGAGCTTCTCGACGCCTTGACGCTGACCGATGGCTGGAAGGCCGGCGCCTTCTACCGCCGTTACCGGGAGCAGGACCCCACCTATGCGGACGAGAACGTGTGGGTCGCGCTCGAGGGAGGGCGGCCCCAGGCCTGCGTTCAGGTCTTTCCGCGGCGGGTTCGCGTGCTCGGCCACGCGGTGCCGTCGGGCGGCATCGGCTCCCACTTCACCGCGCCCGAGCAGCGGGGCTCGGGGATCGCGGGCAAGCTCCTCGAGGCCGCGGTAGACGCCATGGTGCGGCGCGGTCTCGAGCTCTCGCTGGTCTTCGGCGACGAACGACGCCAGTTCTACAGGAATCGCGGCTGGGCCTCGTGGCAGGGCGAGCGCACGATCCTGCGCATGAGCGAAGGGCACCCGCCGCTCTCCGGTGAGCAGCGCGCCCGTGACGGCGAGATCGAGATCGCGCCCTTCGACCGGGGCCGGGACTTTGCTGCCGTGAAGGCCATCCACTCCGCCTACTCGGCCTCGCGCAACGGCACCGTGGTGCGCGACGACGCACTCTGGGAGGCGAGCCTGAAGCTCGCGGGAAACCCCGACGAGGAGTTCCTGGTGGCGCGGCGCGGGGGGAACACGGTGGCGTACGTGCGCGTCGCCTTGCTGGGAGGTCTCCTCACGGTAACGGAGCTGGCGCGGCGCGAGGACGCGGCGAGCCCGCTCGCGCTCCTCATGGCGAGCACCCTCGAGCCTCGGGAGGGCGACTTCCTCGCGTCCGGGAGACTGAGCTCGCCGCAGCTGCGTTCGAGCTCGCTGCTGCCCGCTTTCGACGACCTGCAGCTCACCGTCGCAATGGAGCAGCGGGGCATCGCCTCTCATCCCGTCGACAATCCCTCGACCATGTTGCGTTGTCTCGACATGCCCGCCCTGGCGCGGCGCCTCGACGTCTCGCTCTTTCCCGGCGAGAGCGCCGAGGAGTTCCTCGCCCGGATCCTCCCGCGCGATTCGCTGGTGTTCTGGCCTGCCGATCGCTTTTAGCAGGCTCCCCCAGCGCCCGATTGGCCGATAGAGAAGTACGTGGCTGGCCTCCGACGTCTACTGCTCGCGAATCTCTGGATGGTCCTCTCGGCCCTGCTGGGCCTCATGCAGGCGCTCACGCTGCATTGGGTCCTGGTGGTGCCCCTCGGCGGGTCGCTGCCCTCTCTCGGGACGAGCCTGAGCGCAGTGGTGCTCCTGGTCGGCGCCAACCTCGCCATGCTCCCCGTGGTGCGGCGGGCGCGCCTCAGCGGCGGCGTCCACCGCCGCATCGCCCGCGGCTACATGACCGGGGGAGGGGCGCTGGTAATGCTGGGCAGCGGGGTCGGGGCCTCCTGGCTGCTCTTCCTTCCCGCCGCCTACTGGCACTCGGGCCGGCCCTTCGAGGCGGTCCTGGCCGGGGACTTCTTTCGCGCGGGCAGCGTGGTCTTCCTGGCCGTCGTCACGGCGACGATTCTCTGGGGCTTCAGCGTGGGCCGGTACCGGGTGCAGCACTGCTTCGTGCCCGTTGTCCTCGCAGGGCTGGCGCCCGAGCTGCGTGGGCTGCGCATCGTCCAGATCAGCGACCTCCACATCGGCAACGGCCTGGAAGGCGCTGGTCTCGAGGCGCTGGTGCGCCGGGTCAATGCCCTCGAGCCCGACATCGTCGCCCTGACGGGAGATCTCTTCGACTTCGACCCAAGCGCCCTGGAGGGCGGTGCGCGCACCCTGGGCGGCCTGCGCGCCCGTCTCGGCGTATTCGCGGTGCTGGGCAACCACGACCTCTATGCCGGCGCGGAGCGGGTCGCCGAGGCCCTCGCGGCCTTTGCGCCCGAGCTGGTGCTGCTGCGCGGGTGCGTGGTGCGGCTCGCCACCGAGACGCCCCTCTACCTGGCCGGCATCGACGACCCCGGCGAGGACTGGACCGCGCGGGGCGTTCACGTGGAGTCCCTCGAGCGCATCGCGAGTCCGCTGCCCGAAGACGGCCCCGCGCTGCTCCTCGTCCATCGCCCGGACGTCTTCACCCAGGCGGCCCGCCTGGGCTTCGCCCTGGTGATCGCAGGCCACACCCACGGCGGCCAGATCGCCCTTCCGGGCTGGCTGGGTCACCTCAGCCTGGCGCTCATGATGAGTGACTACGGCCGGGGGCTCTACGGGCGGGGCGCTTCGCAGCTCTACGTGAACCGGGGCGCGGGCTTTGCGGGGCCCCCCATCCGCCTCAACGCGCCGAGGGAGATCACGACTCTGGAGCTTCGCTGATGCCGCGAGCGGGCGAGTGCGCAACACTGGTGACTCGTGCAACGACGGGAGCGGAGGCGGATGTCGATCGGCGAGCGGGTGGAGTCGCGCGGCAGCTCGATTCACGGCAGGGGGCTCTTCGCGATTCGACGCTTCCGCGAGGGCGCCTACATCGCGACCTTCGAGGGGACGCCGACCGAGCGCGACGGGACCCACGTACTGTGGGTCCTGGACGACGACGGAAACGAAGCGGGCATCCGGGGCCGCAACTCGCTGCGCTTCCTGAACCACTCGTCTCAGCCCAACGCCGAGTTTCGCGGGGCCGATCTGCACGCCGTGAGGAACATCCAGTCGGGCGCTGAGATCACCTTCCATTACGGTGACGCGTGGGAGGACATCGAATGAGCGTACCGTCAACCGACACAGTCGAGCGCGCTCGGGCGAGCTTCGAGAGCCATCTCGAACGCAATCGCTACCCGGGCCGGGGCCTGGTGGTGGGGCGCGCCGCTGCGGGCGATGCCTGGCTCTTCGTCTACTTCATCATGGGACGCAGCGAGCAGAGCCGGAACCGCCGCTTCGTCGCGGATGACGGTAGCCTGCGTACGGAGCCCGTCGATCCCGGCCTCGTGGACGACCCCAGTTTGATCATCTACGAGGCGATGCTCGAGCTTCCCTCGCTCTTCCTCGTGAGCAACGGCGATCAGACCCGCACCCTCTTCGAGACCCTGAAGGCGGGCGGGAGCTTCGACGACGCTCTCTCCACCCGCGAGCGCGAGCCGGACGCCCCCAACTACACTCCGCGCATCAGCGCCATGCTCGATCTGCGCGGCTCCGAGCCCGAGCTCTCCTTGAGCATCTTGAAGGCCAATCCCGCGGACCCGGCCCGGACCGACCGCACAAGCTTCCACCCCGCGGCGCCGCCCGACGGCTTCGGCGTGGCGCTCACCACCTACCGGGGCGACGGGTCTCCCCTCCCCAGCTTCGAAGGCGACCCTCTGCTCCTGCCCTGCCCGGGCTCTGCAGAGGAGCTTCTGGATCACTACTGGGACGCCCTCGACGCGGACAACCGGATCGCGATCGCGGTGAAGCGAATTCCCAGCGACGGCGGGCAGAGCAGCCTGCTGGTCCGCAACCGCTACGGCGGAGCCTTCAGCGGATAAGAGCCTTCAGCCCTCAACGAGAGCCTTCAGCTCTCCGAGGGAGAGATCGAGCCCCGCCCGCGCGTGCTCCGGAAGCCCTCCGAGATGCCCCGGTGCAGACCGCCGGGCCGGGCGGCGAAGATCAGCGCCCGCACGGGAGCCGCTCCGTTGTTGCGCCAGAGGTGAGGGAGCGAGGTCTTGAAGTGGAGTGTGTCGCCAGGCCGCAGTGCGTAGATTCCGCTCCCCACCTCGACGTCGAGGTGGCCCTCCTCGCACATGATGAGGAGCTCGCCGTCGTAGTGGAGGCTGAAATCCATATGCTCGGGGTCCATGCCCCGGTCCGGCGGATGGGTGACGCGCCAGACGTCGAGGGTCCCGGTGGAGATGCCGCGGGACAGCTGCTCGATCTCGCTCCCCGAGTTCGCGTCCAGCTGCCGGCGCTCAGCGGGCCGGGTGTGGGTAATGTTGATCGAGCTGCCGGTGTCGAGTAACAGCTGCTCGGGATCGCGCCCGAGGGCGTGGACGACCTTCAGGAGTACCGCGATGGTGGGGATCGTCTGGCAGTTCTCGATCTTGTGGATCGTGCTCGCCGCGACGCTGCTGCGCTCGCCGAGGACCTGCAGGGTGAGACCGGCCTCGTTGCGCCAGTGTCGGATGCGGTCGGCGATCCTGGCCAGCTCCTCGGAGATGTCGATCTGCGCCTCTCCCATGGACTCCGTCTTGGACTGCATCTCCAGCTCGGGCTCCTCGTCAGCGCTCGCCTCGCGTCGGTCGCGTCGTTACTTTGTACCACTTGGGAGATTTCGGGTCAGCCCTCTGCGACGCATTGATGCGATCGGGGGGCGGCGCCGGAGCCTGACTGCGCGTCAAGTGCGACTGAAGCTCGTAGGGGTCTACGCGGAAAGCTCCGGGAAAGCTCGCCGCTACGAAGGCTTGGCGGGCGGAGTTGCATCAGGCTTGCGCCCCCGGGTGGACCGACACCGTTCGAGGTCGAAGAGGACGAGAAATTGCGCATGATCCTCGCGCGACGCCGGGTGCCGGCGGCAGTCGCGGCCCTGTGGCTGCTGGCCGCTGCGGCCCTTTCGAGCGCCCCGCCGCTCAGCCGCGCGGAGCACTCGCAGGCTCATGGGGACACCGTCGTGCTGCTGCACGGCCTGGGCCGCTCGAGCTGGTCGATGGTCGTCATGGAGTGGAAGCTCGAGTCCGCCGGCTACCGCGTGGTGAACATCGACTATCCATCCACCGAGGCCGACATCGAGACGCTCTCTCGCAGGATCGCCCTCGAGCTGGGAACCTGCTGCAGCGCGGGCGAGGGACGCGTCCACTTCGTCACCCACTCCATGGGGGGGATCCTCGTGCGCCACTTCCTCGCCCACGACGACCTGCCGCGGCTGGGCCGGGTCGTCATGCTGAGCCCGCCCAACCACGGAAGCGAGATCATCGACTGGCTGCGCGGCTACTCGTTCTTCGGCCTCGTCATGCCCCCCGCCGCGTTGCAGCTGGGGACCGACGCAGGGAGCATGCCCAACCGACTCGGGCCGGTGGACTTCGAGCTGGGTGTGATTACGGGAGGTCAGTCCTCCGATCCCCTCGGCGGGCGGGTCATCGAGGGTGCCCACGACGGCAAGGTCTCGGTGGAGAGCGCGCGGGTCGAGGGCATGACGGATTTCCTTGTCGTTCCGGAGAGCCATACCTTCATCATGAATGACGGTGAGGTGATCGCGCAGACCATGCACTTCCTGCGAACCGGATCCTTCGATCATTCGAGGGCTGCTGCACCCTGAGGCCGGGTTGCGGCGGCGGGCAGGGTTTCCGCCCCGGGGCCCTCTTTGCGCCGGGACCTCCAGGCCGGGACCTTTACGCCGGAACCCGCGACCGCGATACTCGTCTCATGCGCCTGCGCACTCACATGGATCGGCCCGCACCGCGCAAGCTCGCGCCCGCAGTCGATGCGCTGCGGCGCGGCGAGGTCGTGATCTGCCCGACGGATACGGGCTATGCCTTCGTCTGCGCCCTCTCCAGCAGCAAGGGAATCGCCAAGCTGCGGCGCCTGAAGGGCATCGAGGAGGACTCGCGCAAGCCCCTCGCGATGATGGTGAACGAGCTCGCGGAGCTCGGGAAGTACGGGATCATGGACAACCAGGTCTTTCGCATGGTGCGCCGCATCCTGCCCGGGCCCTACACGGTGGTGCTGCGCGCCACCGGCTCGGTGCCGCGCGTCATGCGCAACCGTGATCACGAGATCGGAGTGCGCATGCCCGAGAACGCGGCCTGCCGCATGCTCGTGGAGCTGGTTGGTGAGCCGCTGCTGGTGGGCTCCGTGACGGGGGCCGAAGAGGAGCCGGAGCTCGAGGATCCCGAGCTGCTCGAGAAGCGCTACCGCGCGGACGTGAAGGTGGTGGTGGATGCAGGCCCCCTGTGGCCCGACCCCTCGACGGTGCTGCGCGCCACCGACGGAGAGATCGAGGTGCTGCGCGAGGGGCAGGGCGCGATTCCCGGCTGATCCCGAGCGGGAGCAGTGGATTCAGCGAGTGTCCTCGGGCGCGGGACCGTGACTCCGGGCAAGGATTACCACCTGGGCCTCGTAGGGGCACCAGTCGTTCTGGATCTCCAGCGCCTCGATCGTCTCGAGCACGCGATACTCCACCCGGGCTCCGGCCGCGTTCTCGTCTTCCGTGTCCGGGTCCGCCGGACGGAAGACGCGGCGTTCGAGCCTCCCGTCGACTCGATGCTCCTCGACCCACTCTTCGTGCCAACGCCAGGGAGTCGTGTCGGGGCTCGGCAGGAACAGCGCCCGGTGAAGCGCATCGAGCAACAGGGTGGGACGCACGCCCTTGTGTCGGACCAGCTCGCCCTCGATCGAGATTTCACGGCCCTCCTGGGTGATCGCGAAGGCCCGGGTTCCGAAGGGCGTGAAGGCCGCGACGACGAGCTTCCCGTCCCGCACCTCTACGGCGGCCTCGACGCGCGAGCTCGACGCCGGCGTGGAGGCGTTGAAGCGCACGCAAGAACAGGGCACCGGGGAGCAGGAACATCCTCGAAGGCCGGCGGCAGCTGTCCATCTCACGACCTCCAGATCAGGGACGCAATCGTAACGGAGTGCCGGGGCAGCGTGCATGCCCACCGGGGCTGACGCTTTTTGGGGTAATGCCCATGTGACGGCCCACTCTCCGCGGCGATCGCAGAAGCAGAGTCGGCCCACATCCACAGAACCGCACATCTCCGGGGCGATCCTGTGCAGTGTTCGCTCTTCCGCCCTCGAGGGCTCTCGATTCACCGCAAAGCGCCCGGGGAAAACCCCAGCTCCTCCAGCGAGTTCCTGCAGCCCGGGCGCGCAGGGCGAGCGGCCTCGCTTCCACGTGCCGGCCGGGTCTGGCTCGCGTGCTCGAGGGGCCGGCTGCCGGCGAGGAGGCGCATTGCCCTTGCATTCCAAGGCCTTGTCGGCCACCCGTCGCCGGGCGCAGGTGCCCCTGGGTCGGTTGCGGGGGCCACGCGGAAGCCGCGCAGGCGTCGTGTGCCGGTGTCACACAATTCGGCGTTTTCTCCCGGTATTCGAGGCTTAGCCCCAATGGCTCCGGCGCTGCCCGGAACTACGTTTAGGGTGTTCTACGTGACGGGATACGAACCCAATTCAGGGGATGTCAGTAGAGGAGATGTCGATGACCACAATCGTCGTTGCCGACGATCACCAGATCGTCCGCGAAGGACTCGTAAAGCTGCTCGAAGATCGATCGGATTTCACCGTCGTCGGTGAGGCTTCCGATGGAGAGGAGGCCGTGCAGGTGGTGCTCGACAAGCAGCCCGACGTGGTGATCATGGACATCTGGATGCCTCGGCTCTCCGGCATCGACGCGACCCGCCGCATCGGAAAGCGCGGCAGCACGGCGAAGATTCTCGTGCTCTCGATGCACGAGGGCCGCGACTACGTCGAGGAGGTGCTGCGGGCCGGAGCATCGGGCTACATCGTGAAGAACTCCGCCTCGACGGACCTGCTGCAGGCCATCGACGCGGTGCAGGACGGTGCATCGTATCTCTCGCCCGCCATCACCCGGCAGGTGGTGGACGCGATCGCGCGCCCGGGTGATTCGTTGCCTTCGGGTGTCGCGATGCTCACAGACCGCGAGCGCGAGGTGCTCCAGCTCATCGCCGAGGGGCTATCGAGCAAGGAGATCGCCAGCATGCTCGGTGTCTCGCTCAAGACCGTCGACTCGCACCGCTCCAACCTGATGGACAAGCTGGGAATCCACAAGGCCTCCGGACTCGTGCGCTTCGCGATTCGGGCGGGGCTCATCGAGCCCTGACATCGCCAGCGCTGCGCCCCTTGCGATTCCTTCGATGCGTCCCGGCATCGGAGTGAAGCAGCGGAGAGAGCGGCCTCCCACTGGGTTGGTTAGTGTTGCTCGTGAACGCATCCGCGAGCGAGGACCGCTTCATGAACGATTGGCTGCGCGACGTCTTCCATGATCGTCCGGTGTGGATCAACGCCCTCATGGTGTTCAGTGCCTACATGGCCTTCGTGTACATGCCCTGGGACATCTTCTGGAAGCCCGTTTCCCGTGACGAGGAGGTGTGGTTCGGAATCCTCTTCACGGGCTGGTCGGCGAAGCTCGGAGCCCTGGCGCACTGGTTCGTCTACGCAGCCGCGACCTATGGCTTCCGGCGCCGGCGCCCCTGGATGCGCATCTGGGGCCCCCTCTACAGCGCCCAGGTGGCCTTCGGGATGCTGGTGTGGAACGTGCTCTACTGGGGCTCGTGGACGGGCTGGATCGTGGGGCTCATCGGAGCCCTGCCCTTCGCGGCCCTTACCCTCGCCCTCTTCGGCGCCCACGAGTACTTCCGCGACCCGCGGCCCCACCTGCGCGAACGCTACGGCGACTGGGCGCTCGTGACAGGCGCCACCGCGGGTATCGGGGCGGAGCTGGCCCGATCCCTGGCGCGGCGGGGCGTCTCTTGCGTGATCACCGGCCGTCGCGAGGAGCGACTGCGCGAGCTCGCCAGCGAGCTCGAGCAGCGCCACGGGGTGTCGACGCGCTGCGTCCCGGTCGATCTTGCCGAATCCGGTGGGGCCGAGAGGTTGGCCGACGCCTGCCGGGACCTCGACATCGCCATCCTGGTCAACAACGCCGGTGTCGGCTATGTGGGGCGCTTCGACAAGCAGGACACCGGTCGCTTGCGCGATCTCGTCGAGGTGAACTGCAGCGCGCCAGTCGTGCTCACCAGCAAGCTGCTGCCCGCCATGCTGGAGCGGGGGCGCGGCGCCGTCATCATCACGGGCTCGGTAGCGGGACGCCAGCCACTGCCCCTCCACGGCGTCTACGCGGCCACCAAGGGCTTCGACCTGCTCTTCGGCGAGGCGCTCTACGTAGAGCTGCGCGGGACCGGGGTCGACGTCCTGGTCCTCGAGCCCGGCGTTACCGACACCGAGTTTCAGGAGGTTTCGGGACAGATCCCGCACGGCGGCGCTACGGCACACGCGGTCGCGGAGGCGGGCATCGAGGCCCTGGGCGACCAGCCCTCGCTGGTGTTCGGCTGGATCCAGTGGATCCGCGCCAACGCGGCCGCACGCCTCGTGTCACGCCCACTGGTGGCGTACATCGCCCGAGAGATCACCCGCCCATCGACGCCTGCCGAGCTGCGCTGAGCGACACCGTGCGGCGGGTCCTCGCGCTCCCGCCTCGGGCCGCCCAGCGGCTTGCCCTGTGCGGCGTTGCGCCTAACCTTGCGCGACTTCGAAGCTCGCGGAAGGGGAGGCGCCATGGCGCGCGGTCATTGGTTGGTGAAATCGGAGCCCAACAAGTACGCCTGGGAGCAGCTCGTCGCGGACGGCTCCACCTACTGGGACGGGGTGCGGAACTACGAAGCGCGCAACAATCTGCGCGACATGAAGAAGGGGGACCTCGCCCTCTTCTACCACTCGAATATCGGCAAGGAGGTGGTGGGCGTCGCGCGGGTGATCGGCGAGCACTACCCCGATCCGACGACCGATGACGACCGCTGGTGCGTGGTGGACTTCGAGCCCGTCGTGGAGCTGAAGCAACCGATCGACCTGGCGCAAATCAAGGCTGACCAGGAGCTGGCCGAGATGGCCCTCGTGAAACGCTCGCGCCTCTCCGTGGTGCCGGTCACTCGTGCCGAGTTCCAGCACGTACTGAAGCTCGGGAAGACGAAGCTGCCTCGCTAGGCCTCTGGTCTAGTCGACGTGGGCCTTGTCGATCTCAGTGCGCGGAGGGAGCAGATTGACGTGGATCATGGTTCCCGTGAAGCCGCGGTTCTCGGCGCCCAGGCTGGGGATCACGACGATGCGCTCGTCGCAGGGATGGGAAAGCTGAACGGGAATCGTGTCCCGGTGCCGCGTGTGAATGACGCTGACGTCTCCCATGGCGATTCTCCCCGCGCGTTCCCTTCGTTTCGGGAACCGGCGCGTTGTGTTGACAGTTGTGTTTGTAATCGGCATCCCCTCGTGCGCTCTTTACGAAAAGCGCCGGGCGGCCGTTCGGGCGGGCTTGGGCTCGTCCTCAGCGCGATGTGAAGGACTCGCTGCCGCAGAGCTGCGACTCAGCGGCGCTGATACGAAGACGCAAGTGCGTCGGCGTATTCGTTCCAGCGCGATCCGTCGTGGGCGCGAATCCACTGCAGCTTCGTCTTGGGATGGGCCTTCGCGAGGGCGTAGAGCTCCTGGACGAGCTCGAGGTTCTTGATGGGGCCGGTCTTGCGCTTCCAGCCGCGCTTCTCCCAGCCTGCCGCCCACTCGTTGATGGTGTTCACACAGAGCTGGCTGTCCGAGTAGATGCTGACGGCCGAGTCCCCGGGCAGCGCCTTGTAGGCTTCGATGAGCGCCATGAGCTCCATGCGGTTGTTCGTCGTATCGGGTTGCGCGCCGTGCTCGGCGCGCAGGATGCGGTCGCCCTCTACCCATACAAAGCCCCATCCGCCCTGGCCCGGGTTGGGGTCGCAGGAGCCGTCGGTGAAGACGCCCGTCTTGGGCCCCTTGTCGTAGTGCTCGAGGACCTGCTCGGGGCTGAGAAGGGGGAGCTTCGTGCGCGCCATCAGACGCCCACCCGGAAGTGGACCACGTCGCCGTCCTGGATCTCGTAGTCCTTGCCCTCGATGCGCAGGACTCCCTTCGCTTTGGCGCCGGCTTCACCGCCGGCCGAGATGTAGTCCTCGAATAGAATCACCTCAGCTCGGATGAAGTGCTTCTCGAAGTCCGAATGGATGGCGCCCGCCGCGACGGGTGCGAGATCGCCGCGGTGAATCGTCCATGCTCGCACCTCCTGCTCGCCGGCCGTGAGGAAGGTGATGAGATCGAGCAGCTCGTAGGCGGCGCGAATGAGGCGATCGAGGCCCGGCTCCTCGACCCCCATGTCGTCGAGGAAGGCGCGCTTGTCGTCGTCATCGAGCTCTGCGAGCTCGGCCTCGACCTGGCCACAGATGCGGGTGGCACCTGCGCGGCTCGCGGCCGCGTGCTCCTCGACGACCCGGCTGTACTCGTTGCCGTCGGCCAGGGAGGCGTCGTCCACGTTGGCGACGTAGAGAACGGGCTTCGCGCTGAGGAAGTGGCACTCCCGCACGGCCGCCTCCATGGCTTCGGGTACTTCGTAGGTACGCACCGGCTCGCCCTGGGAGAGGTGCTCGAGCAAGCCCGTGAAGAACGCTTTCTCCGCCTGGGCGTCCTTGTCGCCGCTCTTTGCCTGGCGGGTGGCGCGGTCGAGGCGCTTCTCGAGGGTCTCGATGTCGGCGAGGCCGAGCTCCACGTCGATGGTTTCGATGTCGCGGGCCGGATCCGGAGCGCCCTCGACGTGCACCACGTTCTCGTCCTCGAAGCAGCGCACTACGTGCACGACGGCGTGGGTCTCGCGAATGTTGGCGAGGAACTTGTTGCCGAGGCCCTCGCCCTTGGAGGCGCCCTTCACGATGCCCGCGATGTCGACGAACTCGACGGTGGCGGGCAGCACCCGCTCGGCGTGGACGATCCCGTCGAGGGCTGCGAGACGAGCGTCGGGCACCTCGACCACGCCCGCGTTGGGCTCGATCGTGCAGAAGGGATAGTTCTCGGCCTGGATCCCCGCCGCGGTGAGGGCGTTGAAGATCGTGCTCTTGCCCACGTTGGGGAGGCCGACGATGCCGCACTGGAGTGTCATGGGGCGGGTAGGGTCCCCATTCTGGGCCGCTTCGCCACCTCTCGGATGACGAGATGCGTCCACGGGTGACGCAGCCTGTCGCCCCGCGGGGGAAATCAACTCCGCCAGAGCTCCGATCCAGATCGGGAGGGGTAGAATTTACGCAGCACAATCGAGTACTTGCGCCGCACCGACTGGAATCTTCAGTGCACGCCGAAGCTGGCATGCAGGTTGCTTTCCCTTCCCCCTGGCATGCCGAGTCATCGACTGTACACATCTGACCGTCTCGGGGAGACGGGCCGGGCTCTCTGCGCCCTGGTGCTGGCTCTAGCGGGCTTGCTCCTGATCTCTCCCGTCTTTCCTGCCCGGCCCGCCCGGGCGGCCACGGTGCCCGCGGTGACGCCCACCTACGCGTGGCTCTTCGACGACGGCAGCGGGAGCACCCTCACGGCCGAGGTGGGCGGTCACGATGGCAACCTCGTGAACGGACCCAGCTGGAGCAGCGAGGTCCCGTTCAGCTATGCGGGCAACGGCTCGCTCTATTTCGACGGAAGCAACCAGTACGTCGACGTTCCCACCCTCGATCACGCCCTCGAGGGCTGGACGGACTTCACCCTCTCCATCTGGATCCGCTCGGACCTCGACTACCAGGATCGCGCCATGTGGTCGGGCCAGGAGCCCGGCAACGACGACAGCTTCAATATCCGCTACGACAAGGCGGGCTGGCTCTCCAACGGCAACACCGAGAATCTCATCAAGTTCGGCATGCACCTCGATGGCGTCGAGTACCAGTACGAGTCCGCCGAGTTCACCCAGGAAGCCGGCCAGTGGCAACAACTGATCTGGACGTGGGAGAACGGCGTCGGGCTGAGGCTCTACATCGACGGCGTGCTCGACGTTCCCACGGCGACCACCTTCACTGGCGTGAACGGGGCCCTCAGCGACCAGCCGCGCTTCATCATCGCAGACGGCGCGAAGGGTCTGTGGCAGGGCAACATCGACGAGCTGATGATCTGGAACGACTCCCTGGAGCAGGAAGAGGTCGACTGGATGGCCTCGACCACGGGCGCCCTCATGGTCCCGGAGCCCGGCAGTGGGCTGCTCGTTACAAGCGGGCTGCTTCTGTTGGCGGCCTCCGCCCGCATGCCCCGGCTCCGCCGATCCTAGTCAGTCTGCTGCAGCCCCACGCCCTCGCGCCTCGAGGGCCCGTCGACTCATTTCGGAGAGCGGGAACGAGAGCCCCACTGCGAGCAGCAGGGCGCCCAGGGTCTGGGCGTTCAGCGCGAGCCGGAAGCCGAACTCGTGCTCTCGGGCCGCGTAGTAGGCGTTGGAGTGGCTCTCGAATCCGGCAGCGAGCCACGCCCCGGCGACGAGCAGAACGATGATTCCGGGCGTGCGCGGAAGCCCGCGTTGCTCCCACCAGAAGGGAAGCAGGGTGAGGGGCACGGCGAGGAAGAGGTAGTAGTGGATCCAGACCACGGGAAAGAACAACACCATGAGGACGACGCCCAGCGCGAGCTCGAGCTCGAGGTTTCCCGCGTGCGGGTCGTCGTCGCGGGGCGGTGAGGCGGGCCAAACCAGCCCCCTGGCACATCGCAGCAGAAGCGCGCAGAGAGCGGCCGCGATGCCGAGTACTCCGGCGCTGACGAGCGGCGGCCGCGGCACCGGGACCCAGTCCGCGAGCCCCTTGTCGCTGAAGATGCGCATGAAGAAGCCGTCGAGGCTGCGGTTGTTGAAGGCCGCCTGGGAGCGGCCGAAGTTGTCCCAGATGACCCGGTCCGCATACTGGCCGAGCAGCTCACTTCCGAAGACGAGCCAGGACAGCGCGACGCCCGCTGCCACCACCGCGATCGCGACGGCGGCCACTTTCAAGCGCCGGCGCAGGACGAGCAGGGGCAGCAGTAGCATGGGCGGGATCTTCACCACGCAGATGAAGCCGAGTAGGCCGCCACTGAGGCGCGGCCGCTTCTCTCGAAGGGCGAGCCACGCGAAGGCGAAGAGGAGCACCATCATCGGTGTCGTCTGCCCCAGGGCAAGGCAGCGGCGGAGCACCGGCGCGAAGGCGAGGAAGATCGCGCCGGCCAGGAGCGCGCGCGCGGGCGTCAGGGGAGCGAAGTAGCGACGAATCCCGAAGAGCAGCAGCGCGAAGGTGGCCGCGTAGCTCGCGACCTGGAGCCACCAGAAGAGCCGCCACGCATCTGGATACTCGAGCAAGGTAAGGGGCGTGAGGAGCAGGCTCACAACCGGGAGGTTGGTGAACCACTTGAAGTCGGTGCCGTAGAGCCGCTCGGGCTCGCCCTGGGCGACCATCATGGCGCCGCTGTAGTAGGCGGGAAAGTCGTTGAGCTGCACCACGTAGGTGGCGGGCAGGGACCGCGCGAAGTGGACCCAGAGGCCCGCGAGGGCGAGCAGGCAGAAGATCCGAAGCGCGCGCCGATAGTGGACACGGCTCTCCAGCGTGGTGCTCACGGCGAAGCGATGGGAGCGGGCGCGTAGGTGTCGACGATCCGCCCGGCCATGTAATCGAAGAAGGGGTTGTGACGCAGCCGCGCGAAGTAGCCGGCAGACACCACGAGAACGCCACTCTCACCGCGGGGCTCGAAGCGGCCGAGCGAGAGCAGCGGAACCTCGCTCTCCGCGGCGTCGACGCCGTAGAGGGGATCGTCGGGCGCAAAGGGGATCGCGACGTGGGAGAGGGAGAACACGTTCGCTGGCCACGAGAGGCCGAGGGGCTCCCGGGTGACCTCGTTGCTGCGGGCCGGCTTGCGCAGGGCGACGACGGACAGGCTGTCGGGGCTCTCGTTGGTGACCATCGTGACCGCGAAGGGGAGCTCGGGGTTGCTGAGGAGGTGGCGCTCGACGAGGGTCGGATCCGAGATGAGGAAGTCTTCCGCCGCGGCACGGCGATTCACGTCGAAGACCACCAGCTCGTGGCCGTTGGGCTCGAGCTGAGCGAGGAGTTGTTGAACGATGGTGGTGGGCGGAACGGTGGAGTCGACCAGGGACTGGAAGGCGAGCGTGGGAGGGAAGTCCGCGACGCCCGCCGGCCCGCCGAGGCGAAGGATGCGCTTGCCGATCATGAGGGTGAGGCGATAGATCTGGTCGCCCGCGTTGACGGGGAAGGAGTTGTACTTGTAGGGGTCGAACTCCGGAAGGATCGAGGTCCATCCGACCTTCTCGAAGGAGGGCAGCCGGGCGACGCGAGCCTGCACGCTCGCGAAGGCGGCGAGCTTCGACAGGCCGATGGCGGGAGAGAGGAGCAGCAGTCCGTCGGGCTGCGGGAGGGCGTCGTCCTCCATGGCCTCGAGGGCGTACTCGACCGCGAGCGCCGCGCCGTTCGAATAGCCTGCGATGTAGAAGGGGCGGTCCGGCCCGAGGACACCGTGCAGGTGATTCGCTCCGAGCCGCGTGGCGGCCACGAAATCCTTCCAGGATGAGTCGGCGAGGGCGGCGGGCGCGGTTCCGTGGCCCGGCACGCGCAGCCCGAGCACCCATACGCCGCGGGCATGGAGCCGCTCCGCGAGGGCGCGCATGCTGTAGGGCGAATCGGTCAGACCGTGGAGCATGAGGAAGCCTGCCCGAGGCTCCTCGACGCGCAGCTCGAAGCTGCGGTTCCAGTTGATGGGCTGGCCCGCCGGGTCGGAGCGGCTGCCGCTGCGGAAGCGGTTGAAGACCCCCCGCTCCGGGTCTTCGGGCTCTGTGTAGACCTTGCGCTGCAGCTCCGCGAAGAGGCGGTCCTCCAGGGCGAGGTAGGCGTCGAAGTCGTTGATCTCGTCGCTGCGGGAGGCGCGGAACTCCTCTTCGAGGTCGACGACGTGCCAGGGCTGCAGGTCGGGCTGGGCGTTCAGCTTCTTGATGTAGAGCGCAGTGGCGAAGACGAAGCTGCCCAGCAGTGCATAGACGATGGCGAGCAGGAGATGCTTCGCGAGTCGCTTCATGAAGCCGCCTTTCGCTTCTTGCGCGCCTTCTTCCCTCCGCCGTCGCCCGTCTCGACCTGGTAGGCGGCGAGGAAGTGCCGGCAGAACTCCTCGTAGCGTCCGTCGACGATCGCCTGGCGGGCTTCGCTCATCAGGTGTTGGTAGAAGTGCACGTTGTGGATCGAGCACAGAATCGCGGAGAGGATCTCGTTGGCGGCGAAGAGGTGGTGTAGATACGCACGGGTGAAGCCGCTCGTGCAGGCATAGCACGCGCACGAGGCGTCGATGGGATAGGCGTCGCGCCGGTAGCGCCGGTTGGTGAGGCGAATGCGCCCCCGTGCGGTGAAGACCGTGGCCGAGCGCGCATAGCGGGTGGGGATCACGCAGTCGAACATGTCGATCCCGTAGCCCATGCAGGCCAGGAGGTCTTCGGGCAGCCCCACACCCATGAGGTAGCGGGGCTTGTCTTCGGGCAGCAGGGGCGCGGCGTGCTCGGTTACCCGACAGAGCAGCTCGTGACCCTCGCCCACGCTCACGCCGCCGATCGCGTAGCCGGGCAGATCCATGGCGACCAGTGCGCCCGCGCAGGACTCGCGCAGGTGGGGGAAGGTGCTCCCCTGAACGATGCCGAAGAGGGCCTGGTCGTCCGGCCGCGCGTGGGCGCGGACGCAGCGCTCCATCCACGCCAGCGTGCGTCGCACGCCCGTGGCGGCCTGCTGCTCGCTGGCGGGGTAGGGCGTGCACTCGTCGAAGGCCATGATGATGTCGGCGCCGAGCCGGTTCTGGATCTCGATCGAGCGCTCGGGCGTGAGGTCGACGGTCTCGCCCGTGATCTCGTTGGCGAAGCGGGCGCCCCGGTCGCTGATCTCCACCTTGGGGAGCGAGAAGACCTGGAAGCCCCCGCTGTCGGTCAGGATGGTGTGGGGCCAGCCCATGAAGGCGTGCAGCCCACCGAGCTTCTCCACCAGAGCCTCGCCGGGGCGGAGGGTGAGGTGATAGGTGTTGCCCAGCACCACCTGGGTGCCCGTCACCTCGGCTTGCTGGGGCGTCATGGCCTTGAGGGCGCCATGGGTGCCGACGGGCATGAAGGCCGGGGTCGCGACCTCGCCGTGGGGCGTGCTGAGGCGGCCGGCGCGCGCGCGGCCCGACAGGGCGTCGAGGCGGAATTCGAGAGGCCGGGCCACCACTTCCCCCTCGCTCCCCGCTATTTTGGTCCTCGCCACATGGGGATGCTAGCAGGGCGTTGCTTTGCCGATTTCTGCGAAATCGTCGGCGGCAGCCCGAGAACTTCCGATAGAATTGCCGGGCTTGGAATCGACAGCGGGCGGCGAGTCCTGCGGCGGGTGTCCGCCGGGCCGGCCCTAGGACAGGCTTCGTGAACGAACCCCAGAGTGAATCGAGCGTGAGCACCGTATCCCCCAGCCCATCTCCACAATCCCATCACTTTGCCGATTGCCTGATCGAGCGGCTGCGCGTCCTCGGTCACCCGCTGTGTGTGGGGCTGGATCCGCACCTCGGTAGGATTCCGCCCCTCTTCCGCCGCGGCGGCATGACGCCCGCAGATCCCGAGAGCGCGGAGAGCGCACGCGACTTCCTGTTCGCCGTGCTCGATCGACTGCCCGGCCGGGTCGCGATCGTGAAGCCCCAGGTCGCTTTCTTCGAGCAGCTGGGATGGCGCGGAATGCAGGTCCTGGAGGCCGTGGTGGCGCGGGCCCGGGAGCTCGATCTCCTCGTGCTCCTCGACGCCAAGCGGGGCGACATCGGCTCCACCGCCGAGGGCTACGCGCGCTCCTACCTCGAGCCCGACTCCCCGGTGCCCGTGGATGCCATCACGCTCAATCCCTACATGGGGCTCGATACCCTGGAGCCCTTCGCGGAGCGCGCCGAAGAGTACGGCCGCGGGCTCTTCGTGCTGGTCAAGACGAGCAACCCGGGCTCGGGGGACGTGCAGGACCGCGAGGTTGCCGGCGGCTGCGTGTACGAGGCCGTCGCGAGCTCCCTCGGCGAGCTGTCGAGCCGCCTCGAAGGGCCCGAGACGGGATGGTCATCGCTCGGTGTGGTGATGGGTGCGACCTACCCCGAGCAGGCGGAGCGGGTGCGCGAGCTGCTGCCCCGGGCCGTCTTCCTGGTGCCCGGCTACGGGGCCCAGGGTGGCAACGCGCTCGACGCCGTGCGCGGCTTCACCCAGGGGCCGCGGGGGCTCGAGGGTGGCATCGTGAACTCGGCCCGCGCAATCCTCTTCCCCGATGAGGGTGTCACGTCGGACGCTGCCGAGTGGGAGAGGGCGATCGACGGCGGGATCGATGGGGCGATCGCCGAGCTCGGCGAGGCGGTGACGGCGGAGTAACGCGCCGCGCTCGTTCAGCGCTCGGCGCGAAGGCTCAGCGGTAGTACTTGCGGCCGCCCGACTGGCGGCGGCGCGTGCGCTGGTGCTTCTGCTTCAGCTTGGCGCGGTAGCGCGCGGTCTTGCTGCGGTTGCGGTTGTTCGTGCCCTTCTTCATGACGGCCTCTCGCTGAATCTTCGGGGGCGGCACTCTAGACGAGGAGCCGGAAGAAGTCCATGCCCCGCGGGTGCGGCGGGTCACGCCCCCGGGCCGGCTAAGCTAGCGGCCCCGCCGAGCCTGCGAAGATGGCTGGGCAGTCCAGGAGAAGCATGACGAGCCCCCTCGAGCGCATGGCGGACTTCGACCTCAGCGACGAGCAGCGCGAGGTCCGGCGCAGCGTGCGGGCCTTCGCGGAGGCGGAGATCCTTCCCCACGTAGAAGACTACGAGCGCGAGGCTCGCTACCCCGTCGAGCTGGTCGCCAAGCTCGCCCCCATGGGCCTGCTCGGCCCCATGATCCCCGAGCGCTACGGCGGCTCGTTCAGCGACGTCGTCACCTACGGGATCATCTGCGAGGAGCTCGCCCGGGTGGATTGGGTGGTGGCCTCGGTGGTCTCGGTGGCGAACTCCCTGTGCGCGAGCTCGATCCTGAAGCAGGGCAGCGAGGCGCAGAAGGAGCGCTACCTGCCGGGTATCGCGAAGGGCGAAATCATCTGCTCGGCCTGTCTCACCGAGCCCGGCGGCGGCACCGACCTGGCCGCCATGCAGACCACCGCGACTCCGGTGGATGGCGGCTTCCGGCTGCGCGGCTCCAAGGTCTTCATCTCCCACGCCGCTCACGCGGGGCTCTTCTTCGTGGTCGCGACCCTCGATCGCAGCAAGGCGCACAAGGGCGTGACGGCTTTCCTCGTCGACCCCCACGCTACGGAGGGCATCACCATCGGCGACTTTCCCATGCGCACCCTGAAGCGCGACAACCTCGCCGAGGTGCACTTCGAGGACGCCTTCGTGCCCGAAGACGCGCTGCTCGGCGAAGCGGGCCGGGGCTTTCCCGTGCTGGGCGCAGCGCTCGACACGGGGCGCTTCTCGGTGGCGGCGCGCTGCGTGGGCCAGGCCCAGCGCTGCCTCGACCTCGCGATCCCCTACGCGATGGAGCGCGAGGCCTTCGGACAGAAGATCGGCGAGTTCCAGCTCATCCAGCACAAGGTGGCCGAGATGGTGTGCCGCACCGAGCAGGCGCGGCTCCTGGTCTATCGCCTCGGGCGCATGAAGGACGCGGGCCTCGAGCGCTGTAGCGTGGAGGCCAGCCTGGCCAAGCTGTGCGCGAGCAAGGCTGCCGTCGCGAACGCCCTCGACGGCATGCAGATCTTCGGCGGCTATTCGTGCAGCGCCGAAGCCGAGATCGGACGGCTCCTCATGGAGGCCAAGGCCCTGGAGTTCGGCGAAGGGACCAGCGAGCTCCACGAGAAGCTCATCGCCGAGTACGCGCTCGGCATTCGCAAGCACTGACGCAAGTACTGAGGTCCGGCGCGGGCGCGCGCGAATCACAGACAAGGAAAGGCAGAGTATTGACCAGCGCAGACGATCGCCAGAGGCTCCTCGACCTCATCCTCGACGTTTCCTTCGAGAAGCGCGACGTCACCCTCGCCAGCGGGAAGAAGAGCAACTTCTATCTCGACCTGCGGCAGACCTTGATGCGGCCGCTGGGCGTCGAGCTGGCGGGCAAGCTCGTGCTCGAGAAGCTGCAGAGTGGTACGCCGGTGGACGCCGTGGGGGGCATGGCGGTAGGCGCCGTGCCGCTGGTCTCTGCGGTGCTGGGCGCGGCCGCACGCGGCAACGAGACCCAGGGACTACTGGGCTTCTTCGTGCGCAAGGACAAGAAGAAGCACGGGCTGGGGCGACAGATCGAGGGCGGCTTCGCGGAGGGGCAGAGCGTCGCGCTCGTGGAGGACACGACGACCACCGGAGGCTCGACCCTGGAGGCCCTCGACATCGTCGAAGCCGCCGGGGGAAAGGTGGCGCGGGTGCTGTGCCTGGTGGACCGGGGTGAAGGCGCGGCCGAGGCCTTCGCGGAGCGGGGCGTAACCCTCGAGGCAGTCTTCGGGCGCGGAGATCTGCCGGTTTAGCGCGGGTTCCGTGGACCGGGTTCGCTGTGGTGACGAGGCGAAGCCTCGTCGCAGGGACCGCGGTGCGGGGAACCCGACCGACCGACTCTGAGGCCCGTTGACTACCGGGGCAGAGATTTATCAGGCGACGACAGTCGGAATAAGGGGCCCAATAAGATGAACACGGACGGAAGCCCTTGATTCTGGGCAGGAATCTACAGGTGGCATTGGGGTATTATCAGGCTTGGCCGCGCATGGGGCGCGGCTGTTGAATAATAGTTGGGCGGACGCAGAACGAGCGAGGCCAACAGTGGAGCTTGCCAACGACATTGCCTTCAATCAGATCGTCTCGACCGCATGGACGCTACGAATCGCGACGCGGGGTCCCGGCGACCGTTTGAATCTGACGCCGCTGTGGTTCTACTGGGCGGGGGGCCGATTCTACGCATTCACCCGTGGCCAGAAGCTCGCGAATCTGCGCCGTGATCCCAACTGCACAGTGACCATCGATGTGGGCGAGCGGTACCCCGAACTGCACGGAGCGATGGTTCACGCAACTGCCAAAATCCTCGGCAATGCCGAGGCCGAGCGCCAGGACGATCATCTCGACTCGATCGTGCGGGACGGCATGGGAGCCAAGTATGCGACTGGTGCTGGGCCCGGTGCGGGTTCCCGAAACGAGAGCACTGCGTTCCGCGACTGGCGCTGGATCGTGATCGAACCACTAGCCAAGATCAGCTGGGACAACCGATAGATGGCGGAAGCCCGTGGCAGATCGCGCTGCCCAACACGAGCTTGCAGTCGGACTGGTCAACAGCTGGGTTCAGATGTCCACTGTACCATTCTCGCAACAGGCGCTTCAGCTCGGGCGGGTCGGTCGGCCTGTTGCCCAGCCGCTGAAGACCGATCCGCTATGCCGCACTCCTCGGTTGCATGGATACCGTGTAAGCGGTAGTATGTCCTGGTGATCGTCTCATTCGGCGACCAAGCGACTTCTGATCTATTCCACGGACGCCGCACTCGACGAGTGAGGCGGTTTCCGCCTGATCTCGTGCATGCGGCCGTGCGGAAGCTGGACCTGGTCAACGCCGCTCAGCAACTTCGCGATCTACGCTCGCCACCGGGAAACAGGCTCGAGGCGCTTCGCGGTGACTGGGCAGGGTTTCACAGCGTTCGCGTCAACGACCAGTGGCGGATCGTCCTGCGCTGGACCGAAGGTCAGTGCCACGACGTTCAATTCGTCGACTATCACCGGGGGTAGCCATGCAGCCTGAAAATCGAATTCCGAGCCATCCGGGTGCGATTCTTCGCGAAGAGTTTCTGGTTCCGCTTGGTCAGACCCAAGTCGCGCTTGCTGCCCATATCGGAGTTCCGATTCAGCGAATCAACGAGCTAGTTCGGGGGAAGCGCGGCGTTACGCCAGAGACAGCGTGGTTACTCTCGCAGGCTTTCGATACCACACCAGAGTTCTGGCTAAACCTCCAAGCGATCCACGACCTTGCGGTCAATAGGCCAGCCAAGAAGGTGCGCCGTCTCAAGCGTGCATCGTAGCGCCGTGCGGCATGACAAGGCGTTGAACGCGGACGTGGAATAGCGCGGTTCAAATGGCCGCTGTACCGTTCTCGCATCAACCTTTTCAGGCTCGGCGACCTCGGGTGGCGCTATTCCACGCCGGTCAACGCCGATCCCTTGGGCCGCACGGAGGCGAAGCACAACATCAACGCATGAATCAGCCAGTCGGTAACTTTACGATCGCCTGTCGCTACCTATGCGGCGCACTAGCGGCCGGCCCTTTGCTCTACTGGGGTTCCGTGACCGACGGCGACGCCTATCACTTCCTGGCGTTGGTTCTGCTGGCCCCAGTCGCGGGACTCGTTCTCCTCGCGAATTCTCTCTTTTGTCTCGTCCGGCATCGTACCTGGAAGTCCACCGCATTCAGCCTCGTCTTCGTCGTCATCAGTGTTGTCGGGTTTCTTTCGACGTGGCACTTCCTGCCGCAGTTCAGAATGTGACCGGTTGCTGGAGGAGCCCTCTGCGGGCCCATCGCGGCGTGCGGTTCGACAAAGGCTTGCAGCTGCCAACCGACAGCTGGGCGTTCCTGAATTTGGTAGCATTCTGGCGTCCGGACTCTGTGGCATCACGCTGATGGCCAGCGTTGTCTGTTGCAGTTGAAGCCCGATCCGTTCGGCTGCAGCGCGGAGCAGCAGCGTGAACACGATGACTCCTGCGGAATGGCGCGCCTTCCTGCTCGCCGATGCGCGAACAGCCAAGTTGGCGACCGTCAGAGCCGACGGCAGACCTCATGTGGCTCCCGTATGGTTCACGCTCGAGGGAGACGATCTCGTTTTCATGACCATGGCGGACTCTGTCAAGGGCCGGAACCTTCGATCAAATCCGCGAGTAGCGGTCTCGGTGGACGAGGAGCGCTTCCCCTTCGCCTTCGTATTGGTCGAGGGAGTTGCCGAGATCCTGGCGCTTTCTCCAAGCGAACTCCTCCCGTACGCCACGCGCATTGCGGAGCGCTACGTAGGGGCGGAGCGTGCGGAGTCGTACGGGGAGCGCAACGCCGTCGAGGGCGAGGTCCTTGTGCGGGTGCCACTCACCAAGGTCATTGCTCGCATGGGCGTGGCCTCGGTGAGGCCGGCGCGCCACTGAACACCATGTCCGTTGAGCATGTCCGTTGAGCGGCATACGAAAGGCCGTGCGGATGCGCCACGCTCCCTCGGATAGAGACCTCGCCTTTCAAGCGAGCTTCGAATCTTGCGAGTTTTCGCCGGCCGAGTTCGATCACAAAGCTCACGTGCGACTGGCCTATGTGTACCTTTGCAGCCATGGCACGGATACAGCGCAGAAACTCATGCAGTTATCCCTGCTTCGATTCCTGAAGCACAATGGGGTCGACCCGATGAAGTATCACGAGACCCTGACCCGTGCGTGGATTCTCGCGATTCGGTAATTCATGGAGCAGGCACCTGCGAGCGACTCCGCTGAGTCCTTCATGGACTCAGACCCGCGAATGTTGGATCTTGACATCATGCTGACGCACTACTCGGCTAGCCAGCTCTTCTCCGATGAGGCGAGGCAACGGTTCGTCGAGCCAAACTTGAGCCCGATTCCACGCTTTAGTGATTGATTGAGGCCCGATTGCGGACCGGGTGAATTCCGTACGGGTATGACTCGCGGAGAGGTCGTTGAGTCGTTCGGCTCACCCACGCGCAAACAGTCGTACTCCAAGACAGACGGACCCATGTGGGGCCCGATTGAAGACTTCTGGTCAAAGGTGCCCGCAGGCGGCCGCGTAGAACTCTGGGCCTATCCGACGGTGGGAGGGACGGTGGAGCTGTACTTTGTCGATGAGTCAGAACGTGTGATGGGTATGGGCTTCGCGCCTGAGGGCGTGGCTTTCGAGGCCGGGCCGTAGCCGCGGCTTGACAAGGGCTTGCAGCTGACAACAGACAGCTGAGCGTTCCTGAATTCGGTAGCATTCTGGCGTCGGGACTTCGGTGGCATGACGTCGACGGTCAGCGCTGTCTGTTGCAGCTGAAGCCCGATCCATCAGATGGCGGATCTCAGCGAATGACGAAGGGCGAGGATCCACAGCGATTCCGGTGGCGGGAGTTGCTCGATGCTGTGACGCGAGGTCACGACGAGCTTGATCCGCATCCCGGCGGCCCGGCGATTCAAAACCTGGATGTACCCAATATTCGCTCATGGGAGCCCGGGCGAGTCCGCGCCGACTGGGAGGTTCCGGCAGGTCTCACCAACCTGCGCGGCGAGCTCTTCGGTGGCTATTTCGGCGTGCTCGCGGACGTGGTTCTGAGCTTCGTCGTCATGACCGTCGTGGAAGAGACCGAGAGGTTCAAGACCAATGACCTCGAGATCTCCTACTTCCGCCCAGCCCTCCTGGGGACGATCACATTCGAAGCCGAGGTCGTGAATCGTAGCCGCTCACTGGTTCACGCTGAGACACGGATCGTGAGAAAGGACGGGAAGCTTCTCGCCAAGGCCAATGCAAGCTTCTCCATCGTGCGGGCTTCCTAGCCAGTTCACACTCCGGTCTCCCGCGGCGCTCTTCGGCTGGCGGAAGAGGCGCAAGAACCTGCTTGGACGAAGGTCAGACGCCCTTGTCTGTACGCGGTTCCGCCAACCAGGGCTTGCGGCTGAGCATCCGACGATCGGATATGATCGGGGCGTGGTGCCATGGGATTGCCTCCGGCGCGCTGACCTCGGTGGCCTCTGAACGGGACCACAAGGGAGCTATGCAATGCTCGATCATGTCGGCCTGGGCGTTTCAGACTACCAGGCGAGCAAGCGATTCTTCGAGAGCGCACTCGCGCCCCTTGGCTATGAGGTCATCATGGAGTTCGGCGGATCCGCGGCCGGCCTCGGTGCTGAGGGCAAGCCCGACTTCTGGATCTCACCAAGTGACAGCGTCGCCCCTGTTCATGTCGCGTTCGTCAGTCCTGATCGCGCCACCGTGGATGCATTCTACAAGGCAGCACTCGACGCGGGCGCACGCGACAACGGCGCCCCGGGGCTCCGGCCGGAGTATCATCCCAACTACTACGGGGCCTTCGTCTTCGACCGGGACGGGAACAACATCGAAGCCGTGTGTCACGAGCCTGGGTAACGGGAAGGCGCGCTCGGCCGCGCCGTCGAGGGGGGCGAACAGCTTCATCGCGCTCGCGGCGCCACGCGACAGCGAGTGTTGCCGTGCCGGTGAAACTCCGCCGACCTGGGCGCACCAGACAGCACCAGAGGCGTCCAATATGCCGGGGC